>JACJNV010000365.1 GCA_014695175.1 Microcoleus sp. FACHB-DQ6 | reverse complement strand
CGTCAACGAAAATCGACGGCGAAATTTGGTTTTATTCGACAAAAGACGGTGCTGGCAAGGGGCCTGTGAATCTGCTGGAAATGCCCGACAGGGAAAAACAAACATACCGGGGCAGCCAGATTGCGACGATTTTTCAAGAGCCGATGAGTTCGCTAAATCCAGTTTATACGATCGGATTTCAACTCACAGAAGCCATTTGTTTGCACCAACAGGTGTCGCAGACAGAAGCGCGGCGCCAAGCTGCTTCTCTGCTGCAAGAGGTGAAGCTGCTACCGGGCGACGATGAGCTCAGGCAGCGGTGTTTGGCTTTGCGGCAAGAGCATTCCCGGAGTGCTGCGGGGAATCAAGCAGTTATAGAGGACGATCGCGATTTGATGCAGCTCGTCAACGGCCAAAAACAAGCTATGCTCGATCGCTATCCCCACGAACTCTCAGGCGGTCAAATCCAGCGCGTGATGATTGCAATGGCCATTTCTTGCAATCCAACTTTATTAATTGCTGATGAACCTACGACGGCTTTGGACGTAACCGTGCAGGCAACAATCTTAGCTTTGCTGCGGGAGTTGCGGGACTCTAGAGGCATGGCAATGATTTTTATTACCCACGATTTGGGCGTCATTGCTGAAATTGGCGATACGGTGGCGGTGATGTACCGAGGCAAGATTGTTGAGTGCGGTGCGATCGAACAAATTTTCAGCAATCCCCAACATCCTTACACAAAAGGTTTATTAGCTTGCCGCCCAACTCTCGATCGGCAACTGCGCCGCTTGCCGACAGTTTCCGATTTTATGGATGTCACCACAAATGCTAGCGGCGAATTAGTAATTGTCGAGAAAAATGCCGATTTAGACGGCGACAGCAGCGGGGGAAATCCCGCTTTTGCAACAGGAAAACCGCCTCGGCTGCCGCATATTTCCGGCCCTTTGCTAGCTGTTGATAACTTGCGAGTCGGTTTTCCGGTGCAGGGAATGTTTGGCGAAACCAAACGCTTATTTATGGCGGTCAACGATATTTCTTTTGAGGTTTACCCGGGCGAGACTTTGGGTTTGGTGGGCGAGTCTGGCTGCGGCAAATCAACTTTGGCGAGAGCTTTGCTGCAATTAATTCCGGTGGCCAGCGGTAAAGTGTTTTTTGAAGGCCAAGAAATTACGCCTCCTGCGAAAAGTAGTTCGGCACCGCAGTGGATGGCTAATTATCGGAGGCAAAAAGAGTACGATCGCAAATTGCGGTGGCTGCGGCGCGATATGCAAATTATTTTTCAAGATCCTTTTAGTTCTCTCGATCCGCGCCTAAATGTTGGGGATGCGGTGATGGAACCGATGGTGATTCACCGCTTTGGTAAGAACCAGAAAGAACAGCGCGATCGCGCGGCTTATTTGTTGGAGAGAGTGGGTTTAAATCCCGATTTTATGCGCCGCTACCCTCACGAGTTTTCGGGCGGACAGCGGCAGCGAATTTGTATTGCTAGAGCTTTGGCTTTGAATCCTAAGTTTATTATTTGCGATGAGTCGGTTTCGGCATTAGATGTGTCCGTGCAGGCGCAAGTTTTAAATTTGCTGAAGGAGTTGCAAACAGAGTTTGGACTGACTTATATTTTTATTTCTCACGATTTGAGCGTGGTCAAGTTTATGAGCGATCGCGCGATCGTCATGAATAAAGGTAAAATCGAGGAAATTGGCACTGCTGAGCGCATTTACCGCCAACCGCAGCAAGCTTACACGCGGCAACTCATAGCTTCTATTCCTGCGGGGAATTTGGAGCGAATTCGGCAACAGCAATTAGGCCGCAAATCTGCTTGGTCCCCATCGCCTGCAGATGAATCGAAACACGTTTGAGCTCTAGTGTTTGTTTTAAACTGGTATCAATTACCCATTGCCCGTTACCAATTACCAATTACTAATTAGCCATTACGCGCGAACCTCTCGGTCAACGAAAAACTGCTACGAAGATTTTTTTAATTTTATCTTCACAAATTAGCAGTTTATTTTTATTTTAAATTCATAATTTATGGTCAAATTCAACCTGCTTGAACTTGACTCATATTCCGGGTTTTTCAACCCACAGCCAGGGCGATCCACGCAGTATTTTCCTAAATCAAACCCAGTTATTTCTACACGAAAAAAGTGGGGTATAACACGCTAGTCTAACGCGGTAAGCAGCTTCAGGGGCAACCTACATAATTAAATACTGCACCTAGGAGTGCGAGTTTCTGCGCCCAGGACTAGCTAAATTAGGCCAAATGTCCAATGCCTAACAGCAATATCTAAGGCAGTATTATAGATAAACTCTCTCTCTGAGTCGGAAAAATTATAAAATGTGCACCCCAGCTAAAAAGAGATTGCTCGCTACTGCCGTAAATACACTTAGTTATCGGGTGGTTTTGCGTAAATTTACGCATATCTTTAAATGCTAGAGCTTGCCAATAAGGAAATTTTTACAATATTTAAACCTGTTTATTGTAATTTTTAAATCAGGAAAAGTCCAAGTTAATCTCGAGTCAAAAAATGAAACACTCACTTCAACTCGAAGCCTCAAAAAACGCTAAAGTGTTTAACTTACTGCCAGGGTTTTTAATAAAAATCCGGGAAGCCTTCACTAGAATACAAAAGGTAGAAAGCAGAAAGCAGAATGAAAAAACCAGATTAGCGACGATCGCCCCTGGCAGTGTATTCTCAATTTTGATAATTGTACTGCTTGTCTTAAACGGGTTGCTCGTAGCTGGCAGCGCTGATAATTTCTACGATAGCCAACTCGCCCTGGGATTTTTGGGAGTAGCAAATATTGTCTTTTTGGTCGTATCCGCGTACTCAAAAGCCTCGGCTGTCGCAGTCCCAAACGATCGCCCATCCAGCGAACCCGACGGGGGCGATCGCTTTTTTAGCCTCTCGCTAGATTTGCTGTGCGTCATTGGTTTTGACGGTTATGTAAAACGCATCAACCCAGCAGCAGAAAAAATACTCGGCTATTCCCCAGGAGAAATGGTTGGCCAACTCTTCATTGAATTCGTGCATCCAGACGATCGCGAAACTACTTTAAAAGAAGCTGAAAGTATTGCTGCGGGGAATAATACCGTTGGGTTTGAAAACCGCTGGCGCTGTCGAAACGGTTCTTACAAGTGGATAGCCTGGACTGGTACCCGTTTCTGCGAGGAAGAATTGCTCTATGGTGTCGGCCGCGACATTACCGATCGCAAACAAGCAGAAGCAGCGCTGCAAGAGAGCCAGCATTTTGTTGAGCGAATTGCCAATACCAGTCCGAATCTTCTCTTTGTTTACGACGAAAGCGAGCAGCGAAATGTCTACAGCAACCGCGAAATCACTGACATCCTCGGCTATACGAGCGCAGAAGTTGAAAACATGGGCAGCAATCTGCTGCCCACCATCATCCACCCTGACGACTTAGCTAAATTTCCCAAATATTTTCAGCAATTAGAAAATGCTCCCGACGGCGAGGTTGTTGAGTACGAATTTCGGGTACGCGATCGACAGAATTGTTGGCACTGGTTAGTCAGCCGGAATATTGTATTTAGCAGAACAGAGGAGGGAAAAATTAAGCAGCGTCTCGGTGCTGCTACGGACATTACAGAGCGCAAAATAGCAGAACAAGCTTTAGCAGAACAATTGAAACTTTCTCTATTCACAGCAGATGTGGGAATTGGTCTAACTCAAAACCAGACTTTGGTTGCAACTTTGCAATATTGCACCGATGCAGTTGTGCGCCATTTGGATGCTGCGTTTGCTCGGATTTGGACACTGAATGAAGAGGGAAATGTATTGGAACTGCAAGCAAGCGCAGGGATGTATACTCACATTGACGGCGCTCACAGCCGCATTGCTGTCGGTGAGTTCAAGATTGGTTTAATCGCCCTGGAGCGACAACCTCACATCACTAATTCTGTGCAAGAAGATCCCCGAATCCGGGATAAAGAATGGGCGGCGCGTGAAGGAATGGTGGCTTTTGCTGGATATCCGCTAATTGTTGACGATCAGTTGCTGGGAGTAATAGCGATGTTTGCTCGCCAGGAGTTGAATGAATCAACGCAGATTGCTTTGGCGTCAAGTGCCGATACGATCGCCCTGGGAATTAAGCGCAAACAAACAGAAGAAGCTCTCGCCAGACAAAAGCAAACTTTGAGGGCAATTATTGACAACGCTCCCATTTGGGTGTGGCTGACTGACACTAAAGGCAAGATGCTGTTGGTTAACAAAACTTTTTGCGAATCTGTGAACGTTCCTGAAGAAAGATTTTTGGCAGCATCTCACTCTTCAGAAATTTTGGGATCGGAAGCATTTGCTAACTGCATGGCGTCTGACGTGCAAGTCTGGAGTCAAGATACTCCTTTTTATGCTGATGAAATTATCCAGTTTGCTGACGGTAAAAATCACCATTTAGAGGTGATTAAAGCTAAGGTAAAAGAGGCCAACGGCAGCGCGATCGGCTTAATCGGTTTGGGTTTGGACGTTACACAACAAAAAGAAGCTCAACGAAAATTGCAAGCTTCGGAAGCGCGCTTCCGCAAGTTAGCGGAGCAGGAAGCACTGCTGAACCAGTTAGCTAGCAATATCCGCGAATCTCTAGATTTAGATACTATTTTGGCAACGACTGTGCAGCAGATTCGCGACTTGCTGCAAGTCGATCGCTGTGTGTTTATCTGGTATTTGCCCGACGCTTCGCCACCTGCATGGGATGTCGTCCACGAAGCTAAAAATGAGGATTTGTTCTCGCTTTTGGGTTATTTCCCTGCTGACATAACGGGTACGCTGCCGCAAAAAATCGCTAAGTTGGAAGTTTATCAAATAGATGATGTTGCAACTGTTAGCGATCCAGTAGAACAAAAATTCTTTTTGGATATTGGTTGCAAGTCGGTCTTGGATTTACCGATTAAAAGTGCCGGGGGTTTAACTGGTGTTGTTGGCTGCGTTTCTTGCAAGGAGGTACGCACGTGGACCAAAGAGGAAGTGGAGTTAATTGAGGCAATTGGCGATCAATTGGCGATCGCCATCAGTCAATCCGAACTTTACACTCAAAGCGTCGATTCAGCTCGGATAGCACAAGAACAAGCTGCCAAACTCGAAGTAACTCTGTGCGAACTCCAGCAAGCTCAAACTCAACTCGTGCAGGCAGAAAAAATGTCAAGCCTCGGTCAGATGGTAGCAGGAATTGCCCACGAAATCAATAACCCCGTCAGCTTTATTTTCGGCAATCTTACCTACACAGAAGAATACGCCGGAAGCCTGATGAAACTGCTGCAAATGTATCGAGATGAATACCCAGAACCTTCTCCAGCTCTTCAGGAGGAAATAGAGGTGTTAGAGCTGGATTTCGTGCTAGACGACTTGCCGAAAATGCTATCTTCTATGCAGATGGGAGCTACTCGCATCCGGGATATCGTGAGGAGTTTGCGGAATTTCTCTCGCCTCGATGAATCTGACATGAAAAAGGTTAACATTCACGAAGGCATCGACAGCACATTGATGATTTTAGAACACCGTCTGAAAGTTCAGCCCGATCGCCCAGCAATTCAACTCGTTAAAGAATACGGCAAATTACCACTGGTGGAGTGCTACGCTGGACTGTTGAATCAAGTGTTTATGAATATTATCGCTAACGCTATTGACGTTTTACAAGAATCGCTCGAAAATCCGGGAATTATCCGCATTCGTACAGAGGTAGAAGGTACTCTCGCTGTGATTAGAATTTCTGATAACGGTGCAGGTATGACCGATCAAGTCAAGCAGCGGATATTTGACCCGTTCTATACTACAAAACGGGTCGGTTCGGGAACGGGGATGGGTTTAGCGATTTCCCATTCAATTATTGTCGAAAAACATAAAGGTGAAATCAAGTGTTTCTCGGTGGTGGGGAAAGGCACTGAATTTATCATCGAGATTCCGATTAAAAGGAGAGAAAATTAAATTGGTTTGTTGGTCAAAATACTAAGGTGCGTCAGTTGGAAAAACCAGATTTTTTTGTACTAACCTTAAAACTGACGCACCCTACAGGGTACAAACAGAGAAAAGTTATTTTACCAGAAATTTGTCTGGTGCGTATTGCCTACCCTCCAACTAAAATTGATATGATATTAAAAATCTAAAATCTAAAATCTAAAATCTAAAATGGCATTACCTCCCGGCAGTTTCGGTTTACCCCTAATTGGCGATACCATCAACTTTTTGCAAGATTCCCAATTTGCCAAAAAACGCCACCAGCAGTACGGGCCCATTTTCAAAACCAGCATTTTCGGACAGCCTACCGTGTTTATGCGCGGCCAAGAGGCTAGTTTGTTTGTTTTAAGCAATGAAAACCAATATTTTGTTGCGAGTTTTCCTCCGAGTACCAAAGCGCTTTTAGGGCCGCTTTCCTTGACGGTGCAAACGGGTGCTAACCACCAAAATCGGCGCAAGTTGCTGTACCAAGCGTTTCAGCCGCGAGCTTTAGCCGGCTACATCGGCGCGATGGAAGATATCACTCAGCGCTATTTGGAAAAATGGGTCAAAATGGAAACCATGACCTGGTATCCTGAACTGAGAAATTATACTTTTGATGTTGCGGGTAAGTTGTTAGTAGGGATGGAAAATGGTTCGGAAACGGCGCTAGGACATTATTTTGAAACTTGGTCTCAGGGTTTATTTTCGATTCCTTTAGATGTGCCTTGGACTCAGTTTGGCAAGGCGAAAAAGTGCCGCAAGCTGCTGTTGGCAGAACTGGAAAGGATTATTCGCGATCGCCAGCAAGGAACCCCTAGCGGCAATGATGCTTTGAGTTTGCTGATTTCGGCTCGCGATGACGAGGGAAATAGTTTGAGTTTGGATGAGTTAAAAGATCAAGTGCTGTTGCTGCTGTTTGCGGGACACGAAACTTTAACTTCGGCCATCGCCTCTTTTTGCCTTCTCCTAGCTCAACATCCCGATGTGATGGCAAAAGTGCGGGTCGAACAGCAGCAGTTCCCCGCAACTGAACCGCTAACCTTGGAACAGCTCAAACAAATGACTTATTTAGAACAGGTGCTGCGAGAAGTGCTGCGTTTAGTTCCACCGGCGGGAGGTGTTTTCCGGACAGTAATTAATGCTTGTGAGTTCGGCGGCTATGAAATTCCCAAGGGTTGGAGCGTGCTTTCTGAGATTACTCAAACCCATCAGGATAGTCAACTTTATCCTGAACCCGAGCGATTCGACCCCGATCGATTTAGCTCGGAGCGATCGGCTAAACCTTTCAGCTACGTGCCATTTGGCGGCGGTTTGCGAGAATGTTTGGGCAAAGAATTTGCCCGATTAGAGATGAAGTTGTTTGCAGCAAAGATGCTTCGGGAGTACGAGTGGGATCTGTTACCGGATCAAGATTTGAATTTGAGCGCAATACCGATGCCTCATCCTCGCGACGGTTTGCGAGTGAAATTTCGTCGAACAACTATGAATAGGTAGAAAATCCAGCTCCCCGACATCTTCAAGAAGTCGGGGAGGTAATACCAAATCCGGCTGTATACCCTCCCGATCTATCTTCCTCTTCTTCTTTGTGTCCTTCGCGTCTTCGCGGTTTATCAAAAAGAACTAAGGCAAGCGTGTCACAATTAGTAAAGTGCGTCAGATGCCAAAACCCTCGATCGGCCGATAGCATCTCAATCAACATCCAATTGCATCGGCCCCAAATACTTAGTTAAATAAGGCGAAAATACCTCATAAATCAGCGTCAGTGGCTTGCCGTGATGCCAAAACAAATAGTGTCGCCCCCAAAAAGGCCCCGACTGTTCAAAAGCTGACTCCAAAGCCACTGAATCACCGCAATAAATGCCCTGCACATCGCGATACAATTCTGTCCGCAGCCTCGCTAAACTAGCCCAAATTGGCAAAGATTTATTTTGTAAATATTCGTCTACGTGGCTCGCTTCCCACCAAGAAGTTGCATAGGCCAAGCGCTGTCCAGAAGCAGTCCGCAGCCACACTTGGCGGCGCAGTCGCGGCCCCGGAACCGCGACAATTTGCTCTGGTGCGCCGTCTGCGTCTTCACCCACTAAAGACATATCGATCACATCTACTTCTGTGGGTTCCCCTGTCAGCAGTTGCAGGTGACGGGTAGGGGAACCGTCGCCCAGGAGCAGTATTTGCCACGCCGGTGCGAGCTTGGTGTGGGGCAAACCCTTCTGTACTGCGTCTTCTGCTCCTTGCCACAGGGGGTTGAGAGCGTGCCAGGTGCGGCTGTTTTTGGGTGTGAATGTTGCAGTCAAGGGTCTTTACAAAACTTAATTTTTTGTTTATTATAACGCTTCTTCAATTATCCACTCAAAAATTAAAAATTGAGGGACCGAGGACGATCGCCCCTAGGATGTCCGGTTAAATAGTTATAATACTTCTGTTCGGGATTTTTATTCTTCCTTCTTCCTTCTTCCTTCTTCCTTCCTTCTTCCTTCTTCCTTCCTTCTTCCTTCTTCCTTCTTCCTTCTTCCTTCCACTATATGTTACGAATAACCGAAATAAAACTCCCCCTAGATCATCCTCAAGATGCGATCGCCAGCGCCATTCTCAAAAAGCTGCAAATTCCCCCCGAAGAATTGCTCGGCTATTCCATCTTCAAGCGCAGCTACGATGCTCGTAAAAAATCAGAAATCCTCCTTGTCTATATTGTGGATGTAGAGACGACACAGGAAAAGCAACTTTTGGCGCGCTTCAAAAAAGACCCTCATGTGATGGTGACGCCAGACACGAGTTATCGCTTTGTAGCCAAAGCGCCCAGCAATTTGACGATTCGCCCCATTGTGATTGGTACAGGGCCGTGCGGTATGTTTGCAGGTCTGATGCTGGCACAAATGGGGTTTCGCCCCATCCTTTTAGAACGCGGAAAAGCAGTGCGCGATCGCACGGTTGACACGTTTGGATTTTGGAAGAAAAAAGCAGAATTCAACCCAGAATCTAACGCCCAGTTTGGCGAAGGTGGTGCGGGTACTTTTTCCGATGGCAAACTCTACAGCCAAGTTAAAGATCCTCAGCATTATGGGCGCAAGGTGCTGACGGAACTTGTGAATGCGGGAGCTTCACCGGAAATTTTATATATTAATAAGCCGCATATTGGCACGTTCAAACTGGTGGGAATTGTCCAAAGTCTTCGCGCCCAAATTGAATCATTAGGCGGAGAAATTCGGTTTCAAAGTCGTGTGGAAGATATCCACATCGAAAATGGAAAAGTGCAGGGACTTACCCTCGCCAGCGGAGAATATATTGCTAGTAATTATATAGTTCTGGCGGTGGGACACAGCGCCCGCGATACTTTTGAAATGTTGTTTTCGCGCGGGGTTTACATCGAACCTAAACCTTTTTCCATTGGTTTTCGGGTGGAACATCCCCAAACTATTATCGATCGCTGTCGTTTTGGCGATCGGGCGGGCCATAAGCTTTTGGGTGCCGCCGATTACAAACTGGTTCACCATTGCCAAAACAATCGTTCCGTGTATAGTTTCTGTATGTGTCCCGGTGGTTTGGTAGTGGCGGCTGCGTCAGAACCGGGGCGAGTTGTCACTAATGGGATGAGTCAATATTCTCGCAATGAACGCAATGCTAACAGCGGGATTGTGGTGGGTATCACGCCGGAGGATTATCCCGGTCATCCCTTAGCAGGAATGGAGTTTCAGCGCCGCCTAGAAGAACGGGCATTTGAGTTAGGAGGTGGCACTTACAACGCCCCTGGGCAGCTTGTGGGTGATTTTTTGGCGAATCGCCCTTCCACGGCGCTAGGCAGTGTGCAGCCGTCTTATACGCCGGGAGTTGTGATGACTGATTTGAGCGAAAGTTTGCCAGATTATGCGATCGCAGCTATCCGCGAAGCACTTCCGGCTTTTGACAAACAGATTAAAGGATTTGCGATGGATGATGCGGTTTTGACTGGGGTGGAAACGCGCACTTCTTCACCAATTCGGATTAAACGCAAGGAAGATTATCAGAGTTTGAATACAGAAGGTCTTTATCCTGCTGGGGAAGGTGCAGGATATGCGGGTGGTATTCTGTCGGCGGGGATTGATGGGATTAAGGTGGCGGAGGCGGTTGCTTTGAGCATATTGCAATCTTCAAACCACAAAATTTGAGGCTGGATTTGAGGATTTTTAGATGATTTGAAGATTGCCGTCAACCGTCAACTCTCAACTGTCAACTGTTCAAACAGCAGCTAAACGCGATCGAATTTCCGTATCGGTATACTCAGGCGTCCAGCCTTCTTTGGTGGTAAAATAGCGCACCGCTTTAATTTTCCGGGCTCCTGTCAAATAAAACCAGTGTTCTGTATTCGCCGGCACGTTAATAAATTCTTCCGGCTGCACTGTGAGTTCGACTTGGCTGCCGTCGGGACGCACGAAGCCGAAAATGCCCTCGCCTGCTACGATATAGCGGACTTCATCATCGGCGTGGATGTGGCACTTGTTGAATTTGGACAGCAAGGTGTCGATGTTGGGAATGTCTGGATGCAGTACGATTAAGTCGCGTTCCTGATAGCCTGCACTTTCCGACAACTGTTGAAAGTAGCCGTCGAGAGCTTGCAGCACTTGCTCTTTTTGATTGTCGTCAAGAGCATCTTTAGCTAACAAATTTTGAATTTCAGCGCTGTCACCCACGGGCCAGCGGTTGAGTTGAATGTTTAAGGAAGCGAGTTCTCGGGTAATGTCGCTTTGTTGAGTGTAGGTTGTACCGTTTTCGAGTTGCAGGATAGCCATGTTTGCACGTTCCAATTTTTGGGTGAGGCGATACACAGGCACTGTGAAAGATGTTTGTCGATCGCGCCTGTACCAGAATCACAATTTTAACGCTAATTTGAACAGGCTTTTCGGCCTGTTCCACAACAGTTGAATATTTGTCGCGATAATATTATAAGTTAGGCGCCAGCTAGCACCAGCAGCGATGGCAATACTGATTTCTTAAATGTAACTTTTGCAACAACTATGCCTACTTATACGGGAATTTCTAGCGAAGCATTTCAGCATCCCCTCGATCGCCAAGCTGAGGCAGCGTTACGCAGCGTGCCTGGATTTGACTTAATTGCCAGCAAATTTGTAGAATTTGTCTACGAACGACCGCAATTCGTTTACCTAATGGGAAATAGCATTCAAGTCGGGCCCCGCCAATATGCCAGCATTTATCATATATTTCGGGAGTGCGTGCAGGCTTTAGATGTTTTTCCAGAACCGGGTTTGTTTGTTTCTCAGAATCCCTCAGTTAACAGCTATGCCCTGGGAAAAAACCAGCCTTATGTAGTATTAAACACTGGTCTTTTAGACTTGTTGGACGAGGCGGAACTGCGGGTAGTCTTGGCTCACGAGTTGGGACACATTAAATGCGGCCATCCAACTTTAAATCAAATGGCGATGTGGGCGATGAGCGTCGCATCGACAATTGGCGAGATGACTTTCGGTTTGGGAAATATGGTCGGTAGCGGTTTAATTTTCGCTTTTTACGAGTGGCGGCGCAAGGCTGAATTGTCGGCAGACCGGGCGGCTTTGTTGGTGACGGATGACTTGAACAGTGTGATGAAGACGATGATGCAACTTGCGGGAGTTAGCAGTAAATATGCTGACCAATGCAGTTTGCAAGAATTTATCCGCCAGTCTGACAACTATCAAGAGCTCGATCGAGACAATCTCAACCAAGTGTATAAGTTTTTACTTTACAACGGCGGCCAAGGCGTGATGCTGAGTCACCCTTTCCCGGTGGAACGGCTGAGGTATTTGCGAGACTGGGCAAGTTCCGAGGAATACCGCCAAATTAAGTTGGGGAACTACAAGCGGGCTGTAGCTGAGGGGGCGGTTGATGTGAAGTCCCAAACGCCTAACAGCGAGACGGAGGCTTTGCGCCGTCAGATTGAAGAGTTGCAGCGGGAGATCGAGAGGCAAAAATCAAAGCGAAACTAAGTTTAAATTCCTCGTCCCCAGGCTGTGCCTGGGAACCAGCTAAATGTTTTGTTGAAGATTTACCGGATTTGAGGGAGGGAGAAACGTAAAAGGAAGGTAAACCAGTGAGAGACATACTCGCAACTGGCCTCCAATCTAAAAACTGTCCCCTCCTTTCGGAAATCTGTTTCTGAGGAGGTGTAGTTTAAATCAAGAGAAGCTTATAAATCAACGGGGCTAAAAAAAATGAATATTGATAACGCAATGAATACTAACAAGCCAACTTCTAATTTTTTCGGCAATGTGGGAAAAGTCGCGATCGCCATGATTCTTCTAGCCGGCGGCATGGCATTTACAAATCCTGGGAGAGACAAATACCTAACTTATGCTTCCGGCGTACTCCAAACCGAGTTGGAAAGCACTGTGTGCAAAGATTCTCGCGTGCCGAAAGCTTTGAGCGGCATTACAGATACTTTGATCGGCAGTTGCAAGAATTTGCTAACTTCGCAGCGGGACACGATCGAAAGCTTGCTGGACAATACAACGCAGCGTCAGAATTTAGGCGTTGTCAGCATTTATACAACTGAACTGGGCAAAAAAAGCTATCAAACGGTTGGAGCTTTTGGGAATTTCGTGACGTTGCCACCTAGTTCTGAAAATGCTCAAAAGTAGAGTCAAATTAAGTTCAATTGTGGAAACCGGGTTATGTAGAAAGCCCGGTTTTTGCTTAGGTAATTGTCTCTAAGCAAATCTCAATAAATTCGGAGAGCGGTAGCACTTATTTTTAATCAAGCCCGCTATTATAGACAAAATATTAAGTTTTCTTAAAGAAGAAAACTTATTCTCCCACTTAATATTAACATGAACGCTATAAAGTTTGATGTTTAACAAATAAGCAGATGGCAATGCAATTAAGTAAGGGTGAGAGATTTAATATCTCTAAAGAAGCGCCTGGTTTAAAAAAAATGGCGATCGCCCTCGGTTGGCAGGTGACAGGGGCAGGAGAAAGCTACGAGATTGATGTCTCTGCCTTTATGCTAGGTGCTGACGGCAAAATCCCTAACGATAAATATTTTATCTTTTACAATAATCTGCAATCCGGTGACAGTTCGGTACTGCAATTGATTCGGGATAAAAACAACCGAAGTCAAGAGAATAAAACGATTTACGGCGTTATCTTAAAAAGAGTTAATCCTGAAATTGAGGAAATAACTTTTGTTGTCACTATTGACGAAGCAGAAAAAATTAATGCAAATTTTAGCAATATAAAAAATGCTTTTATCAAGATTTACAATTTGGATACAGAAAAAGAACTTGTTCGTTATGAATTAAAAGAGAATTTTTCGCGAGAGACTGCTGTAGAATTTGGTCGCTTGTATAGAAAGAATGGAGAGTGGAGATTTCAAGCGGTAGGAGCAGGATATCAGGCAGGATTGCAGAGTTTTGTGGATAAGTATTGCAGCTAAAATAATAATAAAATTGCTCTTATTACTCACGAGTTGGCAACGGGAACAGCAGATGATTGGCAGTTGTGGGCTGGGGAGTTGGAGGTGGAGTCAGAAACGGAAGCAGAACAGTCTCGTCTGGAGCTTTTGGTAAATTTGTTACCTTGTTACCTAGGGCGTGTTTTCAAACTACAACTCTGGGAGGAGTGAAGTCTTTTTTCGGCATCATAAAGGGCGTAAGTAACCCGAATTTGGTATTAGTCAACGCTATTTATGTTCCAAAAAAGGTAAATGCAGCATCCGTAATAGAACTAGCTGGCACATGAGACAGAATTGTCAGTAATTCTTGATTAGCAGCGATGCGGACGAAGGTATCTCGTGCAGAGATGCCAGTACCTCGCTCGATCGCTAACTGCTCGAACCTCAAATCACCGGATAATTCCATTGAAAAGGAGTTATCCACCGGGACTAAAGAGACGATCGCTTTGATAATTTCTGTCTAAATCAAATTTTCCGATCTATATGATAAACAAACCCAAACATCTCATTAATTCTCATTCGCTGTCCTTTAGCTGGTTAATTCTGTTACTCCTGCTACATTTCGCCATAAGAGGCTTAATATTGCTGCCATCATTAATGGTAATGTCAGAATTCTATCTCTTAAATTTAGTTGGCGATAAAAAGTTTTTTGGGCAGCCATTGCCGGAATTAATAAATCTTCCAGGTGATTCGCGATCACTTCATTTTCTAGTTGGGGACGATTTTTTTTCTTTGCATGATCTCGGTTGATTCGTTTTTTGCGAGTCATAACTGGTTCAATTATGGCTCAACTGCTTGCCCGGTAAAGGTTTCATCCTATTTTACCTTTTTTTGTCTACCCCCTTGACAATTTGCACTTTTTCTTAAATTGTCACAAATGAAGGGAGTTAATTTCCTGTGCAAGGGCTTCAAGTGTCTTTTGAATAGACTCAAAATCTTTTCTAGAACTCGGACTTCTAGCAGACGCTTTTTCCGCAAATTTATCCAAGCAGGTGTTTATATCGATCGCAAATTCACCTCTAGTTTGGCCATCAAGAGGACGAAAAGTGCCATCCTCATACGCCCGCATACAACCGTATTTATCCACTATAGATAAAATGGCGCTAAAAGATGGATCGTTAGGAGAAACATCAAAAAATCTTAGATATTCCGCTGCGGTAAAAATATCAGCATTCCGATTTCTAACCATGCGGGAAAACTCTGATGGATTAGCAGGAGGACGCTTGAAGGCACTTGTCAATCTATAACGTTCTATCTTTTCTTGTTCTTTGATAAAGTCGTCAATTTTAATCCCTAGGCTAGTATCAATACAGCCTTGTCGAGAATTTTTTCCGGCACCGTGAATGCCAATAACTTCTCCTTTGGAATTAAAAACAGGTCCACCACTCATCCCCGGAGCCGTCTCAGCAGAATAACATAAACTATAGTTGCCATTGGGATCGGACGGATTAAGAATTTGTTTTAGTTCACCATTTTTTTGCACTCGTTTTCTGTCCTCCGAAGTAGGGTCTTTTGGTAATGGCCAGCCAGATACATAGATGGGATCGCCTGGTTTACTCGTGCTAGAATCACCAATGACTGCAACTGGATACTCCTTAGAACTCTCAAACTGAAGCACAGCTAAGTCGTAGCCATTAAAAACTCGTCTATTGCTGTCAAAATTTGCAAACCGATAAATTATCCCCTCAGTTGTATCTGATTGCCCTGGATATTGAGGTTTTCTGTTGTTTACTAAATGAACTTCACCGTCGTGAGTCCGAATACCGTACTTGCCACGGGTGGGAACTACATGAGTGTTGGTCAAAACGTAATAAGTTGAATTCCGTCGTGCAATAATTACCCCAGAACCAGGAGCTGCAATAAATACTCTTCCTTCTACAGCTTTGCTATTCTCTAGGTTTTGACCGATAAAAACTGTTGCAGCCCTAGCGATAGAGTTAACAGCATCAAACTCTGGTTGATTTGCTGCTTGAGCTACTAAGGTAGAAGTAGGAACTTGTTCTAGGTTAATACTCGCAATAGTTGAGTAGGCATTTGACTTAAAACCAATAGCAGTAATGGCTAAGACCACGCCAGTAACTATAGCAATAAATTTTAATCCAAAATGCTTCCATTTACTTTGTAACATGGGTTTTCCTTTAAGGATAGTTTTGCAAGTGAAGATATCTACCGAATTCTAATTTTGACAGCAAATATTTAGTTTTTGCTAAATTCTTGGTTTACCTGATGCTCTGGAACGCTGAATTAACTCAACTTCTTGTTGAAGTTCATTAATTAAATTTTTAAGGCTTGTCACCTCTGCTTTCGTTACGCCGTTCGTATATGAAGCAACCATGAATCCACCAATTTGGTCCATGCAAGCATTCATAGCACCCACAACTTCGTATCGAGTCATATTTCTATTACCGCGAAAAGTATCATCTGGAAACCCTACCGTACAACTGTATTTCTCTACCAGAGACTTTAACGCTGGGTAATAGTAGTCTGTAGGTTGAACATCTACAATTTGTGTTATAGATGTTATCTGAGCCAAGGTGTTAACAGGAGTAATAGCGATAGCTCCTAATGCTATTACCAAAGCGGTGATGCTAGCAACTAAGCCGAGTTTAAGTGTTTGCCATTGATTTTTGAGCATAATTTATTTTCCTGTCTGAAAGAGAGCAGTTTTATTTAGAAGAACCTGACTTTGTTAAAGAGATAGCCTACAAACTCTAAATTATCGGTCTAGGAGAAGGACTAGACTGTCGAAGTGTTTGGACAGATTTTTGCAGAGATTTCAGCGATTGTTGCAGAGCAGCTAAATCTTCTTGAGTAGCCAAATCACCAGTTTGTCGTCCTATTTGTTGTGATTCTATAGTGTTTGTAAAGCCTTGGAACCATTGAGCGAGTTCACCTCTTGTTATATCTCGATTGCCGCGAAAAGTCTTATCAGGATACGCCACAGGCATCCCATATCTCTCTATGAAACTCTGTAGGCCCTGGAATACCCAGTCAGTAGGTTGTACGTCTGTCAATTCACTAGGCGTTGTCACTTGAATCTGCTTGCTGCTGACTTGCTCTGTATTAGTTTCCGCTGCGGTGGCAGGTGTTCTAAAAGTAGTAGCAGTAGTTACCAGTATTAAGCTAGTGGTTGCAGCTATTAATCCTAAGACTAATGCTTTCCATTTATTCTTAAACATTTTTCCTCCTCGAAGTAACGTTTTGGTAGAATTTTTTAAATTTTTGGTTCCATAGTTGGTGTAATCCCTGGTCTTTCAACCTCATAAGCAGGCGGTACTTTTAAGTTATTTCTAATTGGTAATACTGGTAGTTGACCCATTCTTTGCTGAAAGGAGTAAATTGGAATTGCCCAACTCAATCCAGACATTTGCTCGTACAGTTCTGGGGATGGCATTGTACCATCCGCCAATCTGAATGCACTAATGCCTTGTATTGTTTGCTTACCACGACCGTGAATGCCAATCAATCGCCCCTGTCGATCTAATACAGCACCACCACTCATTCCGCCTTTAGTAGCGTTGGTGTAGCCTAGTTTATACCCCCTATGTAAAGATCGGTCTAATAACAGCATTGATATGTTCCCAGTTGTTAAATGAAAGGCTTTTGTTCCCCAGTCATAGGTAACTTCTAGCGCATTGGTATCCCGTTCTTGATAATTGGGAAATCCTGAAATATAAACGGGTTCTCCTATAGAAATCTCCTCAAAATTTCCCAAAACGGCAACTCGATAAGGAGTTTGACTTTCAAACCGGACTAAAGCTAAATCAATTCCTTGCAGTGCTGGTATTCGCTGGCGGAAGGCTAAATGAGTTTGACCGTCAGGCGTTAAAACTCTATAGCTTCCATTTCCACTGGCATTAGCCACATGAGCGCAAGTTAAAACCGTGTAAGTTTGCCCCTGACGGTCGATAATCACCCCGGAGCCGGCTCCGGGGCTTGTGAAAATTCTCACTGTTACCTGTCTGGCAACAGAGGCAACAGAAGGCTCTAGTTGTGGAGAATTTTGAGATACATTATCTGGGCGATCTTTTGATAAAGGTGTGCTGGCAAAAGCTAGCAAATTGGTCAATATAATGACCCCACAAACGGCGCTCGCGATAGCAAGCACTTGAGTAGGAGGTTGAGGCTTCACGGTGAACGTTAACTCAGAGTCTATTTGCTGTGCGAGAATTGGTAAACCAAAGAATTCAGATAGCTTTTCCCTGGTTTACCAAAAAGAAAGTGAAAAACCCCGCTCTAGATTCCACGACCGCCGGAAGGGCGTTTGTTGGAAGGGCGGTTCCTGGCGGCAGCTAGCTCTTGCTCAACGAACTGTCCAAACCTTACGACGGTCCGTGCTGTAGTCTCTGACCCTGCAACTCCAGCTTCAAAAGGATTGGCGCGACGGTTAACGAGGTTAGCGAGGAACTTACCTGGATCATTCCCTCGTGAGATGGTGACTAATACGTTACTGCCATCGCAACCAGATTGCTCGTCGTTTACCCAACAAACTACACCCATACCGTTAACCGAGCCAGTAGTTAGCAGCACATCAGAAAAACTACCGCCTACATTAGCTACTACAGTATTCAAGCGCCCAGTGACTTCATTACAACGGCGCTGGGGCGTAAAACCGCTGCCTGCCATTGCCTGGCTGTTCCACGTAATCAGAGGCTCTGTTTTTGCACCCTCCGAGGTAACGGCAATAGTGGCATAACCACTGCCTGCCTTAATACACTCGAAGGTTGTATCGGCAAAGGCTGGCTTACTGCTCAAGGCGATCACACCAGAAAGCGTGATACCAGCAATAGATAAGTTTCGCAGAAAAGCTTTCTTAGACATGACTTCTTACTCCTATCGATCGTTGTGTAATTTAATAATTAGTGGTAACAATGCACTCTTATTTCGATTGAACATCCCCTAAAAAAGGTTTTTTTAGCGTGCGTTTTGACAAGCCTGAACGGCAGCAGCTTCACTGATTTGTGTTCTGACTCTGACGGTTTTACAGTTCACATCATTCTGAACACAAATCCAGCCTGAAAATGGTTTCTGTACCTCTGTTCGATACAGCAAATTCTCCATACACTGCTGAATCGCCTGTGGCGACCCTCCAACCGGATTAGTCAAGGTTGTACCTCCGCCTCCCGGAATGATGATCAGCGGTGTGTTCTGATTTGGATTACTGACAGGAGCCACTGGATTGCCACCCACCGCATTACGGCACTGGTTGACCGCTTCTTCTTCACTTAGTACCGAAACCCGGATCGAACTCGCCCAGCAGACATTATTGGGATTAAAGAAGTTTCGATAATCAGTCCAGCATTGAGTTCCGGTGCTCCTCTCAGCAGAGAACGCATCCATCGGGTAAGTGTATTCTGTCTTACCATCCCTTCGCTGTCGAGGTGCACCCTCGTAAGTGCGAAATCGCTTATTCTCTACACATCTTTCCATCGCCAAGCCACCACTGGAACACAGGTCAGCAGCTTTATCAGGCGAAACGCCTTGGCGGACAAACTCACTAAGACATTCTCGAATAGAACTCTGCGCGATCGTGCCTTGGCTCATTAGCACTGGTGATAGCATCATAGCGATCGCGCCTGCGATCGTCAATGCTTGATGATTTATAATCATGGCTCTACAAATAATGGAAAGTTGTCTTAGCGTGCGTTTTGACAAGCCTGAACGGCAGCAGCTTCACTGATTTGTGTTCTGACTCTGACGGTTCTACAGTTCACATCATTCGGAACACAAATCCACCCTGAAATCAGATGCACTGAATTGAGGTTAATTTATACGGAACTTCCCCCCCTGCTCGCGATCGTTTCGGTTCCAACAGATACGGGGTAAGACTTTCCAGTAGGGGAAAATCTTTTACATAACTACAAGTTTTGGAAACTTTTATGTACTCGGCTTTTTACTTAATACTTAATTTTACTATCTCACAAGAGGTAGTAGACAAAGATTAAATAAATCTTAAAGATATGACTGCAGATGTTTAACGATCAAATCGCCCAAACCTATATCCCAAAAGAAATATAACCAACCGACGTCCCCCAAAGCGGGGAAGTTCCGTTTATACAAGACGACTTTAATCATCTTTGCCAGTTCAAGTCGAACACTTCCTTGCGAATTGAACATATTCTTGCTACATCATACGAAACTGCTTGGGTGAAATGCCTGTGTATCTGCGAAAATGCTTAGCAAAATGGCTGGGATTAGCAAAACCACACTCGATCACAATGTCATTCATCGTGCCTTTTCCCTGCTTCAGTAATTGCTTCGATTTCTCTACTCGCTGCTGAATTAAGTACGCGTGAGGAGTCGTTCCAGTTGATTGCTTAAATAATCGACAGAAATGGTACTGGCTAATCTGCAATTCATTTGCAAGGGTGGCTAATGATAGGTTCTCACTTAGATGAACATTTATGTAATCAAGAGCTTGCTTCAGTTTGTACTTAGGTAAGCCACCTTCATACTCTGGTAGAAGGTGCTTGCGGGTTGAGTAGTTTCTCAAAAAATGTGCTGCCATAGCTGTTGCCATTGACTCCGCATAGAAGCAACTATTTGTTGCATCAGTTTCTAATACCGTTTTCAGAGCTAAGACAATTTGACAGACTAGCGGATCGGGCGTTGATAGCGTCGGCTTCAGTTCAATTTGCTCTGGATTTGCAGACTCGTAGGCAGCATGAGCTAGAAATGTAGGATCGAGATAGCAGTGAGTCGTTTCCCCTACCTGACTCGATCTCACTTTTAACGGCACATGAGCAGGAAAAATTTCAATATGCGCCTTTTCCTGTTGGTCATATTGACATCGATAACGCTTTCCATCCAATACCATCTCTACTTCCGTTGGCTGCTTCCATGATGGTAGCGAAATTAGGTGCTGAAGACCTGTTATTTCAGGGAAGTCAATGGCAGGAAGTTGATAATGTGCAAGATGGATATTTTTCCATCCCGCTTGTTGACTGGAGTCAATTACTGGACGCGGAGCAAACGTTAAGGTTGAATCTTTTTGAAAGTAATCGATCTCTAAAGGTCTCTCTGCTGACATCATAAATTTTCTCTCCAAATTTGTACGAATAATGGTTCTTTAAATAGCGACTAAAGTGGTCTAACTACTAACTCACTATTATCTCGAATGATTTACTTTTATTTCCTCAATCCGCCTACGCTGCCCCTTGGAGGTGCGGAATGTGGGTTTTAGAGGCGCAATCTCTCTAAAAAAGCCCCTATATCTGTGATTACGCAAGTCCAAACTCGCAGCCCGATCGCCCTACGCATCCACCTCCTTCAACTCATCCTCCAGCAGCATCCGCACTCTGATCCACTTTCGTGCGCCCCGTCTTTGCTGCCAACACCGGCAGTTTACAATGCTCTCCCGACGGACATATCCACAGTAAACCTGACCGTGGCTTCTTTGTCCGGTGCTTGCAGTTTGTTCATAAGACTAGGGCGTGTTTTCAAACTATAACCACAACAGAATGCAGGCGATCGTAATCATGGCTGTATAATTTGCAGCCAGCTTCTCATATCGGGTTGCGATCCGACGAAATTGCTTGAGTCCGTTGATCGCACGTTCAACAATGTTGCGTTGACGGTAAATTTCACGGCTAAAAGGGCCTCGACGGGGCTCATTTGATTGTCGTGGGATAGTAAAGCAGCAGCACAAGAACTCGGAGCAGGAGAAGAAGTAAAAGGTAAACCCCAGTCGCATTAGTCAATATAGCAACCGCCAAGACGGTTAGAACGTTGTTAATGGCTGAAACGATTGATTTTATTGCTTCTTCCTTCTTCCTTCTGCTATAGATGACAAAATCTGCTGGTAAGCATCGATGGTTTGCTGGGCGATCGCCTCCCAGTTATAATGCTTTTTGGCATACTCTTTGCCGTTAAATCCCCGTCGTTGGCGTTCCTGTGGATTCAGAAGTGCAGATTTAATTGAATTGGCGATCGCCCCTACTTCCAAAGGCCCCACCCAACCAGCTTCTGCTTGCTGTATGTCTTCGGCAATATGTATGCGATCGGAAATGGCGACAGGTACACCGGCGGCCATCGCTTCTGCTACAGCAATGCCAAAGTTTTCGTAATAAGAAGGCAATACAAATAAATCGGCTTTTGTCAACAGTTCAACTTTTAACTCACCGCTCACAAAGCCAGTTATTGTTGTGTATTTTGCTAAACTTGAATTCTGAAGTTTTACTTTAATTTGTGTTTCATAATCAGCATCTTGGGGATTTGAACCAGCTAAAATAAAGTGAAACTCTATCCCCGACCCTAAAATACTTTCTAATGCTGGTATTAGCAAATCCAGCCCTTTTTTAGGTTCAATTCGCGACATAAATAAGATGATTGGCACTTGAGATTCTCGCAATTTCTTAGGATACCAACCTGCTGTCACTCCCAATGGAATCACCAAATCCCGTGACCCAGGCATCTTGCCTGGGAAGTCCAAATCCCGTGGCACAGGCATCTTGCCTGTGCAGTTCAAACCAAATCTTTCGGAGATTTTAGCTTCTTCTTTACTTGTGAAATGAATGGCGGCCGCCCCTGCTAAGTTAGGGCGTTCTAAAACTGCTGCATAAATCTGTTTTAAGCGCTTTTTTTTCTGCAAATCGGCGGGGTCAAGCATACCGCAGGGACGGATAATATACGGTAAGTGGCGATATCTAGCAATTGTGGCAGCAAAGGTAGTTACCGGTGAGAAAAGAGCGTGAATGTGGGCCAGGTCAAATTGTCGCGCATTTTCATTCAACCACTGCAATAACGAGAATGAAAATTTATATCTGCGCCATGGATAACAGCGGAAATAAATAATCTGATAGCCGTTTTGTTGTATTGGTTGATTTAAGGGGACATCTAAGGGATGTTGACCGATATCTCCGTTAGAATCTGTGGTGATAATTGTGAGCTCAATACCTCGGGAAGCGAGGGCCGCAGAAAGTCCCAGCACCATTTGACTTGGGCCGCCGTAGACGAGGGAAATCGAGGGGATAATTTGGAGAATTCGCATGGGGGATAGTTCTTTCAATCAAAATATCAACATCTCCCATGACAAATTTAATTATCTGGAAAAGGCTGCCCGTCTAGCTGTTCCGCTTCCTCTCTCTTTGTCGCTGTAATTTGGGTATTGTGAGCCATTGTCTTGGAAAATTCATACATTTCACTGGCTTTGGCTTCCGCAGCTTTCACAATTTCAAGGATTTCCAGGAGTTGGCTTTCATCTGGTAATTGTTTCATGGTAATGCTTCTAATCTCTCAATTACTTGGTCTATCATAATTCTCGCTTCAGGAGCCATACGTAGCAATGCTGCTAAATAATCTCCTGCTTTTTGAACATCTTCATCGGGCACACTAGCCATCAATACATTGCCCACAATGTGCTCTGCTTGTAAGCGAACACCTGATACGCAGAATTGAAAATTACTGATCGAGGAAAAGTATTGCATCAGTATTTCATTTTCTGGAAAAAGAGACATTGCTCTTCTAAGTGCAAAAAGTCCCTCGGTGGCTTGGCGTTCGGTCTCGTGTAGTACCTGGTAGAGTTCGTCAACCAAAGAGCGTAGGTCGGAAGGAATAGACATTTACTACAGCTTTTATTTAACACTTGCATTATACTGCCAAAAGTTACCACAATTCTTTGTAGAATTTCAACAACTGCTCAGCTAAAGCTTGATTGGTATAATTGCTCATCGCTCTCTGATAACCCCGATCGCCCAAATCGGCCGCCAACTCCTGCCGCTCCATCAATTGCTGCAAACACTGTCGCAAAACCCCTGCATTTCCCTCGGGGAATACTAACCCCGCATCGCCGATGACGTGGGGAATTTCCCCGCAGTCGGAACCAATAACCGGAATTTTACAAGCCATCGCTTCGATTAAAACGTGACCGAATTGTTCTTTCCAGCCCACAGCGGTCAAAGTTTTGAATTTATAGCTGGTTTGCGAGGGCAATACCAAACAGTTCATTAAGTTAATGTAGGGGGGGATTTCTTCGTGGGAAACGCTTTCTACCCAGATTATTCGGTCGCTGATTCCCCATTCAATACATTTTTCGGCGAGGTGTGCCCGCAATTTTCCTTGTCCTACTAACAGCCACTTCCAAGAGCTTTTTTTCAACCCTGCCAAAGCTTCAGCTAAAGTCAACAGTCCTTTTTCTTCTACAAATCTCCCTACAAATCCTACCACAAAATCGGTCGGCTCAATGCCGAACCTCCGCGATAAATCAGCGTCTTTACCAGTGTGACGAAACAAAGTTTCATCTACTCCGAGTTGTGGCATTACTTTTACCGCACCTTGATAGCCCCGCTGCCGCAAAATTTTAGCCCCATCTAAGTTGCCTGCAATAATTCCGTCGGTGTGCTGAAGATTGTAATTTTCTAAGACTGAAACAGGCCAATTCAATTGATAAGGCAGATTCCACCAAGTAAATAGTATATTTTTTGCTTTTAATCTGAGCAGTTTATTTAATAAAATTAATTGAGCGCAAGCAAGGGATTTTGAACCTTGTTCAACTTGGATGATCTGGGGTCTAAAGTTTTGCAAAACTTTAATTAAATCAAAACCAAAGGCTAGCAATCCTTGATTGTTTTGACTAAAGTTGGAGACAGGGATTACTTTAAAGGAACCATTTTGATAAAATTCCGTTTCTATAATTTTATTTTGAACCCCTCCGGGTTTCCAACGCTGCGGCACTACAACTGTTACTTCAATATCGGGTTCTAGGTTGGCTAATATCTTGAATTTTTCCCGGTTAATGTCCACAATATAGGTGTGACTGGCAACGAGAATTCTCATTTAGGGGAAGGGGGAAGGAATAGGGAATTATGGAGCGTTAATGTTGTCTTGATGGCTGTAAATTTGTCCATCATTCCACAGAGATTGAATTAGTGTGTTTATAGCACTGAGAAAACCCACGATATAAAAAGCAAATCTAGTTATGATTTTAATGGGCGAGGCGCTTTTATAACAAGGCGGATTTCCCAAAACGTGGCAGTCAAAGAGTTTGGCAAAAAATCGCAGGCATTGAAAGGCTGTTAAATTTTTCAATCCCATGAGGAAATGGTTGTGATAAAAGGTGACTTGATATTCGATCGATCGCGTGCTGACATCGTGACAGCCCCCGCTCTCTTCCCCCAAGTGAACTAAACACGCATGGGGATCGTACCAAATTTTCAGGCCAGTCGATCGCAATCTCAAACAAAAATCCGACTCCTCCCGCACCGCACTCCCGGCAAACCGCTCGTCAAACCTCAGCGCGCACTCGGCAAAAACCTGCCGGCGAAATGACATATTACAGCCTCTAGCCGAGAGCACCTGCTGCGGTTTTACAGTATGCACCAAATCGATAAAATACCAGGCAATGCCCGCATCCATAGCTTCTGAGGGCAAATATTCGATAGTTAAATCGCCTCCCGAATTATCCAGTTTCATTCTGTCAAAAACCCTGCCCGCCACACATCCCACATCGGGTTTTTCTAAATAATTGTTAGCGTGAGCCGCCAAAAAACCATCTGGCAATTGTACATCATCATCAATAAATAAAATAATCTCTCCAACTGCGCGCCGCACTGCATAATTTCGAGCTGCAGGCAAACTCGCCCAATCTACCCGAAACCACCGAATTTTGCCAGCCTTTGCCAATTCCTCTAAATAAACTTGAGTTTCCGATTCGTGGGTGCGAGTTTGATCTATTATTAGCACTTCAAAATTCGGATAATTTTGCCGAATCGCATCAGCCAATGTCTCTCGCAGGGGCTGCTCGCGGTTGTAGGTGGGTATCACAACAGAAATCATCATCGCACAATTGAGTGAAAATAAAGTTAAGGGTAGGCAGGATGCCTGCCCCACTCGTTATTTTTGGAGAAGTTGATTAAAACTCGAAATTAATATTTAGAAATTTTGATTTATGAATTTTGAATTAAAAGATTTCAACTCAAAACTCAAAACTCAAAATTCAAAAGTTTTAGCAATTCCCCATTTCCATCAGATAGCTATGTGTTGCTGAACGGCTAAAACTAAATTTTCAGTCCAGAAATTAGCCAATTCGGCGCTGGCAGCTTCCACCATAACTCGGATTAGCGGTTCAGTGCCAGAAGCGCGAACCAAAACCCGTCCCTGTTCTCCCATGGCCGTTGTAGCACGTTCGATCGCCTTTTGCATTGCCTCGCACTCGTGCCATTTCAGGCGTTTTTCGCGATCGTCCACCCGAATATTTCGCAACAACTGCGGATAAGTTTGGAAACTGCCACTTACCAATTGTGCCAAAGATTGCCCGGACTGGCGCACCAGCGAAGCCAAATGCAAAGCTGTCAGCAAACCGTCGCCGCTGACACCGTAATGCGGACAAAGAATGTGTCCCGACTGTTCGCCGCCCAACATCGCACCAGTGCGCTGCATTTCAGCGTGAACGTACTGATCTCCGACGTTCGTTCTAGTTAGTTTGCCCCCCAATTCTTCCCAAGCTCGCTCGAAGCCGAGGTTAGCCATTACAGTAGAAATAATTAAATTGGATGGTAACTGTTGGGAGTCGCGCAACTGCCGGCCCCACAGATAAAGAATGTAATCGCCGTCAATCGTTCGACCTTGGTTGTCAACACACAAAACTCGATCGGCATCGCCGTCAAAAGCAAATCCCAAATCAGCATTGTGTTCCAAAACAGCCGCTTGCAAACAGTCGAGATGAGTAGAACCGCAGTTAACATTAATGCGAGATCCATCAGGGGAGTCGTGCAAACAGATCACATCCGCCCCCATTTGCGCGAACACCGCCGGCCCCAAACCCGCAGCGGCCCCCCAAGCCAAATCCAAAACTATCCGCATTCCCTCCAAATTCATCTGTTGCAGCGAATCACAGAGCGAAGTGGCATAATCTTTAACCAACTCAGACCGATGGTAGTGGTGTCCCCAAGCCAAGCTAGCAACCGGAACCTTTGCCCCCCGGATTCCCGCTTCGATTTGTTCCTGCAACTGCTGCGACAGCTTGAAGCCGTTTGAGCCGAAAAATTTAATGCCGTTGTCTTCTGGGGGATTGTGAGAAGCCGAAATCATCACTCCGCCGACCGACTCCGAAACGCTTGCCAGATAAGCAACGCAGGGAGTGGGACACAATCCCAAATTCCACACTTCCAAACCGGCGGCCGTCAAACCCGCTGACAGTGCCATTGCCAGCATATCGCTGGAATTCCTGCTGTCTTGCCCCAAAATCACAGGCCCCTGGTTGGGGGTATTTTGGCGTAGAACTTGTCCAGCCCAGAAGCCCACTTGCAGGGCTAAGGGTGCATTCAACAATTCTCCAACTTTCCCGCGAATGCCGTCTGTGCCGAAGAGTTTGGTATTTGGCAGGGAGAGGCTATTTCCCAGCAGAATCGTATCGCGTTTGGCTGGCTGTACCGAGTTAGCAGCCGGAAACTCGCTGCCACGAGGGCGCGAAGGTGTCTGAACCATATTCACTCCTTTAGGAATATTCACACTCACACTTTGGGTTTATGTTACAACTGAAAGCTTTATTTTCAGCCTAAACTCCATTTATTTCGCCGATTGCTGAAGCAACTTGCTCTGACAACCTACGCACAAAGCTTAGCTTCATCGGAAAAATTTGTATTGTACCCAAAGGAAAAACTTTTAGTACCCGGGGCGCGCCCACGCCCGGAAACCCGGTTTCTTTCTGTCTCCAGGAGTGACGCTGCTGCGGTTTGAGCCGATCAGTAAGTGCGGGTATAGAAGGTTAATGCTGTATTGCCGTATACTTTGTGGCGGCAAATTTCTAGGCCGGAAATCGGTTGTGTCGATCGCTCCGGGCTGTGTTCGACGGCCATTTCGCCGTTTGGTGCTAGCATTTCTTGGCTGGCGATCGTGTTTAACACAGGTTCGTACAAGTCGCTGGCGTAGGGCGGATCGAAGTAAATGCGATCGAACTGCTGCCCCGCTAGTGTCGCCAACTTCGCCGTCGCGTTTCCCCGCAGTATTTGGAATGTTTGGGACGAGTCTGCTATTTGCTCCCAGTTTTCGCGGATAATCGCACAAGCTTTCGCCGACTGTTCGATGCCAGTGACACTCGCCGCTTGCCGACACAAAGCTTCTGCACCCATCGAACCGCTGCCGGTACAAATGTCAAGCCATCTGCAATCTGCGATCGTCCCTTGCCAAATATTAAATAAAGCTTCTCTGACTCGCGAAGGTGTAGGGCGAGTGGCGAGTCCCGGTAGGGTTTTTATTTGGCGGTTGCCAGAGATTCTTAAACTCATTTAGGAAGAAGGAAGAAGGAAGAAGGAAGAAGGAAGAAGGAAGAAGGAAGAGGGAAGAAGGAAGAAGGAAGAGGGAAGAGGGAAGAAGGAAGAGGGAAGGAGGAAGAAGACTTTTAAAAATGTCAAACCCGGTTTCGGCAATCTACCGGGTTTTTCAAGACTCATGCCACCTAAGCAGGTACTTTTTCCCTCACCAGACTGACAAAATTTGACAGCATTTGCAATCCCGTACTCGAAGACTTTTCCGGGTGAAATTGCACGGCCATCACATTATCTTTAGCTATTGCCGCCGTCACGTTTTGATTGCCGTGAGTCACCATTGCCGATCGCACTTCCCAATCAACTGGATCGACATAATAAGAATGCACGAAATAAACCCAAGGATCAGACGGTAAATTTTGCCACAGCGGCACATCCGGCTGAGTAAATTGCAATTGATTCCATCCCATGTGGGGAATTGTCAAACCCGGTTCCGAGCGAAATCGGCGCACTTTTCCCGCAATAACGCCCAATCCCGGTTCTACACCTTCTTCGGAACTTTCAAACAGAATTTGCAAACCCAAACAAATGCCTAAAAAAGGTTTCCGCGAGGCGATCGCCCTTTTTATCGGTTCTATCAAATTGCGCGATCGTAAATTCTGCATTGCCGGGTCAAACGAACCCACCCCCGGCAAAACCACCGCATCAGCCTGCTCGATTATAGCAGGAGAATCTGTAATTTTTGGCACTGCACCCACATTTTCCAAGCCTTTACAGACTGAGTGCAGATTGCCCATGTCATAGTCTACTACTGCAATGACAGACATTGACTTACTTGCCTTATATTATCAATATCAGTATTATTGCACAAATATGACGGCGAAAATCCTGCTAACCTCATTTGATACTTGGCTTCCCCATCAGAAATCCAACTCTTCCGACGACTTATTAGCCAAGATTTCCCATATCAAATCCTTGCCTGATTCCCTGACTTTTTTGAGGAAACTGCCAGTAGATTTTCAGCTAGCACCTAATTTAGCGATCGCCCAAATCAACCAGCTCCAACCTGACACTATTATCTGCTGCGGCATGGCGGAAAGTCGGCAAAAATTAACCGTAGAATCTTGCGCTTGCTGCGATAGCGACATTCTGAAAACAGCAGTTAATCTCGCACCGCTAGTCGCTGATTTAGCCGCAACAGAAATCAGTCACGAAGCCGGAAAATTTGTTTGTGAAGCCCTGTATTATGCGGTTTTAAAACATATTTGCGAGTCTCAAATAGCCGCTCAATGTATTTTCGTCCACGTACCCATTTTAACTCCCGACAACGCTGACAGAATTGTCGCCGATTTTTTATTAGTTATGCGACGCCTAACTCTCGCAATTAATAAATAGGTCGCTCTAATTCAACATAAAAATTTATTTGGTATTCAGAAACCCGGACTTTTAAAGAAACCGGGTTTCTCAGCGTTAGTTTTTTTTACTAACAACTGCCAACTGCCAAGTCTTTAGCCGCCGTAATTCCAACCGGTGCTTTCTAGCAGCAACGGATTGCCTTCTCGGTGGACGCCTGCAGCCAAAACTTCTCCCACATAAACCGTGTGATCCCCGTGTTCCACAGCACCGACAACTTTGCACTCGATGTAACCGAGAGAGTCCGAGATAATCGGACAACCAGTTTCCGCGCCGGGATAAAATTCTACATCCTCAAATTTATTGCCAACGCGGCGCTGCTGCTTGAAGAATTTCTGGGCTAAGTCTTTCTGTCCTGCTTCTAGGAAACTCAGAGCAAAGACACCGCTGGCTTTGATCATGCCGTGGGATTTGGAGTCTTGCTTGACGCAGTTGACAACTAAGGGAGGGGTAAAGGAAGATTGCATCACCCAGCTAGCGGTGAAACCGTTGACTTCCTCCCCGTCTTTGACACCGCAGATGTACAATCCGTGAGGGATTTTCCGCAAGATGGTCTTTTTAGCTTGTTCGTCTAGCACGGGCTTACCTGTTCGATCGATAATTCTACACAGCCCAGTTTACCAATGTCGCGCCCCCAAACCCAACTGTCTTAAGGGCGATCGCTAATATTGACTTTTTCGAGCCCAAACTTGACACCTGTTTTAAGTCAAAGTTAACAACTCACAACTATTATGAAACTCCATACTTTTTAAACCAATCTTGCATCCGTTTCCAAGCATCCTCAGCTTCTTTTTCTCGGTAAGTGGGGCGATAGTCGGCGTTAAAACCGTGCGGCGCATCTGGATAAAGCACAATTTCGGAACCGCTGCTGCCAGTTTTGAGAACTTCCTGCATTTTCTCGACTGTATCGTTGGGAATTGACTGGTCTTTGCCACCGTAAAGACCCAATACGGGCACTTTCAAAGTTGCTGCAATGTCGATCGGCTGTTTGGGAGTTAAATCCGTAGAATTGCCAACCACACGCCCGTACCAAGCAACTCCCGCTTTGACTTTGGGGTTGTGGGAAGAGTACAGCCAAACAATTCTGCCACCCCAGCAAAATCCTGTAATTCCCAACTTATTAGTATTGCCTTTTCCTGACTTTTGTGCCCACTCTACGGTTGCATCTAAATCGGACATAACTTGCTCGTCAGGAACTTTCGAGACAACTTTACTCCTAATTTCTTGAATGTCGGTGATTTTAGAAACATCACCTTGACGGGCAAACATTTCTGGGGCGATCGCTAAATAACCTAATTTTGCAAAACGGCGGCAAATATCTTGAAGGTGCGCGTGAACTCCAAAGATTTCTTGAATTACTAAAATTACTGGAAAATTGCTGCCGCTGGCTGGCATTGCTCTGTAGGCTGGAATTGAGCCGTCTTTTACGGGAATTTTTACCTCACCTGCTATTAAACCAGCAGCATCCGTATTGATAACGGCAGCCGCAATAGGATGAACTGCTAAGGCAAATCCGGCGCTTAATGCGGTGACAGTGATAAATTGTCTGCGAGTTAAATCAGTCATGGCGATTTTAGATTTTAGATTTTAGATTTTAGATTGGGGAATTGGGAATTGGGAATTGGTAATTGGTTATTTCATAATTGCTCCTTCTTCCCTCTTCCTTCTTCCTTCTTCCTTCTTCCTTCTTCCTTCGAGGGTCGGAAAAGCCGATCGTGTTCTGGATGGTACAAGCGCGATCGCCCTTCTGCTGATTTTCCCAACGCCGGACTAATCACATACATTGTCGTTCTGATCAAATTATTTTCGCGCGTAGCAACGGCCATTTTGTCAAGGGGAACTAGCACAATTTTTTCATCCGGCCAGCCCAACCGATAACAAATAGCTACAGGCAAATCAGATGGGTAATGTTCCATCAATTTAGCTTGAGCTTGTTCGACATGGCGGGCGCTCAAATACAGACACAAACTCGCTTGATGAGCCGCTAAACTCGCCAATTCTTCGCGTTCCGGTACTTCTGTTCTGCCGCTAATTCGCGTCAAAATAATTGTCTGCACAACTCCCGGAACTGTCAACTCAATTTTAAGTTTAGCTGCCGCAAGTTGGAAAGCGCTAATTCCCGGGATTACCTCAAAAGCAATTCCAGCGTCGGCCAAAGCTTGCATTTGTTCGCCGACAGCCCCGTAGAGACAGGGATCGCCCGAATGGAGGCGGACGACGCTTTTCCCCTCCTGCACTCGTTCCACCATCAAAGGTACAATCTCTTCGAGGGTCTTATCCGCAGTTTGGATAACTTCAGCATCCGCGCGCACACCCTGCAAAATTTGCTCTGGAACTAGCGAATCAGCAAATAATATGACATCGGCCGCAGCCAATAATTTTTGAGCCTTAACAGTCAACAAATCCGGGTCTCCCGGGCCTGCACCTACAATGTATACCCCTGAAATTAGGGATTCAATCTCTGTCAAACTCATTGCTACTAAAAAATTTTCTAAATTTACTGGCGCTTCCGGATGCACCTATTTTGGTTGGAAGTAAGGGATGGTAGATGCACCCTGGTTTTGAACCCTAGAGACTAACCTCTCTGGGGTTTTTTATTGATCCTCTGGGGATCTGTGAGCAACATTTGCCCGATCGTAATTCGGGGAGACAACATCTGGTAAAGGTCGATCGAGCAAATAAAGCCAAGCTAACCCGCCCAACCCTAAAACAATCCCAGTCAAGCTTACCATTTGTGCCGTCCGCAGCGGCCCCAACATCAAACTATCAGTCCGCAGCCCTTCAATCCAGACGCGACCGGAACTGTAAGCTGCGATATAAACCAAAAATAAAGCACCTGTTTTCAAGCGAATTTTGCCCTGCAAATCGCGGAAAAATAAAGTCAGAAGCAACCCAAATACTGTCAGATTCCACAGAGATTCGTAGAGAAATGTGGGGTGGAAGTATTCAAAATTAGCGTAGGCTGGCGGGCGGCTGTTTGGCGGAATATAGAGTTTCCAAGGCAAATCCGTAGGACTGCCAAAAGCTTCCGAGTTAAAGAAATTTCCCCAGCGTCCGATCGCCTGACCGAGAATTGCCGAAGGCGCGATTAAATCTGCCAATTGCCAAAAAGAAACTCGCTGAATTTTCGCAAAAATTAAAGCTGCGATCGTGCCGCCCAAAATCGCCCCGTGAATGGCAATTCCGCCTTTCCAAATCGCAATAATATCCTCTGGCCTCTGGGCGTATTGCTGCCACTCGAAAGCCACGTAATAAATTCGAGCGCAGGGAATAGCGCCCAGAACCAGCCAAATTGCCAAATCACCCAACAATTCCGGGTTGACGCGGCGTTTTTGAGCTAAGTATTGGGACAGACTGACCCCAATCAAGACGGCCGAAGCTATCAACAGCCCGTACCAGCGAATGGCTACGGAGCCAAGTTGAAAGATAATTGGGCCGGGCGATGTAAATTGAAACGCTAAGGGCAGCGCAAGAATATTTAGCACCATAAAAGTTGCATTAATTGTGATGGAAAGCTGTCA
>JACJNV010000364.1 GCA_014695175.1 Microcoleus sp. FACHB-DQ6 | reverse complement strand
CCTGTTTGAACGGGAAAAAATGCCGACTCAGGTGGCAATTATCTATCAAGGCCAGGCCAGGCTGCTGGGCTTTGACCAGCGCTCGCAACGCCACGTAAGTTTGCGCTTGGTGCAGTCGAAGGAAATTCTCGGCTGGGCTGGCTTGGTCAGGGGGGTTCCCTGCGAAACCGCGATCGCCTCTACAGATGTGATCGCGATCGTCCTACCTGCCGAAGATTTCCTGAGCGTACTGGAAAAACAGCCGACCTTTGGAGAAGCCTTTCGCGAACACTGTTCCTTGAGCGAAGTATTTGAACTGTTGAGCCTGGAGTTGCAGCGCCAAGCCGACGGCACTTCCAATCTCAAGGAACTCACCCTGCAAGCTTGGCAAGACGCGGCAGTTGTCAACGTGCCAAACGGCAACAAAAAAACTCAAGACCTCGCCAAAGAACTAGATGCCGATCGAGTTTGGCTCGTCAGCAGCGGCGTCTTGGGCGACTTTCCCACCGGCAGCCGCTTCTCTGTGGAAAACGCAGCCAAATCCTTAAAAGTAGAAGGCCGCCTCGGCGCCCGCTTGGTCGGCTTCCGGGAACCCCCAGAACCGCAACCGGAGTCGGGGACAGTTGATGGTACTGGAAGGACATCCCCAGGAGGCTCCCGGGAACCAGACATCATCGACTTTGAGGGAGTACCTCCCGCCCCACCGCGTCCCCCAGAACCCCCAAGCGGCCAACCAAAGGATGCGGCGGCGGCGAAATACCCAGTTTTCCGCGCCAAAGGGCAAATAGACAGCCCGCTTGCTTGCTTCCAAATGTTGAGCAAGTATTTCGGCCTCAAATTTCGTCGAGATATCATCCGCAAAGTTCTAGAAAATCAGTTAAAAACCGCTGGTTCTATCAATATGCAAGCTTGCGGGGCGATCGCCCAAAGCATCGGCCTCACGCCCCAATTGGCGCAAGTGCCAGCAGAAGCCATCAACCGCATCAAAGCCCCCGTAATGATTAAATGGCAAGATAGCTTTGCCATTATTTACAGCATCACCGAGCAAGAATTGGTGATGGCCACGCCCGAAAAGGGGCTGATGCGGAAGCGGATACCTCAGTTTAAAGAAATCTGGGGAGAATCAGGAGAAGTCCTGCTGCTACAAGCTCCGCAAGTTGAGCAAAAAGAGCAGTTCAGCTTCTGGTGGTTTGTGCCGGCCCTCATGGAACACAAGACAGTGTTTTTTGAGGTATTGCTCGCTTCGTTTTTTGTACAGTTATTTGGTCTTGCCAACCCATTAATCAGCCAAGTAATTATTGATAAAGTCTTAGGTCAGCGCAGCATTGACACCTTGGATATTTTGGGGGCATTTCTGTTAGGTGTTGCCCTGTTTGAAGGACTGCTCAACGGTTTGCGTACCTTTTTGTTTATAGACACCTCAAACCGCATCGATGTCAAATTGAGTGCGGAGGTAATCGACCACTTGCTCCGGCTGCCCCAGAATTACTTTGACAACCGGCGCGTGGGAGATTTGGTTTACAAATTCAGCATGATGGGCCAGATTCGGGAATTCATGACGAGTACAGCTCTGACAGTGGTTCTGGATGCGGTATTTTCGGTGGTTTACGTCGCCGTTATGCTCTCTTACAGTGTGCAGCTAACGTTTGTATCTTTGGCAGTGGTACCGATACTGGGGCTGATGATTGTTCTAATCAATCCGCTGGTACTGCGCCTAATCAAACAGAGAAATATGCGTTTTGCTGACTCTCAATCTTATCTAGTGGAAGTAGTCAGCGGGATTCAAACTGTTAAGGCTCAAAATATTGAATTGAAATCCCGTTGGGAGTGGTCGAGCCGCTACGCAAAATACATTACAGCCAGTTTTAAAACAATTATCACGGGGACTGCAGCCGGTACGATTAGCGGCTTTTTAAACCAGGTGGGTAACTTAGCTCAGTTGTGGGTGGGAGCTTATTTGGTACTGGGAAATGAGATTACTTTGGGTCAGTTGATTGCTTTCCGAATTATTTCCGGGAACGTGACTGGTTCGCTGCTGCGTTTTGTCAGCGTGTGGCAGAGTTTCCAAGAAGTCTCGATGTCGATCGATATGCTTAAGGATGTGGTCGATACGCCGACGGAAACCAGCGATGAAGACCGCAGCAATATCCCGCTGCCGGCAATTCAAGGGCAGGTTACCTATGAGGAGGTTTCCTTCCGATTTCTAGAAAGCGGGCCGCTGCAATTGGCTAATGTGAATTTGGAATTTCCCGCGGGCAGTTTTGTGGGAATTGTGGGGGGAAGCGGTTCCGGTAAAAGTACGGCGATGAAGCTGTTGCAGCGTCTTTATCCGCCGCTGTCGGGCCGGATTTTTATTGACGGCTATGACATTTCTAAGGTGGAACTGTACTCGCTCCGCAGCCAACTAGGGGTGGTATTGCAAGATACTTTGCTGTTTAACTCTACTGTGCAGGAAAATATTGCTCTGAGTAATCCCGATGCGAGTACGGATGAGATTGTGCGAGCTGCAAAATTAGCGGTAGCTCACGATTTTATTATGGGCTTGCCTGCTGGCTACAATACGGTGGTGGGAGAGCGGGGTGCGTCGCTTTCTGGGGGTCAAAGGCAGCGTTTGGCGATCGCCCGCACGATTTTGCAAAACCCGAAACTGCTGATTCTGGACGAAGCTACAAGCGCCCTCGACTACCATTCCGAACGCCAAGTTTGCAATAACTTAGCAGAAGCTTTCGCCGGCCGCACGGTGTTTTTCATTACTCACCGCCTGACTACAATCCAAAACGCTGATGTAATTATTATGATGGATCAAGGTTCTGTAGTTGAGCGGGGAACTCATAAAGAATTAATGGCTCTTAAAGGGCGTTACTACTGCCTCTTCCAACAACAAGAGTCATCGAATACCTGATATCTAACAACTAACAACAGAGCACTAACCCTTAACAACTGAAAACTAACAAATGGCTATGAAATCGTTAATACTTTCTGAGCAACCAGTCATTCTCGAAAAACCAGCAATTTGGTCCCACTTGTTTTTGTGGATGATCATGCTGATGACCACTTCTGCTGTAGTTTGGGCTTATTTTGCTAGCGTAGAGCAAGCTGTCCCCGCTGTCGGTCAATTAGAACTCAAAGATGGTGCTAGAGACATCCAAGCACCTGCTACGGGGGCGGTGGTGAGACTTCACGTTGAAAATGGCGATCGCGTGGAAAAAAACCAGCCTCTGCTAACTTTCAACCCCCTTGCACCCACTGCCGATTTAACATCGATTCAGAAAACTAAAGAAGCTCTGGAAAAGGAAAATAAATTTTACGAAGATGTGGTGAGCGGCAAAATCCAAGGCGCTGTTCCTTCTAATTTAGAATCAACAATCAAGGACAGACAGAGCCTCACGGCACAAAATCAAGTGCTGCAAGCTTTGATTGACGAGCTGTACCTCAACAGGGGAGCCAGCGGAAATTTTGATGCTGCCCAGCAAGGACTTTATGTTAATTATCGATCGGAATTTCTGTCTCGCGTCGCTGCTGCTCAAGGCCAAGTTCAGGAGTTGGAAAAACAACTGAAGCAAGCTCAGGATGCTGAGAAAGCCGCCGGCGATCAAATGACAGTGGCACAGCAACAATTGGGTTTTGCCCAGAACCAATTAAATTATGCTCAGCAGCAGTTAGCTTCTTCGCAAGAGCAAGTAAAATCAGCCCTGGCTCAGAGAGATTTGGCCCAAGAACAGTTAGCGAAATCCCAACAAGTATTGAAGTCGAATCAAAACATTCTAGGCAGACTCGCCCCCCTGGTAGAGGAAGGAGCCATCGCTGAACTACAAAAAGAACGTCAAGAACAAGATGTTTTCAGAGGCCAAAGCGAGGTTCTCAAACAGCAAGATCAAATCAAGCAGCGCGAAGGTGAAATCAACTCTCGCAAAGGCGAAATTAACACGCGCCTCGGTGAAATCAATACGCGCCGAGGGGAAATTAACGCGCGTCAAGGTGACATCCAAAAAATTACTGCTGAAATACAGCGTCACCAAGGAGAGCAAGCGCGCATTCAGGAGTCCATCAGCCGCGCCGAAGAACAGTTGAAAAACACCAAGGATACCTGGGCGAAAGAACTTTATACCAAAATTGCTGAAAACCAGAAACAAATTGCCAGCAGCGATTCTCAGCTAAGCCGCTTCAAAGTGGAAAACCTGAAAAAGCTGTCTGAGGTGAACGCTCAGCTAGAAAAGGCTCAACAAAACCGCGACACTCAAGTGATGAAAGCTCCCGTATCGGGTGTAATCTTTGATTTGAAGCCTTCTACGAAGGAGAAAGCTAAGTTGGATATGGCGAAAGATCCGATATGCCAATCCATTATTAATACGGTGCTGAAACCGGGCGAACCGCGCCCAGCACGCTGCGAAGAAGCTTATTACGAAGCGCAGCAAACTGAAAAGCTGCTCAAAGTTTTGGATGACGAAAACGGTCTGGAAGCAGTGGTTTACCTGGAAAACAGCAATGTGGCTCTGGTATTGGATGCTTTGAGACAGAAGCGGGCAAAATTGGAGCCGTATCACGGCAAACAATTAGACGGAGAAAAGATTGACTGCGAAACAGGTAAAAGTTGCGTTTGTCCAGAGAAGGAAGTTAACAGAGAGAAACTGGGTTTGACGAAATACCAATGCGTGCCTGTGGAAGTGAATGTAGAAGCTTTCCCGGCGCTGGAGTTTGGTACTGCTGAGGGTGAAGTGAAAGAGATTAGCAGCGATGCTGAGCCTCCTACTGAACTGCGGAAATACTACGCTTTCAAAACCAAAATAAAGCTCAAAAATCAGAAGTTTGTTTTGAACAAGGGCAAGGCAAATGAAGTGGAGGTTAACTTGCAGTCGGGAATGTCCGTGAGTTCTAATATCAATATCGGCAAGCGGACTGTTTTGCAGATGTTTATCAACCGATTTACAGGGAAAATGGATACGTTCAAGACTATTAAGTAATTCGGTTAACCGCTATAAAGGAGTAGGGTGCGCCGTGCGCACCTTACCGCTATAAGTAAATACAACGTCCTCGATCAAATTAGGTGGTTAAAACCCCTCAAAAGTCAAACTTTCGTCGGCGGCTAGACTGAGCTTCGCCGAACGTGGTTCGCTGACTAAAAAATAAAGGGTATTTAAGCCGGGTTGATATAATATCAAATCCGTTAGCATCGGAATAGTAAATTCGAGTTCACTGTTGACTGTTGACGGTTGACTGTTCACGGCGTCAACAGTCAACCGTCAACAGTCAACATCATAAGGAGTGTAACCGGAAATGATATAAAATGGTGATGGCAATCGGTGCGATCGCACATTGATGAAAAAATTAATCTTATTTACTTTATATCTAATTCCTGTCCTCTTATTAATCGGATTTGTAGCGAATTTTAGCGTTAACGTTCCCGTTGATGACGAGTGGAGGTTAGCTAGCCTTTTTGAAAAAATAGCTGCGGGAAATGTAACTTTTAACGATTTTTGGGCTTTGCACAGCAACCACCGCATAGTTTTCCCTAAAATAATTATTGCGGTGCTGGCTTTTGCTTCCCGATGGAATATTAATTATCAGTTGTGTCTCAGCATAGGTTTGGCTGCGATAACTTTTCTCGCTATGTACAAGTTATCCTCGATGCAAGTTAAGAATGTCGCGGATGATTTGTGGCATTTAGCTAATATTTTAACTTGTATTTTGGTTGGCTCTCTAGTCCAGCACGAAAACTGGCTTTGGGGATTTCAATTAGCGTGGTTTTTCGTGAATTTGTGTTTTGTCGCTGCGGTTTATGCGCTGGTGTCAAATCACAAATTATTGCCTAATATTAGAATCTCTATTGCTGCTGTCTTCTGCTTTGTTGCGAGTTTTTCGCTCGCTCAAGGCTTGCTGTCTTGGTTGGCTGCGATTCCGGCTGTGGTGGCTTTGGAGGGAAATACAGCGCAGAAACGAAAAAGAGCGATCGCATGGATGCTGCTGTTTGTGGCCACTTGTGCTGTTTACTCAATAGATTATCATCCTAGTCGGAAAGCAAGTATTCTTTCATTGTTGAATAAGCCGCTTGTGGTTATTGATTACTTTTTAAGTTTGCTGGGTTCGCCAATTGTTCGCTCGCCTGGAATCTCGGCATTGGTAGGATTGGTAATATTTGCAAGCTTTGTATTTTTTGTAGTTTATTTTGGGAAAAAGATTGTATCAAGCTCGGTACCTTTATCTGTGAGTGCTAACTCAGAAAAGCAATTTCAAGTCCCGGCGATTCCTTCGTCCCTCGCAATGACAGATAGGAATGATATTGCTGAGAACTATGAGGCTTTACCTTGGCTGTCCATAGGTTTATTTTCGGTTTTATCCGCTCTGTTTATTACGGCTGGGAGGGCTGAATTTGGGGCAATTCAGGCGATTGAATCGTCGAGATATACGACTAATTCGATTTTGCTATTAATTGCTTTGGTTCAGCTAGGGCAATTGTTTGTTCGAGGTAATTATCAAGAAACAAAAGCAACTTTACAGCGTAATTATAAATTTATATATCGGGTATTGGCAGGGCTGTTAATTGCTACAATTATTCTTAACTCTCAACAGGCGATAGCCCAATCTAGATCTGCACTTCTTTACAAACAAGGCGCTCAAGATTGTTTGCAGTTAATTAACTATCTGGAACCCTCGGACTTTTTCAAGAATTCGCCGGAAAGCTGTTTGAGGGTTCTGAGCAAAAAAACTTGGCTTGTGAGAGAAGGCGCTGCAATTATCGACAAAATAGGTTGGATAAAGTTCGCGAAAAATTTAGAGTTTATTTCTAATACCGAGAAAGTTTACGGCTATTTAGACAAACCTCAAACCAGGGATAAATCCTTGACAGTTAAGCAAAATGATGCTGTCAATGCTGCTGGTTGGGCGGTTTTGCCAGAAAAATTGCAACAGCCGAATATTGTACTGCTATCTGTCGGGGACAAAAAATCTTTTTTTGCTAACGCTTATGTAAATTTGGACAGTCCGGACATTGCTGAGAGTTTAAAATCTGAGTTATACAATAATGCAAGGTGGGCTGTTGATTTGTTGGCTAATGATTTGCCGATCGCCCAAACTGAAATTAAAGCTTGGGTGTATAATCCTGTGGACAACCAGTTTGTCCAGTTGCGCGGAGGATGAGGAGTGAAAATTTCTGTGATAATACCAGCTCACAATGAGGAGGGCTGTTTGTACGGTACTGTGCGAGCGATCGCCCAGACGCTCGATTTAGAAGGCATTCCGCACGAAATTTTGATTGTGAATGACAACAGTGTCGATCGAACTATTGATATTTGCCAGGAGTTGTCAGAGACTTTTCCCACAGTTAGATACATCAACAATCAACCTCCCAACGGTTTCGGATTTGCCGTGCGCCGGGGATTGGCGGAATTTGAGGGAGATGCTGCGGCAATTGTGATGGCGGATGCTTCCGACGATCCCATCGATTTGGTAGCAGGATACCGCAAGTTGCAAGAAGGATATGATTGCGTTTTCGGTTCGCGCTTTATCAAAGGTGGCTTTGTGGTTGATTATCCAATTCACAAGCTAGCAATTAACCGCTTAGCAAACTGGTTTGTCAAAAGTATTTTCGGCTTGCGGTACAGCGATGTCACCAATGCTTTTAAAATTTACCGCAGAGAAGTGATTGAAGGCGTGCAACCGATTTTGAGCCATCATTTTAATTTGACAGTGGAACTGCCTTTAAAAGCAATTGTCCGGGGTTTTTCCTATACGGTGATTCCTCTGAGGTGGTACAATCGGACTGCGGGTATTTCTAAGCTTAAAATCAAAGAGATGGGCAGTCGGTATTTGTTTATTGTCTTGTATGTGTGGCTGGAAAAACATCTCTCTCGCGGCGACTACCACCGGACTAGAAAGATAGCAAAATTAAAAGTGAATGCCTGAGAGAATTTTAATTGTGGGCGGTGCGGGTTTTATCGGCAGTTGTTTGGCAATTGGCCTGAAGAAACTGCACCCGGAATGGCAAATAATTTGTTTGGATAACCTGCGTCGCCGGGGTTCAGAATTGAATCTGCCTCGGCTTAAAAGTTGCGGGATTCAGTTTGTTTACGGGGACATTCGTACAGCAGCGGATTTAGATCCAGTTGCACTGAATGCTGACTGCATTATAGATTGTGCTGCGGAGCCTTCTGTGCTGGCTGGTTTTAGTTCGCCTCAGTACGTTTTGCAGACGAATTTACTGGGCACTGTGAATGTTTTGGAGTTGGCGAGACAAACGGGTGCGAGTTTGCTGTTTTTGTCTACGAGTCGGGTTTATCCGATCGCCAGTGTCAAGTCTGTTAAACTGTTAGAGTTGCCGAATAGATTTGCGATCGCCCCTGAGCAAACTTTACCCGGTATATCCGAGTTGGGCATATCAGAAGACTTCCCATTAAAAGGACACCGTTCGCTTTACGGAGCAACTAAATTAGCTTCGGAATTGCTGATTGAGGAGTACAGGGAAGCATACAATGTGCCGGCAATTATTAACCGCTGCGGGTTAATTACTGGTGCTTGGCAAATGGGTAAAGTCGATCAGGGAGTTTGCGGTTTGTGGGTGGCGGCTCACTATTTTCAAAAGTCGCTGAATTATATCGGTTTTCGCGGCAGTGGGAAGCAGGTTAGGGATTTACTGCACGTAGAAGATTTGTTGAGGTTAGTTAATTATCAGTTAGAACATTTTCCTGAATTTGATGGCGAAGTTTTTAATGTTGGCGGCGGTTTGAGCAACAGTCTTTCTTTGGTTGAGACAACTGATTTGTGCCAAAAGATTACGGGTAAATCGATTCCCATTCATCCTGTTTTGGAGGAACGCGCAGGGGATATTCCGATTTTTATTACTGATTCTTCTAAGGTGATGGAGAAAACAGGATGGCGGCCTGTTATTGGGCCGGAAGCAGCTTTGCAGGATATTTATAATTGGATTGCTGCTAATGAGGTGGTTTTAAGTTCCATTTTGTAGGGATTTTTTAACCGCAGATGCAGGGGGATAAACGCGAATAAACGCAGATTTATCTCTCTGCCTGGATATGAGTGGGAATGCCTGTCATGAGGCTCTGCCTCTATTGTTTTTTTTCGCTGCTTTAACAAACATTTGACCACCCAAAAACAGCCACAAAAAAGGTAATTTTAAGTAAAGTTTTAAAAGCCAGGGCGATGTCGGTCTGCCTTTGGTCGAAAATGGCAAAAATCTGGGTATAATTAGGTCGATTTCAAAGCCGACGGTTTGTAACAGTTCTTGCAGCGATAAGTGGGTAATTGGTAATTGATGATCGATAAAATCGTAATACTCTTTGAAAGAATATTTAAAATTTGGTTGGACAACTAAGAGAGAACCCCCTGGTTTAAGCGCCTCAAAGCAAAATGAGATAATTTGGATTAGTTCTTCTTTATTGCGGAGATGTTCAAAAAAGTTAGAGATAAATATCCGGTCAAATTCTGCGCTAAAAGCAGGTTTATCGCCAAAATTTAACACATCAATGTTAAGCACCTCCACATCAGGATTTGCAAATAACTTTGAATCGGGATTGAGGTCAATCAAACATTTTTTTTCAGCTCTAATTTGATTTATAAACTCGCAGTAACCGCCGCCAATATCTAAAATTGCTGAGTCGGAAGGAACATAATTTTGTAAAAAATCGTCAATTAAAACTTTCCAGAGTGCCACCTTCGCTTGCATTTGTCGGGAATCAAAGCGGTTGGCATACAATTTTTTGAGATATGTGTCAGTTTTCATAGTAAAATAGCCTAGACTGGGTAGGAGTTTATCACGCAATACAGCCCACTATGAATGTTATATCTACTGAAATACCGGAAGTTCTGATCATTGAGCCAAAAATTTTCGGAGACGATCGCGGTTTCTTTTTTGAGAGTTTCAATCACAAAGCTTTTGTCGAAAAAACAGGTGTGACGGCAGAATTTGTTCAAGACAATCATTCCAAATCCTCTAAAAATGTGTTGCGCGGTTTGCACTACCAACTGCAGCAGCCTCAAGGCAAATTGCTGCGGGTAGTTGCTGGGGAAATATTTGATGTAGCGGTGGATATTAGACAAAGTTCGCAGACTTTCGGAAAGTGGGTGGGGTGTTTGCTGAGTGCAGAAAATAAACGGCAATTTTGGGTGCCGGCCGGATTTGCACACGGTTTTTTAGTGGTTTCGGAGACTGCTGAAGTTTTGTACAAAACTACAGATTATTATGCACCTGCACACGAGCGGTGTCTCCTGTGGAATGACCCCGATTTGGCGATCGACTGGCCGCTAGATGGTGCCCAACCAATCTTATCAGCTAAAGACCAAGCGGGACAAACATTGAAAACAGCTCAAGTGTTTTGATTATGAAAATTTTACTCGCAGGCGGCAGCGGACAGTTAGCTCAAGAATTGCAGCCGATTTTATTATCTTCGGCAGAGGTAATTGCGCTCGATCGCACTCGCCTCGACTTATCCCAACCCGAAAGCATCCGTCAAGCAATGGCTGAAATTCAACCGAATTTAGTCGTCAATGCGGGTGCTTATACGGCGGTAGACAAAGCAGAAAGCGAACCGGAATTAGCAAACGCAGTCAACGGTATTGCACCCGGAATTCTCGCAGAAGAATGCGAAAAACTGGGAGCAAGTTTGATTCACTTCTCCACTGACTATGTATTTGACGGCAGCCACGGTTCTGCTTATCTGGAAACAGATTCTACGAACCCGCTGGGAACTTACGGCCAATCTAAATTAGCAGGCGAGGAAGCAATTCGGAAAGCGGGAAACCGACATATTATTATTAGAACCGCGTGGGTTTACGGCAATGGTGGCAAAGGTAATTTTGTCAAAACCATGCTGAGGTTGGGAAAGGAAAGGGAAGAAATTCGAGTAGTAGCCGATCAGATCGGAAGTCCTACTTGGACGGGCGATTTAGCGGAGGCAATTTCGCAAATTATTCCTCTGCTTGGGCCAGAAAGTTTTGGGACTTACCAGTACACTAACAGCGGAGTTTGTAGTTGGTACGATTTTGCGATCGCCATTTTTGAGGAAGCAGCACAACTCGGCTTTCCCCTAAAAATTCAGCGCGTAATTCCCATCACAACCTCCGAATATCCGACACCCGCAAAACGTCCCGCTTTTTCTGTCCTTTCT
>JACJNV010000363.1 GCA_014695175.1 Microcoleus sp. FACHB-DQ6 | reverse complement strand
AAGCCAGTGCGCTTAGCACGCGGGCGAAACTTTTGCGTTCTATCATATAGCGCAGGGCGAAAACTTTTGGCTCTTATCATACTTTTAACCATTTACAAAACCGGGATGCTCCCGTTTTAGTTTAGTTTATTTGGCGCGCCACAAACAAACTAACGAACAAGTTGCGCTGAAAGTGATGCTGCCAAAAGTAGCGGCAAATCAGCGGGCTGTTAATTGGTTTTTGCGGGAAGTTGAAAATATAAAAGTTTTAAAACATCCCAATGTGGTAGGATTAAAAGAGTTTGGTTATGCTGATGAAACTTTCTTTTTCACGATGGAATACTGCGACGGCGGCAGTGTTGTGGATTTGATGGAAAAACGCGGTTTCAGCACTTTGCCGAGTGGTGAGGCTGTGGCTATTATTTTGCAAGTTTTAGAGGGTTTGACTTACACCCATAATGCAGAAATTCCCAATGTCAGATTGGCTGATGGTAGTTTTGCAAAAGGACGGGGTTTGATTCACCGGGATTTGAAGCCTGAGAATATTTCTCTGGCGGATGTGGGAGGGAAACAAGTTGCCAAAATTGGGGATTATGGGTTAGCAAAGGCTTTTGACCAAGCGGGTTTAAGCGGGCAAACGATGACTGGTAATCTTGTGGGCACGCCGTATTTTATGTCGCGACAGCAGGTAGTAAATTATAAGTATGCGAAACCAGAGGTTGAGGTTGGGGCGGCGGCGGCTTGTTTGTATGTGATGATAACGGGATATTCCCCGCGAAATTTGCAGGATCAAGACCCGTTTTTGGCGGTTTTGCAAAATGATGTGGTGCCGGTGGGCGATCGCACTTATGCGATTCCTCAACCCCTAGCCACAGTTATCGATCGCGCTTTAATTGACAATCCTGAAATTTATTATAAAAGTGCAGCGGAATTTAAACAAGCCCTATTCAATAGTATATCGTAAATTATGGTTCGACTACCAATAGGTTTTCAGAAACCCGGTTTCTTCAAGAAACCGGGTTTCTTGGTATTCTCAATCTGCCATCACAGACAACACATACTCTCCTTGGTTTACTGACTGATTGGTCGAAACATCAAAAATGAAAACATCCGACTCAGCACAAACATCAACCAAACTCGGAAATTCCCCATTCTTATTAAAGCTGAGAATTTGATAAAGCCGATCGCCCTTTTTGACATAGCTCCCCAATTGCACTCGATTTTGAATCATCCCGCCCGCCGGCGCGTAGTATTTTATTACCGAATTCTTGGGGGTGAAAATAACTTGATGCGCCGCAGTTTCCGGGAGAGGAAATCCATCTATTTTCAATAAACCCTTACTGGCTAAGTAATTTTTGATGCCCCGCAAGCCATTCGCCACCGACTCGGGATTCATTTCCATCCCCGAACCTAATTCTAAAGTCCAAGCTTCCACGTCAAATTCGATCGCACTTCCCAACTCTGCTAAAATCTTCTCCAAAGCCAGCCAAGGCTTGAGAAACGCCTCGTCAAAAGCATCGCCGTCGTACTCGTTCATCAAGATTGCGCGATCGAGCAAAAAAGCTTTCGCACTCTCCTCGCGGGAATTAAAACAGTAAAGGTAATCTAAACTTTGATTCGTAGAACTGTGCAAGTCCAGCACATAGTCAGCATCCAAACACAAAGATTGTAGCTGATATCGGTAAAGTTCGCTGTAGGGGCAGCAACTAGGAGCATTAATTTTTGCCAACTCTTTAGCAAAACTCAAAGCAATCGCTTTTCTGTAATTAACTTTGACAGTATCGGCATCGAGATGAATGTGAGACTTAGCAAAACCAAGAATATCTTCCCCTTGTTTTTCAAAATCCCAGAAAATCCGGTTCCAATTTACCCCATCATAAAGATTGTAGCGACCAGGGGAAAAATGGTGCGATCGCTGGCTGACACCCACAGGATTGCAAACCGGAACTAGCCAAATTTCCCCGCTTAACTGACTGCTGTCCAAAGACCTTAAAAACTCAATTAATTGGTAAATCACAGCATTACCGCTAATCTCAGCGCCGTGGAGGTTAGATTGGAGATAAGCTTTTTTGCCGGGAATCGCACCTTGGAACTTATAGACTTGCAGTGAAAGCCGATCGCCCGAAGCAAGCTGCACCACAGGAATACTCGAAATAACAGGAATCATAGACAAGACTCGGAGAGAGAGAACACGTTTAGAAAGGCAGGTGAGACTTGGCAAAACCAATCTTCCCAATTGAAGCATTGATCGGCTTCTAGCTTTTTGGACCGATTAACCAGTAAGTAATCATTTCTCCCCGACCCTTAATAGAAATAGTACCTCTTGGTTCCAGCACATACAGATCTTTCAAATGAGAATATGTGGTCTCTGTTACCTGAATATAGCCCGGTTTACCGTGAGACTCCATGCGAGAAGCCACATTAACGGCATCTCCCCACAAGTCATAAATAAACTTCTTGATGCCAATCACTCCCGCAATGACAGGACCAGTGTTAATGCCAATCCGTATTTGTAGTGAGTTTCCTAAATTGTTGGGTATTGTTTTCATGTAAGCCTGCATTTCTAAAGCCATATCCGCGATCGCCCTGGCATGATCCTCACTGGCGATTGGCAATCCACCCACCACCATGTAAGCATCACCAATGGTTTTAATTTTTTCTAGACCATACTTTTCCGTCAACTCATCGAAAGCCGAAAAAATTTGGTTCAAGCCGGCAACTAATTGCATAGGTTCCATTTGGGCTGAGAGACTGGTGAAACCAACAATATCAGCAAAGAGAATCGTCACTTCTTCAAAATGTTCTGTGGGAGATTCTGCGCGTTTCAAGCGCTCGGCAATTTTGGCAGGCAGAATATTGAGTAAAAGCTGTTCCGATCGCTCCTTTTCTTTGCGTAGTTCTGCCGTGCGGATTTCCACTCGATTTTCTAACTCCTCATTAGCTAAGCGTAGGGCTTTTACGGATTCCTTGAGTTTGTCGGTCATGCTGTTGAAAGAATCAGCCACAATAGCAATTTCCTTAATCCAGCCAGCGTCAACTTTTTGGTCGAGATTACCTCTGGCAACTTCTTGAGATGCCTGAGCAAGTTTTAATAAGGGGTGAGTAATCCAACGGGCAGTGAGAATACCGATCGCGATCGCGACGAGTAAGGCTATTAAAACTAGCACGATCGTATTTTGGGTGTTTTCATAGATTTGTGCCATAAAATCTGCTTCTGGAATCACCACCGCAATCAGCCAATCAATACCTTTGCCATCCTTGAGGGGGGATACCTGCACGAACTGTCGCTTACCGTTGAGTAGGTAATCGCCTTGTTGCGATCTTTCAATGCGATCGAAGCTGCCAAAATGCTGCTGCAAATATTGGGCAGTTTCTCTGACTACGGGTTCTTCGCTTTGAATCGCCATCACCAGCTTGGCATTTTTCCCTTTGCCCACAGTCAGAGGTTCATTGGTGGAGCTAGAAAGCATGGAACCTTTGCGATCCATAATGAAAGCATGACCTGTTTTGCCAATTGCCAGACTAGCTAAAAATTTCCTTAAATCTTCTAAAAGCACCACATCCATGGCACAAACCCCTAAGATGTTTCCCGTACTATCGTACACTGGCTCGCTAGCTGTAATCGTGGGCAATCCGCTGGTAAAATCCAGGTAAACCTCACTCCAAATCTGTCGTTTTGCTTCTATGGCGGCAATGTACCAAGGACGTTTGCGCGGATCGTAGGGGCGGCGTTTTTCTAGCAACTGCTGCCGATTGCCCCGACTATCCATAGCATAATAGTAAAAATTGTAGTCGCTCTCTTGATTGCTAACAGACATGGCGACCGTTGCAGAACCTTGATAAAACAGGCGAGATGCCCCCAGATATTGCCCTTGGGAGTCACCGCAGTAGGATGAATCAATAAAGGTAGAAATTTGTATCTGGGTCAGAAATTGCTTGGCATTGCTGGCATTAACCATGTCAAAACTATTCCCAGAAAAAGCTGCTCCATTCAACTGATTAAAATCGTGGGGGCTACCTAGATATTTTCTTAATTCTCCATCAATCCGGGCAGTGAGTTCATTGCGTAATTGGGCTGCTAGATCGTTAACCGCTTTTTGACCGCTGCGAAAAGACAAATAACTGACTAACCCCACAGTTCCAGCGATCTGCAATACAAAGGGCACAACAAGGGCGATGCGGAGCCGGAACCTGCGATTTTTGATTATTTTCATCTAAAAAAAACCGTGATGTTTCTGAGATTGACACGACTTACGCATAAACCATATAAAAAGGGTGTGCACTGCACACATTACGCCATAAATAGCGTGTCAAAATACTTGGGGCTTAATTCCTGATTTATATTCTTTGTTAATATCATGCTAGATATAACCCTTTGTTTCAGGAACGGCACCTTGGAACTGATAGAGTTGCAGTGAAAGCCGATCGCCCGAAGCAAGCTGCACCACAGGAATAGTCGAAATAACTGGAATCATAGAGAAGGAAACTTGGGGAATGGGGAATGGGGAATGGGAATGGGAATGGGGAATTGGGCATGGGGCATGGGGCATGGGGCATTGGTAACTGGTAATTGGTAATTGTTACTAATGACTAATGACTAATGACTAATGACTTCATAGCCGATTTGGTGGCGAAGGTTTAAAATCAGTACAGTCCTCTGCTGACTTGCTTTCAGCAAGATTTAAGCATACTTATCCTGCAACCTTATAATAATCCTTGTGCCAGAAACTGCCCAGAACCGCCCAGAGCTGGATCTGAAGACCATATTTCCATTCGAGCTAGATAACTTTCAGAGAGAGGCGATCGCCGCCCTCGATGCAGGTAAATCGGTTGTCGTTTGCGCTCCCACAGGCTCCGGGAAAACGTTAATCGGCGAATACGCCATCCATCAAGCACTCTCCAGGGGGCGGCGCGTCTTCTATACCACTCCCCTCAAAGCACTCTCTAACCAAAAGCTGCGCGACTTCCGCAGTCAATTTGGAGACGACAACGTAGGTTTGCTGACGGGCGACATCTCCGTCAATCGAGATGCGCCGATTTTGGTGATGACTACCGAAATATTTCGGAATATGCTCTACGGTACGCCGATCGGAGAAGTCGGTACTTCCCTCACCGGAGTCGAAACCGTGGTGCTCGACGAGTGTCACTACATGAACGATCGCCAGCGCGGTACCGTCTGGGAAGAATCCATCATCTACTGTTCGAGCGAAATTCAACTGCTCGCCCTCTCAGCAACCGTTGCCAATAGCGACCAACTCACAGACTGGATTAACAAAGTCCACGGGCCCACAGAGCTCGTCTACTCAGACTTTCGGCCAGTACCGCTGCAATTCCACTTCGCCAATCAAAAAGGGATATTTCCCCTGCTAGACGACACCGGCAAAAGAGCCAATGTCCGGTTAGTCCCCAAAAAGAAGCAGCAAAAAGTAGAAAGAGGCAGCATCCCCACTCCGAGTTTGACCGATGTTTTGGCCCGGTTGGACGATCGAGATATGCTACCAGCAATTTACTTCATCTTCAGCCGTCGCGGGTGCGACCAAGCAGTCGCAGAAGTCGGCAATTTCTCCCTAGTTAACGAAGCCGAAACAGCCGAACTCAAACGCATCATTGACGATTTTTTACAGCGAAACCCAGAAGCAGAACGCTTCGGTCAAAAAGAAGCACTTTTAAAAGGCATCGCCGCCCACCACGCAGGCATTTTGCCCGCTTGGAAAGGTTTAGTAGAAGAACTCTTTGGCAGAGGTTTGATTAAAGTCGTATTTGCCACCGAAACCCTAGCAGCCGGGATTAATATGCCCGCCCGCACCACAGTCATTTCCACCCTGTCCAAGCGCACCGACAAGGGACACCGACTGCTAAACGCTTCAGAATTCCTGCAAATGGCCGGTCGGGCGGGTCGGCGGGGCATGGACAAGCTGGGGCACGTCGTCGCAGTTCAGACGCGCTTTGAAGGCGCAAAAGAAGCCTCTTATTTGGCAACAGCCAAAGCCGACCCCCTCGCCAGTCAGTTTACGCCCAGCTACGGCATGGTGCTGAATTTGCTGCAAACTCACACTCTCGACGAAGCTCAAGAGTTGGTAGAGCGGAGTTTTGGTCAATACCTGTCTACCTTGTACTTGCAGCCGCAGCAAGAAGAATTAGACCGATTGCAAACAGAATTGGCGGTGCTTGAACAGTCCCTGGCGGCCGGAGGAAATGTCTCCACCCTGGAAAAAGAGCTCGCCCATTACGAAAAATTGCAGGCAAGACTTAAAGAAGACAAACGTTTGCTCAAAATTCTATTGCAGCAAGCTGAAGAAGCCAGATTTAAGGAGATGTCCGTAGCTGTGGCTTTTGCAGTGCTCGGCACGGTTCTGAGCCTCAAAGGCAAGCACGTTCCGACAGCCAAACGATCGCACACAAATCCTGTACCCGCCGTATTGGTTGCCAAAATCGCAGGTTCTGGCCAAGCACCAAATTTGGTGTGCTTGGGCAAAGATAACCGCTGGTATGTCGTCGCCATTAGCGATGTCGCTAGCCTGCACGCCGAATTACCTCGCTTGAGCGTTGCAGATACCTTGAACCCGCCGTCGGAAATGCCCCTGAGACTCGGCCAGTGCCGCTTGGCAACTGAAGAAACTGCTTCAATTGCTGCATCGATTCCAGAATTGCCAACACCGGAACCGAGCCCAGAGGCGATCGAGCAACAGCAGAAAATCGCAGCCCTAGAAGCTAAGCTAGAAATTCACCCGGTTCTAGTATGGGGCAATCCCGGTACTTTGCTCAAACGCCAGCGCCGCCGGGAAGAATTGAAAAAAGAAATCCGCAAAAGCGAACAAGAGTTAGAAAAGCAGCGAGCTCGCTACTGGGAGCAATTTCTCAACTTAATCGACATCTTGCTGAATTTCGGCTGCTTGGAAAGAGTAGTTTCGGCAACTGGAAACCGAGATGACTCCTCCGACAGGTTGGTGCCCACAATCTTGGGCCAAGCTTGCGCCGCCATTCGCGGCGATAACGAACTGTGGCTGGGTTTGTCCCTGATGTCTGCAGAGTTTGACGAACTCGACCCCCACCACCTCGCTGCTGCTTGTGCGGCCTTAGTTACAGAAGTTTCCAGGCCGGACAGTTGGACTCACTACTCGCTGTCGCCGGAAGTTTTGGCACCTTTGGACAATCTGCAAAAAGGCTTGCGCCGCCGATTGTTTCAAGTTCAGTACCGTCACGAAGCTGCAATCCCGATTTGGCTGGAACGGGATTTAGTGACTTTGGTTGAGCAGTGGGCTCTGGGTGTTGAATGGCTGGAACTGATTAGCCATACGAGTTTGGATGAAGGGGATGTGGTGCGGATTTTGCGCCGGACTTTGGATTTCTTGTCTCAGATTCCTCATGTTCCTCATCTTTCGGATGCTTTGCGGAGGAATGCTTGTCGGGCGATGCAGTTAATCGATCGATTCCCCGTGAATGAAGCTGCAAGTTAGAAAATTGTTGACAGTTGACTGTTGAGAGTGGGCTGTTGACTGTTGACGGTTGGCTGTTGACTGTTGACGGTTGGCATCTAAATTGTATTTTTGGTTTTTCAACCCAAATGCACGCAGATTTTAATCTAAAATCGTTTCCGGTTGCATTGGTATTGTTCAAATGCCCAAATGACCAAACAGTCAACTGTCAACTGTCATGAGGAATAGACCCAGATTTACATCTAAAATCCAAAATCCAAAATCCAAAATCTAAAATCCAAAATCTAAAATCGATCGATCGCACATTTTCCTGATTCAGGTTGCAGAACAGGATAGAAAATTGTATGGTGCGGATCGATCGCTCTTAATTGTTATTGAATTTTTGCCTAGCGGCGTGGTGGGTATTTCTCGTATTTATGCAACAAATCAAAAAGTCTTATCAAATGCCTGATGCCTGCTCCCAGGCTCAAAGAATTCGCTTTTTCACTTTCTTGCAAAGAGTCTTAATGGGAACTCTAGCGAGTACATTAATCAATCTCTTCATCATATTTCCCTCTCCGAGTTTCGCAGAAGTAGTTCTGGGCGTTGTTCGCAGTTCTGAGAATTCTCCCGACTGGGTAAAGATTACCACGCGCCTCTGGGAAGGTGGCATTGCTTACAAACCAATCAATCTCGAAGAAATCAAAAGTACGGCGGATTTAGCAGGTGTTAACGTGCTATTTTTGCCCAACATTGAAACTTTGACTCCGGCACAAATTAAAGTTTTAGAAGCTTGGGCCTCCCAGGGTGGCCGCTTGATTGCTTCGGGCCCAGTCGGCCGCAGTTCCCCGGCCTTGGTGCGTCAATCTTTGCGATCGCTCCTCGGGGCCTATTGGGCTTTTCCGTTAACCCAGCCGGCGACTCCGCAACCGCGCAGCCGCTGTCGGGATCTTGCTTGCACTACTTCTAGCAATTGGGTGCCGACTGCACAACAAAATGCTTCTGTCCAAGGTGGTGTCTTGATTCCGGCTGATGCGAACAGTCAAACTATTGCTACTTGGAAAGATAGTTCCGGTTCCTCCGCAGCCATCGCCACCGATCGCGCTACATATCTCGGCTGGCGCTGGGGTAGCGGCGGTTCGGCAAATGTAGATAAGGCTTGGCTGCAAGCCTCGATCGCCCGCTGGGGAGGCACAATCGCTTCGCAGCCTGTAGCGCCGCCCACTGCTGCCGCGACCCCACTGCCAAGCCCGAGCTCCAGAGTCACTAGAAACAGCCCTAGTTCGCCGCGTAGTACCCCGCTGAGCCGACTTTCTCCCTCGGGTACGCTTCCCGATCCAGTACCTGCAACTTTTACAGACCCTTCCGATCAGTCGGCGCCGGTGGGTTTGGACGTGCAGCCAAATTCCAATAAGCCGATCGTCAGCATTGAAGCGTACTTGATGCGCCAAGAACTCACAAACCTCCTCGGCAGGTTTGAAAGCGCCCTGACAGCAGCTAATTCAGCCAATACCGCCGTCAATCTCAATGCTGCTACCCCCCCTCAACTGGTGGCGGCAAGCAACAGTGCCGGCGGCCCAGCAGCCAGCCGCTCGCCTGTTCTGCAAGCGGCAACGACGGGGGCGATCGCCCAAGCGCGGCAGGTTTTGCAAACTTTTGACCAACTCCTGCAAGAGCGAAACTACGCGGAGGCTAGAAAGCAGTGGGTGGAAGCGCGGCAGTTGCTGTGGCAAAATTACCCCCAGGAAGGGCAGCGCGTTGGGGCGGAAATTCGGGCGGTTTGGCTCGATCGCGGTACGATCGTCGCAGCGCGATCTGAACAGGGTTTGGCGGCAGTGTTCGATCGGCTCGCCGCCGCCGGTATCAATACTGTTTTCTTTGAAACTTTAAATGCCGGATATACGATTTATCCCAGTCAAGTTGCACCGCAACAAAATCCGCTGACTGTTGGCTGGGACCCGCTAGCATCTGCGGTTAAATTAGCCCACGAGCGAGGCATGGAACTGCACGCTTGGGTCTGGGTTTTTGCCACAGGAAATAAGCGCCATAATACTTTAATTGGCCAGCCTAGTTCTTATCCCGGTCCGGTGCTTTCCGCTTATCCACAGTGGGCAAATATTGACAATAAAGGACGCACGCAAAATCCTAACGATGGTAAATTTTATCTCGATCCGGCGAACCCGGAAGCGCGTAATTATTTGCTGCGGATTGTCAGCGAAATTGCCAACAACTACAAAGTAGATGGGGTGCAATTAGACTATATTCGCTATCCTTTTCAAGATGACAATGCGAATTTTACTTACGGTTACGGTATTGCGGCGAGGCAGCAATTTAGGCAGTTGACGGGTGCAGATCCGGTGAATATTTCCCCCAGGGACGGCAGTTTGTGGCGGCAGTGGGTTGAGTTTAAAACTAATCAAATTAATACTTTTGTAGCTGAAGTTTCTCAGCTTTTGCGGCAGAATTATCCGCGCACAATTCTGTCGGTGGCGGTGTTTCCGCACCCGGAAAGTCAGCGGATTTACAAAATTCAGCAAAATTGGGAAGTTTGGGCTCGTCAGGGCATTGTAGATTTGATTGTGCCGATGACTTATGCTTTGGATACTAACCGACTTGAGCGCATTACGGAACCGTTGGTAAAGGAACAAATGCTCGGTTCGGCTTTGATTTCTCCGTCGGTTAAGTTGTTGACTCTCCCACAAGTTGTGGCGATCGACCAAATTCAAGCTTTGCGCGATTTGCCGACTGGGGGCTATGCTATTTTTGCGGTGGAAAGTATCAGCAGCGCGATGCAGGGGTTTTTTAACCGCACTCAAGGCCGGCCAGTGCGTTCCACTTCTGCTGCGGAGCCGATTCCTTACCGACAGCCGTTTGCGGCGGCGGCTTCGCGGTATACTGCTCTCAAGCAGGAATGGAGTTTTTTGTTGGCTAACAATCAGTTGCGGATGTCGGAATCTGAACTGAAAGTTTTGCAAAGTCGATCGGACGAATTGGCGCAAGCTTTGAGCAAATTGGCGGCAAATCCTTCTACGGAAAGTTTAGCAACTACTAAAAGATTGTTAAGGGGTTTTCAATCTCAATTTCAATCTTCGATGCGCTTGCATTCTGCTGAAAATAGCTATCAGGTGCAAACTTGGCAAAATCGTTTGGAGAGTTTGGATATGCTGTTACGTTACGGCGAAAGAATGGAGTTGAATCGCAGGTAAATGCAGGTTTTTGGGCGGAGTTCTTGTGTAGCTACTCTTGGTTCAAACTGAGATGTTGCACTAAGCTGTTCTGCCTTTAAATTGTCTGTCAAAAAAAATCCAAGTCTTGTGGGGTGGGCGTCCCGCCCGCCCAGAATATACAAATTAAATGCGCGACAGGTTATTCTCGCTTAACAGGCCCGACGGCCTGTTTCACAAAAAGTGCATTTTCTTGTGGGGAGTAGGGGTTGGGCAGGAGAGTCCGCCCGTTCAAGACTTATTGAGAATGGTGCAATAGATCAGATGATTTCGACTTAGGTCGATCGCGCCCACTTATCTGTATCAGTAGTTACGAAAAAGCTCTGAGTATAAATACGCTATATTGAGTTAAATTGATCGACGGTACTGTCGTCAGTAAACTACAGCATAAGGAGAAAAGGAAGGGCAAAGGGAACATAATTTACACTCAAAACTCCCAACAATTACCAATGCCCAATTCCCAATGCCCAATTCCCAATTCCTCTTAGGATGAATATGTTTCCTAAACCCCTCAATCGTTTGGCTACAAAATTTATCGGCAAAGCTCCATTACAAACGGTGCTCGTGGTTCCTTTTTTAGTGCAAATTGTCGGCACGGTAGGAGTTGTAGGTTGGCTATCTTTTCAAAACGGTCAGCGGGCAGTTAACGAGGTTGCCGCTCAGTTGCGGGGAGAAATTAGCGATCGCATCAAAGACCGCATGGAAAATTATATGTCAATTCCCCACATTGTCAATCACCTGAACGTTCAAGGCATAAAATTGGGGCAGTTGAACCTAGAAGACCACCAAAAACTAGAACATCATTTCCTAGAACAAATTCAATATTTTGATTCGATCAGCATCATTTACACAGGTAAAGAAAATGGAGAACATTCGGGAGCAATCCGCGCTAAAGAGCGGACGTTGATATCTGCTGCCGACAGCTCTACTGGCAATAAATTAGCTCGGTATACGGCTGACTCTCAGGGAAACCGCGTTCAATTAGTGCAAATTTCACCAGATATTTACGATCCGCGAACTCGCCCTTGGTACATAGCTGCGGCTGCGGCAAAAAAACCTATTTGGACTCCAATTTATACAGATTTTTTGACTAGGGAACTGGCAATTACTGCTGCTTTGCCTATCTACGACGACGCTGGCAAATTCTTAGGCGTAGCTGGCAGCGATTTGCTCTTTTCTCGAATCAAAGAATTTCTCGTTAGCCTCAAAATTGGCAAATCAGGACAAACTTTTGTCATGGAGCGATCGGGGATGTTAATTGCCACTTCAACGGCGAGTGCAGAATTCGTGGTGGAAGGTAAAGAAACAAGACGCATCAAAGCTTCAGAAAGCGACAATCCGGTAATTCGACAAACCGCACAGCATTTAGATAAACACTACGACAGCTTAGCTAAAATCAATAATTCTCAACAGCTTACATTTGATGTTGACCGCAAGCGAAATTTTATTCAGGTAGCTCCTTTTAAAGACGATCGAGGGTTGGATTGGCTGATTGTAGTAGTTGTACCCGAGTCTGACTTTATGGAGCAAATTAACCTCAACACGCGCACGACTTTTTTACTGTCGCTTGCAGCTTTGATGGCGGCGACAATCCTGGGGATTCTTACTGCTAAATGGGTAGTTCAGCCGATTTTAAGATTGAATGCGGCGGCGAAAGCTTTGGCGCGGAATGAATGGGATACAAAGCTCACTCTGAATCGCGAAGATGAACTCGGAGAACTTGCCACTGCTTTTAACAGCATGGCAGAGCAATTGCAGCATTCATTTACTTCCCTCTCAGAAAGCGAAAGCCGAGTAAAACAATTTCTCAATGCAGTACCGCTAGGCATTTTTATTGCAGAGCCAAACGGTCAACCTCACTACATTAACCCTACAGGAAAGAAACTTTTATCTCAAGGAATTGTGGCAGCAGATGCCGAAAAATTGCGCCAATTATACCGAGTTTATTTAGCTGGAACTCAGGAAATTTACCCGGCGGAACGCGACCCAATTTTAAATGCTTTGCAGGGCAAAGCTGTAACTGTTGATGACATTGAAATCTCCTCCAATAACAAAACTGTTCCCCTGCAAGTTTGGGGGACTCCTATTTACGACGCCCAAGGAAATATTATTTACGGAATGTGCGCTTTTCAAGATATTACGAAACGGAAACTAGCAGAAAAATTATTAAGGGCATACAACCAAAATTTAGCAGTGCAAGTTGCAGAACGCACCGCAGATCTTGCTAAGGCAAAAGAAAAGTTTTCTAAAGCTTTTCGTTCGAGTCCGAATGCGATTACAATTACAAGAATTCGTGACGGTTGCCACCTAGAAGTTAATGATAGTTTTTGCCGGATGATGGGCTACACCCAGGAAGAAATTATCGGTAAAACAGCGGTTGAACTCAATTTTTGGGCGAGTTTAAAAGAGCGTGACCGCATGATTCAAATGTTAAAAGACAAGACAGCAATTCACAATTATGAGCTGAGGTTTCGCAATAAAAATGGTACAGAAAGAACGGCACTGCTGTCTATAGAAACCATCGATATTGACGGAGAAGCTTGTTTTTTGTCGATGTCTAGCGATATTACCGAGCGCCAAAAAGCAGAAACTGCCCTCCGGGAAGCCGAAGAAAAGTACCGCAACATTTATGAAAATGCTTTGAATGGAATTTTTCAAACTGCCGTTGACGGGAAATACATCAGCGCTAATCCCGCTTTAGCTAAGCTTTACGGTTACGAATCGCCCGCAGAATTAATAGCAGCACAGCCGAATTTCAATAACCAGCTTTACGTGAAACCCAACCGCCGCGACGAATTTGCAGCGCTGATGAACGAGTGCGGGATACTATCAAACTTTGAATCGGAAATTTACCGCAAAGATGGCAGCATAATCTGGATTTCGGAAAATTGTCGCGCTGTCTGCGATGAAGCAGGAAATCTACTTTACTACGAAGGTTTTATTAAAGACATTACTGATAACAAACAAGCGGAAATCAAAATGCAGCAGGCGAAAGAAGCGGCCGAAGCAGCAAACAAAGCTAAGAGTACCTTTCTCGCCAATATGAGCCACGAATTGCGATCGCCCCTGAACGCGATCATCGGCTTTGCTCAAGTCCTGATCCGCAGTCAAACTTTGTCTCAGGAAAATCAAGAAAATGTCGGAATTATCCTGCGGAGTGGCGAACATTTACTGGCTTTAATTAACCAAGTTTTAGACTTGTCAAAAATCGAAGCCGGACGCACAACGCTTAATGCAAAAAGCTTCGATTTGTACCAACTAATCGACGATTTAGAAGATATGTTTGCTCTCAAAGCTGAGCAAAAAGGTTTGCAACTAATCTTCGACACAGACGCAGAAGTTCCCCATTACATTTGTACTGATGAAGTTAAATTGCGGCAAGTCTTAATTAATTTGCTCAATAATGCAATTAAATTTACCTCAGAAGGGGGAGTGTCGGTGCAAGTCAAAGGAGGAAGGCGGAATACACATAAAAAGAGCACTGACCAATTGCCCGATCGCTACTGGCTGCATTTTGAAGTTCAAGATACGGGTGCAGGCATTGCTGCTGAGGAAATCCATCAGTTGTTTGAAGCATTCGTGCAGACAAAAACAGGTAAAGATTCTCAGGAAGGAACCGGTTTAGGTTTAGCTATTAGCCGCCAGTTCGTGCAATTAATGGGAGGTGAAATTACTGTTATCAGCGAGATCGGAAAAGGTGCATTGTTTCAGTTTGACATCCAAGTTCATCTGGTTGAAGCTAGTGATATTGAAAGCAAAAAAACTCAACGTCGAGTGGTTGCCCTCGAACCGAATCAGCCGAGTTATCGCTTGCTAATTGTGGACGACAAACCTTTGAATCGCCAACTGTTAGTAAAACTTCTCAGTCCACTCGGATTTGAGTTGAGAGAAGCAAATAACGGTAAAGAAGCGGTTGATATTTTTATGGAGTGGGAACCGCATCTGATTTGGATGGACATGAGAATGCCTGTCATGGACGGCTATGAGGCAACGAAACAGATTAAAACTACAACTGGCGGGCAAGCAACGGCGATTGTGGCCCTAACTGCTAGCGTTTTGGAGGAAGAACGGGCGGTGATTCTTTCGGCGGGTTGCGATGATTTTATGCGGAAACCGTTCCGAGAGGAGGATATCTTTGTGGCAATGAGAAAACATTTAGGAGTACGCTATATTTATGAAGATCCAACCGCAGTAAGTGCCGCAGGTGTAGAGGAGTCAAGTCAGGAGGTGCTGACACCGGAGGCTTTTGCCTCTCTTTCTCCAGACTGGATGGCCCAATTCAAGCAAAGTATTTTGAGTGTGGACATGGAGGCGATCGCTAGTTCGATCGCACAAATCGGCACTGTCAATCCCTCTCTTGCGGTTAAGCTTCAAGATTGCATTAATAATTTTGAATATGACAGAATCTTGAACATAATTGATATCAGCGAAAAACAGTAAATACCCGATGACTTCAACTTTACCTATAACCAATCGAGCTAATATTTTAGTAGTGGACGATACGCCAGAAAACCTGCGGCTGCTGGCCGGAATTTTGAGCGAAAAAGGCTATCAAGTTCGCCCCGTCCCCAATGGCAAGCTAGCATTGTCTGCTGCTCAAAAAATACCCCCAGATATAGTGCTGCTGGATATTATGATGCCGGAAATGGACGGCTATCAAGTTTGTCAGCAACTCAAAGCTTCTGAAATTACAAAAGACATTCCTGTTATTTTTATTAGTGCGATCAATGACGTGCTGGATAAAGTTAAAGCTTTTGCAGTTGGCGGAGTTGACTTTATTACTAAACCGTTTCAGGTTGAAGAAGTTTTAGCCCGGATAGAAACTCATTTAAAAATTTGTTCGCTGCAACAAACTTTGCAAGAGAAAAATCAAGATTTAGCAACGGCGCTGCACCAACTGCAAGCCACCCAAGAGCATTTGATTCAATCGGAAAAAATGGCAGCCTTGGGACAACTTATTGCTGGCATTGCTCACGAAATCAATACACCCCTGGGCATTATAGGTTCCTCTGTTAATAATATAGCTAATTTTTCCGACGAGTTTTTAGAAAAATTTCCTGAAATTTATCAACAACTTTCTGACGAAAGCAAAGCTTATTTTTTAGCTTTACTGTACAGAGCCACCCATCAAGAAGTTTTATTCACAAGCAGAGAGAAACGGAAATTTAAGCAGCAGTTGGCGGCGGATTTGATGGCCGAATCTGTTGAAAACTCCGAGGAAATTGCGGATACTTTAGTTGACATGGAAATCTACGAAAAAATAGAAGAGTTCTTGCCGCTTTTTAAATCCCCGGATTGGGAAGTAGTTTTAAATAGTGCTTACCAGTTTGCGAGCTTTAAAAAAAGTATTAGTCTGATCCAAAGAGCAACAGCGAAGTCTGGGAAAGTAGTATTTGCCTTAAAAACCTACGCTCATTTTGATAGCAAACTAGAAAAAGTCCAGGCGGACTTGCACGAGGGCATTGAAACGGTGTTAACCCTTTATCAAAATCAACTGAAACACGGTATAGAAGTAGTTAAAAACTATGGAGATTTACCCCAAATTATGTGCTATCCCGATGACTTAAATCAAGTTTGGACTAATCTCGTTCATAATGCCCTGCAAGCAATGGATTATAAAGGTATTTTGACGATTGAAACTCGGCAACAAGAGGCAACTATTTTCCTCAAGTTTACTGATAACGGCAAAGGTATTCCCTCAGAAGTTATTCCCAAAATTTTTCAGCCTTTTTTTACGACTAAAGCTGCGGGCGAAGGTAGCGGTTTGGGATTGGATATTGTGAGAAAAATTGTGGAAAAACACGAAGGCACAATTGCTGTAGATTCTGTACCGGGGCAGACAACTTTTACTGTCTCGCTGCCTATTTATTAAACAAAACTTACCTGCAGGGAGCTGATTCCCGGTGACACTGGTCGCTGTCTCGCGGACAAATACAAGATTTATGACAAGAAACCGGGTTTATCTTCGGAAGTCCTATTAAAATAAGATAGGGGACAAATATCCTGCATCCTTGCCCGAAATCAATAATGTAAAAGCAAGTCATGTTAGTAAATTTACTAAAATTTAAGCAGATAAGAAAAGATGAATAAGCCTATAATTCTTTGTGTTGATGATGAACCGGATATCTTGAATACTCTCAAGATGCAGCTCAAAAATGAATTTAAAAATGATTACTTTTATGAATTAGCTGAAAGTGGTGAGGAAGCTTTAGATTTACTGGAGGAGTTTCAAGAAAAAGCTCAGGTGATTGTGGTTGTTTCTGATTGGCTGATGCCGGGAATTAAAGGTGACGAACTTTTAATTAAAGTTCACCAAAAGTATCCTAAAATTATTAAAGTTATGTTGACTGGACAAGCGGATGCAGCGGCTGTTCAGCGGGCAGTAGAAGAAGCACATTTATACTGCTGTTTGTACAAACCCTGGCAAAGCAAAGACTTAATAGAGATTATAAAATCTGGGCTGGCTAAGTTATGAAAAAACCTGTGATTGTTTGTATTGATGATGAACCTGACGTTTTGAATAGTTTAAAGATTGAGCTGAAAAAGGCGATCGGCGATCGGTGTATAATTGAAACCGCTGAAGGGGGGGCTGATGCTTTAGAGTTGCTGGCTGATTTGCAGGCAGATGAATGCGAGATTGCTTTGGTGCTTTCCGATTATATCATGCCGGATATTAAAGGGGATGAACTGCTCAGAAGAATTCACGAAAGCTCGCCCGAGACTCTGACCATAATGCTAACGGGGCAAGCAGATTTGGAAGCCCTGGGTAATGCTATCAAGTATGCTAAGTTGTACCGTTATATTCCTAAACCTTGGCAAAATGAAGACTTAAAATTAACGGTAGTAGAAGCAGTTCACAGTTATTTGCAAGATCAAAAGTTAACAGATGAAATTCATAAGCGCCAAGAAGCAAACGAGGAGTTAAAGCTAGTAAATGAGGCGCTGTCTGCGAGTGAAAGCCGCCTGAGTCAATTTTTAGAAGCTTTGCCGGTGGGGGTATCTGTTTATCATCCCGATGGCTCGATCGCCTATTTCAACCAGGCAGCGCGGGATTTGCTGGGGGCAGACACTATCCCGGAAAGCACTGCGGAACAATTAGCTGCCACTTATCAACTTTATGTTGCCAATACTGATGAGCTGTACCCGCCGGATAATCTGCCAATTTTGCGCGCGCTGAAAGGAGAATCTGTCAAGGTTGACGATGTAGAAATCCGTCAAGATGGCAAAAGAATTGCGATCGAGATCAATACCACGCCGATTTTTGACGCTAGCGGAAATATTGTTTATGCGATCGCAGCTTTTCAAGATATTAGCGATCGCAAACAAGCCGAAAAAATACTAGCAGAATATCACCACACCTTAGAAGCCCAAATTGACGAACGCACAGAACAACTGCAACAAGCCGCATTAGCTGCTGAAGCAGCAAACAAAGCTAAAAGCACCTTTCTGGCCAATATGAGCCACGAGTTACGCACCCCTCTCAATTCTATACTCGGCTTTGCACAAATCATGGAACCCAGCCCGGATCTTAGTGTCGAAAACCGAGAAAATATGAGAATTATTCGGCGTAGTGGCGAACACTTGCTGACCTTGATCAATGAAGTCTTAGACTTGTCAAAAATCGAAGCGGGGCAGATGACGCTCTACCCGAAAAACTTCGACCTCTACCGCTTGCTTGACGATTTGCAAGATATGTTTCAACTGCGGGTAGACAATCAAGAGTTGCAGTTGCGTTTCCACCGCGATGCTGAGGTTCCTCAGTACGTGCGAACCGATGATATTAAACTGCGGCAAGTGCTGATTAATCTTCTGAGTAATGCGATTAAGTTTACGGAAACAGGGGAAATCATCTTAAGAGTTATAAAGTTAGAAAAATCGGCATCTCTGGATTTATTGGATAGTCCCACAGCTTGCTTTGATACCACAAGAAGTATTCGGGATTTTTCGACAACTAGCAGTGATTTGGCAACGGTTCCATGGAGGGATGAGGCTGAGGATTCAACTGGGTCGGCTTTTTTCCTTCTGTTTGAAATTGAAGATACAGGAGTTGGCATTAGTCCGGAAGAATTGGGCAATATTTTTAAGGCTTTTGTGCAAACAGATTCCGGTAAAAAAAATCAGAAAGGTACGGGTTTAGGATTGAAGATCAGCCGTCAATTTGTCCGCCTGATGGGAGGAGAAATTGTCGTAGAAAGTCAACGAGAACTCGGCACCACTTTTAAATTTGAAATTCCAGTCGGTGCAGTTTATGCTGCTGAGCTTCCAGATCCGCAACTTAACCGCCAAGTTAGTGGGTTGGAACCCAATCAACCGTGCTACCGCATTTTAATTGTGGACGATCGCGAAGACAACCGCCAACTTTTAGTCAAAATGCTTTCTCCTTTGGGTTTCGTGGTGGAACAAGCCACCAACGGCCAGGAAGCAATAGAAATGTGGGAAAATTGGCATCCGCATTTAATTTTGATGGATGTGCGAATGCCAGTGATGGACGGCTACGAAGCTACTACACAAATTAAGGCTAGAATCAAGCAGAGAGAGCAAGAGCAGCAAGGAAATGGGGAAATGGATATTTCCCATCCCGACTCCCCGATCCCGAAGATTATTGCTTTGACAGCTAGTACAATTGAAGGAAAGCGATCGTTTGCTTTATTAGTCGGCTGCGACGATTTTATTAGCAAACCTTTCCGCAAAACAGATATATTTGATACCCTCAGCAAACACTTGGGGGTGAAGTATGTCTACTCTAACTCAACGGACTTTATCTCAACAGGCGATCGAAATAATTTATCTGACTCCCTCCCTAATGCTGCGCTTGCTTATTTACCTACACTTCCCGCAGAATGGATAGACAACATGAAGCAGGTAATCCGCAGTGCTGATTTTGAGTTAATTGTCAGGACAATCGACGAAATAAGGGAGCCTCATCCTGAATTGGCGGAAATCCTCCAGGGTCATCTCGATAATTTTGATTACCAGAAAATTCTCAATTTAATTGCCGAGGCGGAGGAATCAGATCATGCAGATGAAGGCGGAACAAACTGAAAACTATCAAGCAGATATTTTAGTAGTTGACGATACGCCAGATAATCTGCGTTTGTTGATTAGACTTTTGCAAAAAAATGGCTATAAAGTTCGACCAGTTACTAATGGTTTTTCGGCGTTAGATGCAATTCAATCTAGCGCACCCGATTTGATTTTACTCGATATTATGATGCCGGATATTGACGGCTACGAACTATGTAAAAAATTAAAATCACAACCGCAATTTAGGGAAATTCCCATCATTTTTCTCAGCGCGCTAGAAGAAGGAATAAATAAAGCAAAAGCTTTTGAAGTGGGCGGAGCAGATTATATCACCAAACCTTTTCAAGTGAAAGAAGTATTGGCGCGAGTGAGCAATCAGCTTACTGTGCGTTCATTGCAAATACAATTGCAACAAAAAAATCAAAAATTGACCGCTCAAAATCTCCAGTTGCACCAAGAAATCGCTGAACGCCACCAGGTGGAAATGGAAACAAGATTGCTGCTGCAGGCCACTCAAGCTATTAGCAAATCTGAGGATTTTGAGTCGGCTATAGATGTGATTTTAGGTTTAATTTGCAAAACTATTGAATGGAATCTGGGCGAAGCTTGGATTCCTTGCAGTGAGGGCTTTTTAAAATGCGCTACAGGGAGGTACGTCAGCGACTTGAGGTTTGCCCAATTCCGACAAACAAGTTGGCAGTTGATTTTTGCTCCCGGTGTGGGACTCCCAGGCAGGATTTGGCAGTCGCAGCAGTCTGAATGGATCGATGATGTTTCTACTGCACCGGAACAAGTTTTTTTACGATCGGAAATTGCGGTGAGTGTGGGATTGAAAGCGGCTTTTGGAGTGCCAATTTTGGCGGACAACCAAGTGTTAGCTATTTTGATTTTCTATCGCGAAAAAGTTCTGAAATGTCAGCCGCGCTTGTTGGAATTAGTGAGCGCGGTTGCTACCCAGCTAGGTTCGTTGATTCAGCGGAAACAAGCTGAAGCAGCGCTGAAAGTGCAGCAAGGACAAACCGAGAAATTGCTGCTGAATATTTTACCGAAACCTATTGCAGATCGCTTGCAAAAAGAGCAAAAGTTGATAGCGGAGCATTTTGATGAGGTGAGCGTCTTGTTTGCTGATTTGGTGGGTTTTACAGAGTTTTCGGCTCACAAAAGTCCGACGCAGTTGGTAGAAATTTTGAACGGGATTTTCTCGGAGTTCGATAGGTTATCTGAATTGCACGGGTTGGAAAAGATTAAAACGATTGGGGATGCTTACATGGTGGTTGGGGGTTTGCCGACGCCGCGGGAGGATCACTCTGAGGCGATCGCACTTTTAGCTTTGGAGATGCAGGCAGCTTTGAGGAGGTTTAATGCCAAAATGGGAGAAAATTTTCAATTGAGGCTCGGAATTGACAGCGGTTCGGTGGTGGCTGGAATTATTGGAATTAGTAAATTTAGCTATGATTTGTGGGGGGATACTGTTAATGTTGCTTCACGCATGGAATCTAACGGATTGCCTGGTAAAATTCAAGTTACGGCGGCCACTTACGAGCGTTTGAAAAAGCAGTTTGTTTTGGAAAAACGGGGTTATATCCCGATTAAAGGTAAAGGAAGAATGCTGACTTACTGGTTAATTGAAGAACAAAAGAAATCTTTTTAATTTTTTGATGTTAATTTAAATTAAGATGAAAATTAGACCGCATTTATACTTTCAGGAGGGCTAATCCTTTGCAAACATTTGAAACAAAATCCCCGACAGCATGGAAAAAAGTTCTGGTTATTTTAATATCACTGCTAGCAATAGCGGTACTGTCGAGCGCTAGTTTTATCGCTATTCCAGGAGAAAAAACAATGTTTGCTGGAACAAGACCTGCCAATATCGGCATTCAGTCAGGAAAACTCGCAGCGTGCCCGAGTTCCCCCAACTGCGTCAGCAGCTTCAGTCAAGATGCCGAACACAAAATTGAGCCTTTGGGATACACTTCGTCCCAGAGTGAAGCGATGGTAAAGCTCCAAGGGGCGATCGAGTCCTATGGAAAAACTAAAATTATCACGGCAACTGATAATTACCTCTATGCGGAGTTCACCAGTGCTTTGATGGGGTTTGTTGATGACGTTGAATTTTTGGTAGATGATGAAGCAAAAGTCATCCATGTGCGATCGGCTTCGCGTTTGGGAGAGTCGGATATGGGAGTTAACCGCAGTCGGATAGAAGCTATTAGAACTGAATTCAATCAACTCTGAACTTAAAATTTCTAGCTTTCCGCAAGCTCCTCTCCTGCAAGATGAGGGGCTTGATATTTGGGCATTACTATGTAATGTTGATTTTTCACCATCTAGTTAACAATTATTAACAGTAGGTACACCGCGAAGGAGTCTCCTGGAGGGGGAGTAGGACACAGCAATGCGGTGTCCCTACGGTTGGCTTTGAGTTTTAATACTTGTTATAAGATTGACGATTGTAGAGTTTTAGAATCTTTAAAATAGCTGAGTGCGCTACCACACCAGAATAGATGCCGTAGTATTCCTATAGTATTAAACAACCTAAATTATACACTTCTGACTTTAGGGAGAGGGAACTGAACGAATTAATTTCTACTATTAATGTAAGTAGAGCAAAGAGGAAAAAAGACATGGCACTTCAAAAATTAGCAGATTTTTATCCTAACTATCAGGAAGAAATCTTTGCTGGAGATGACATCAAGGGATTTGATGTTTATGCTGGCGACTCTGATGAAAAAGTAGGCACTGTTTATGATGCTTTGGTTGATGACACTGGTCGTTTCCGCTATCTGGTAATTGATACCGGTATTTGGATTTTTGGCAAAAAAGTATTGTTGCCCATCGGCTCGGCTCGCTTCGACTACGGAGCCCGTCGCGTCCACGCCACAGGCCTTCGCAACAAAGCTCAAGCAGAACAATTGCCGGCTTACAATGAATTAGAATCAGTAGATTACGATCGCGAAGAACAGGTAAGAGGCGTCTACCGCAATCAAGAAACTGCCGCTCCAAGCACTGCAACTGCGGCTAGCTACGATCGCAGCAACTATAGCTACGATATGGACCGCCCCCTGTACGAAACCAACGAACAGCAGCACCAAAATCTCAAGCTTTATGAAGAACGCTTGATTGCCAACAAACACCGCGCAAAAACAGGCGAAGTAGCAGTTGGCAAGCGCGTGGAAACTGAAACAGCGCGAGCTTCAGTACCCATTGAAAAAGAACGAGTCGTAATCGATCGAGTAACCCCGGTAGAAGCGGGTCGAGTAGTTTCAGTCGGTGAGGCTGACTTCCAAGCAGGGGAAGTTGCACGCATGGAAGTCTACGAAGAAACGGCCGACATTCACAAGGAAGCTTTCGTCCGGGAAGAAGTCAACGTCAGAAAAGAAGTTGTTCGCACCACTGTTGAGGGCGAAGAAACCTTGCGTCGTGAAGAATTAGAGGTTAAGACCGATGGAACTGCGGTTGTAGATAATAAAAATATCTAAACCAACCGCAACAGGTATTGCATAGGAATTTCGCCTTAATGACATAATTCTGTCAGGGCGCAGGCTTGATTTGATGGGTAGCGATCGCGCAATTCCTATGTGAGCGGGGGCGGGGGTACAACACTTGTCTAGTTTGGGCAAAGTTGATGCACTTTCCCCGCCTTTACCAATTTCCCCTTACCAATTCATAATAAAAATCCCTAAGCAGGAAAGTTTAAAAAATGAACGGTCAAGCATCAGCAGAAAAGATAGCAACTGCAAAATCACTAACTCGTCTCAACCGGGTGCCTGAAAAAGTCAGAACTAAGCTAAAAAGTTTTACCGTCAAAGACAACAAAGGTCAATTGGTAGGCAAAATTAAAGATGTCTATTTTGATGCTAAAGGTCAGTTAAACTTTGTAGTAGCCGGACTAGGTAGCGAAAATTCCCGCACTTTTTTATTAAGTATTAAGCTGCTCAAAAAAGTCGATTATCACCAAAAGTCGCTGTTTGTAACTATTAATTCGGATCAAGTCGATCTGCTGCCGAGAGTTTCGGCAAATGGGGGTAATCCGTATTTAGAAAATGCCTCTGAAACGCCTAGCGAATTTAACAACAGTGAATTAACCAATCCCTCAACAGATATGTCAAATCTAACAGATGCCGATCGCACAGATGCAAATTTGGAGACAGATGAGGATGAGGAAAACTTCGATATTGTCGATCAAGAAGTAATTCGCCTGCTAGAAGAACGATTGGTGATCAATCGCAGCAAGCGCAAAGTCGGCGAAGTCATAGTGCGTAAAGAAATTGAAACTAGGATGGTCCAAGTACCCATCCAGTGGGAAAAGCTGATTGTCGAACAAGTCGGCGACGATCCGAAGGTGTTGGCCGAAATAGATTTAGGTGAGGGAAACATCACCGGTATAGATTTGACGGAGATTAAGAGCGATCGGCAAGAACCGACAGTTAAGGCTGAATTTACCTCTGTCCAGAAAGCTAGCAAGATCTTAAATTCGATCGCCTCTCAACCCCGTCACGGTTGCGTCAAAGTCCGCCTAGAACTCGTTCTGGAATACAAGCAACTTGAGGATACTTACCAAAAATGGATGACGGAACACCACTCAGAGAGTTAAAATATTCGTCCTTTTCGGTGTAGATTTTAGCGATTAGCGAGAAAGTTAAATCTAAGAGCGGACTGTGACGAGTCGTGCTGGGGAGAAAGTTCACCGCCTTCTACTAAGATAGTGTTCGGTAAATTAACCGTAACTTTGGTAGGGGCGGTTCACCCATATCTATAATGTAAGCCTGAGATCCGTCAACCCGCCCCGACCGGGAGCTTGAAATTTTTAGCGATCGACTTCTAGACAAAATTGTAGCGAATTGCGGTAAAATTGTGGTGGTCAAATTTAAAAGTATTTGAAAATGCCCAGCACAATCTCCGACATTAAAGTAAAAACGATCGCAGGCGAAGACAAGCAGCTAGGAGAGTACGCTGGCAAGGTACTCTTGATAGTTAATGTAGCTTCCAAATGTGGTTATACACCTCAATACAAAGGGCTCGAAGAATTGAGCCAGAAGTACAGCGCGGCTGGACTCCGTGTTTTAGGATTTCCCTGTAACGACTTCGGAGGTCAAGAACCCGGAAGTAATCCAGAAATCGTCAATTTTTGTACTACAAAGTACGGCGTCACCTTTGAATTATTTGACAAAGTACGCGCTAAAGGCACTCAGCAGCACCCGCTGTACGCTAAGCTTACGAATGCAGTCGATCCCAAGGGTGAGGTTTCCTGGAATTTTGAGAAATTCTTAGTTAGCAAACAGGGTGAAGTGGTTGCTAGATTCCGCAGCAGTGTTGGTCCCGATTCGCCCGAACTGATCGCTGCTATCGATCGAGAATTGGCAAAATAAGAAGTTCGGCAAATAAGCAGTGTACAGAATTTAACGGATTTAAGGGATGGATGTTTAGGGAAGACGGAAGAAATTAATAGGCTTTTTTTCTAAGAAGTTAAGAGCTAATTTTTTTCTTGCGCTCTTCCCCATTGTGTGCAAGCACTCAACCATGAACAAATACCGATAATTGTATTTAATTGGAGAAAGTTTTAATTTAATGGAAAATACATCGGGATTAGATTTAGTGGTAGGTTTACTTGCCTTCGCAATTCTGGCAGGTGGTCTGGCAATGCTATTTGTAGGCGTGGGCTCGTTTCCTAAAGAAAAATAATACTAATCGAGATGATGTGCGATCGCACGGTCTGAATAAAAGTCTTTGTAGCGAGGGCTGAAGTCCTCCTAGAAATCGGAGGGTTCCAGTCCTCACTACCCACTTAAAATGCTTATTTTACAGCAGAGGATCTGAATAAATCAAACTAGATTTAATTTGAACATTCGCAATTGACAATCATGCAAACTACCCAAAACAACGTCAAAATTGCCCTCGCGCCAGGGAATTTGCGCCGCGTTCACCATATCGCTTTAAACGTGCGCGACATGAAAGCTTCCCGCCACTTCTACGGTACAATTCTCGGCCTGCACGAACTAACAGGTGCAGAAATTCCCGCAACTTTAACAGAAATGGTAGCCGCTGGTAAAGTCGCGAATTTCGTTACCCCTGACGGCACTGTTATTGACTTATTTTGGCAGCCCGACTTAGAACCGCCAAACCCAGACCCGGAGAAAGCTTTTACCCGCGCCAACCACTTAGCCTTCGATATAGAGCCGGATTTGTTCGATCGCGCTCTGGAAGTGCTAAAGTCAAATCAAATTGCGATCGACAGCGGCCCCGTCACTCGCGCTACAGGACGCGGCATTTACTTTTACGATCCTGATGGATTTATCATCGAAATCCGTTGTGATGCAGTTTAAACAGTCGCTATCTGGTTCTTGGCAGTCAGGGTGCACCCTACATTTACTCTTTGGATCGCGGCGCTCCGCAAACATCCTACCTTTAAAGTTGTTTTATTTTCCATCTTGGCTAATAGGTTGCTTGGGCCAAGTAAACCGAAAAGTGGCTCCCTCACCTTCGGCAGATTCGAGGGAAATACTGCCCCCTTGACCTTCGACAATTTTTTTCACCAGCGACAAACCAATCCCAGTATTTTCTACTTTATCGCGAGCTTCCAAGGTCTGAAAAATCACAAAAACTTTATCGTGATATTGAGGAGCAATCCCCGGCCCGTCATCCTCTACAGAAAACTCGTAAAAATTATCTAACTCTTTAACCGATATTTTTACATAACCCGATTCAGCTCGGTTATGCTTAATTGCGTTGCTAATTAAATTAGAAAAAACCTGCTGTAGCGGCAATTTTTCGGTGACAAAAGTTGGCATTCCCGGTTCAACTTTCACCTCAAATTCAGGCGGCGGCGCCAACGAATCAATAATTTCTTCTAATAAATTCTCAACTTTTACCATTTCTGAAGGCACTTGAATCCGTCCGACGCGGGAATATTGCAGCAGTCCCTCAATCAAACCTTCCATGCGGTGAACTCTGCCGCGCAGCAGGTTCATTTGGTGCAGAGTATCCTCTGTCATCGACTCGCTGAGGTCTTCTTCTATCCAACTGCTGAGATTTGCGATCGCCCTGAGCGGCGCTTTCAAATCGTGAGAAACTACATAAGCAAACTGGTCTAATTCTTGATTCCGCTTCCTTAAAACATTCGTCGTTTGAGCCAGATTTTGGGCTGTCAACCTCAATTCTTGAGCGCGCAACCGCAGCGATTCCTCCACTTTTTTGCGCTCCCTAATATCTTCTACCACACCCATCAGAAACTGACTGCCATCTTGTTCTCGCAGCAGCGAAACCGTTAAGTTTGCCCACACCAACTCTCCATCTTTGCAGATGTAGCGCTTTTCCAGAGAGAAATTTTCAATTTCTCCTGCTAATAATTGGCGCAAAAGTTCCAGTTCGCTTGCCAAATCTCCGGGCCAAGTAATGTCGTGAAATCTTTTCTCCCCCAATTCTTGGCGGCTGTATCCCAAAATTTCGCAAAGTTTTTGATTGACTAACAGAAATTTGCCTTCCACACTGGTTTGAACCATGCCGACTGCCGCCTGCTCAAAAGTGGCGCGAAACCGCTGCGCGCTTTGGGCCAAAGCAATTTCTGAGCGTTTGCGATCGCTAATATCGTTGCTGATTTCCAAAATAGCCACCGGTTGATTTTGATCGTCGTGCTGCAAAGTCCATCGGCTTGCCACCGTTATTTTTGTGCCGTCTTCCTTGGTACGCACCAGTTCCCCTTGCCAAGAACCCCGCTCGAAAAAGACTTTTTGAATTACCTCAAAAGGTTGAGTCCATTCTGTTTGTAAAAGCTGGTGAATATTTTTTCCTATGGCTTGTGACTTCCGCCAGCCGTAGAGCCACTTTGCCCCCGAATTCCAATAAGCAATCGCCCCGTTCAAGTCTAGTACCGCGATGGTATCGTTTGCCAAATCCAGCATTTGCGCTTGCTTTCGCAGAGTTTCCTCGGCTTGTTTCCGTCCTCTGGCATCGCGGCAAATAGCAATAAACAAGTGTTGATTTGCCAGACGCATTTCGCTGATAGCTAACTCCATCGGAAACTTAGTTCCGTCGTGGTGAAGTCCAACTGTTTCTTGCTGGTAAGTCTTCAGCGTAGTATCGGGATGTAACACAAAATATTCGATTGAATAATCCCCCACGCTGCTGTTCGGCTGCGGTTGAGCTATCAGCCGCCGCAGGTTCGAGCCAATTATTCGATCGGCTTTCTCGCCAAAAATCTTTTCTGCTGCCCTATTAAAAGACTCAATATTTCCCTGTGCGTCCAAAGTAATAATACCGTCAGCCGCATTGTCTACCACAGCTTGAATGCGAGTTTTACTTTCTTCCAAGCCAGCTTCGCGCTTCCTCAATTCCTTCTCTAAACTATCAAATAAATACCAGGAAGCCCCTGCACCCAAACAGCCGGAAAGCAAACCCGCAACTTGCACAAAATTAGTGAAATCTATCAAACCTCGTCTTTGCTCATCTAGAGCTTTCTGGTAGGCTTCGCCGGCATCATAAAAGGTATTAATTTTTGCGCGCAGGTTATCCCTCCTCAATTTGCCTTGAGTGAACACCTCAATTATTTCCGGCGACTGCACGCTTGTTGCCGAACTGTCGAGCTTATTCAAAGTGTTTTGCAAGAAATTTATATGCTCTTCGGTACTTTTTTTTATACCTTCAAATCGCTGAGCTTGCAGTTGATTTTCTTGAAGCATAACCTTGAGTTCAGCCAGTAGCGGAGGCAAACTCTTCTTGGCTTCTAAGTAAGGTGAGAGAAATTGGGGGCGCTTCGTCAACCCGTAACCTCGAATGCCGGTTTCCGCATCCACCACGAGGGTTAACAAGCGGTTAGTTTCCTGAAGTATTTCCCTATTAGTATCTGCTCGCTCTCTTATCTGTAGGGTAATCTCCCGGAGGCGTGCAATTGCTAGCAGCGAAGCAAACAGAAGAATCATGGGAATAGCAATGATGACTGTTCCCCGCTGGCGAATTGGTCGGTCTGTCCATACAAAGTGGAGGCAGCGATCGAGCAAATACTTCACGGATATTGAAGGAGAAAGTTTGCTGCCAGTATATCGCTTTTTGGCTGTTTAGGCTATGGATAAGTTTGTTTTGTTTTGTTTGACGAGCGCCGGGGACTAACCGTGGAAACTAGATTAGACCCCTGCGATAGCTACCTGCTGACACTAACAGCAGATTTTTTGGCACGGTGTTTAAACTGAGGCACGGAGAAAGAAAGGACTTTTTTCGACACCGAGACAGCAGGCGGAGCAGAAAGGATCGTTTCTGCTTTACCTTCGTTTTCGCCTTCGGCTTCTGCTTTTAAACTAGAGTCTGTTTCGCAAGTGTTTGGAACACTTGTAACTACAGTAGTCCACCTGCCTGTAGCCGGATCGCGATAACAAGTAAAAGGATTTATTTGTAGCGGTTGACTGCAAGGTTTAATCATGTAGATGCACTCCTTTGATTCTGAGAAATTGTGCATTGCTTTCAGCAGCAGTGCTATCTCGCCTGTACAAGCAGTATGAAGGTAAAAAGCAGAAGTGTGTTTCTGCGTCCAGAGACTTTTGAAACTTCCTGATTTCCTGTTAACTTTTGCCTTCTACTGCTTCGCGACCATAGCATTACTTTTACCAAATTGCCCTTCTGGAAGCAACCCCCCACCCCCTTAATTAGGTTGAGGTGGGATTTGTAAATGCAGCGAGGCGCCCGATCGTGCCTGCAGGACAATTTTGGGATAATATACGTATTCTAGGCTGAAAAAAAATGCTACTGTGTGATCGACAACAGAGGTCGATCGCGATCGGTGTCACAATTAAAAAGCGAATGGGTAATTGGTAATGGCTAATTGGTAAGGGGGGAATGGGTAATTGGGAAATTATTCCCTCTTTTGCCATCCGTTAAATCCGGTACAAAATTCCTGGTCCAACCCCACCCGTTAAATCCCTTAAATCCCCTACATTTATAGTGGCCCAACTTGCTTTTAACTAATATCAACTTCTGCCTTTAAGTTAACAGTAAAAGTAGAGCCAACATCCAACTGACTCTCAACCGTGATATCGCCGCCCATCATCTGGCAAAACAAGCGGCTAATGGCCAATCCCAAACCGGTGCCGCCGTACTTGCGAGTAGTCGAAGCGTCCCCTTGAATAAAAGGTTCAAACACACCCTGCTGCTGTTCGGCCGACATTCCAATCCCCGTATCAGATACCTGCAAATAAACCCAATCCCTTCCGCCTGCCGGTTCGCGAGTCGCGCTCAACAGCACCGTTCCACCTTCGGTAAACTTCAGGGCATTGGATAGCAAATTAAACAGAATTTGCCGGACTTTAGTCAAATCTGCATACATTAATCCCAAGTTTTCAGAGCAAGAAACTTGCAATTGGTTGTGATTTTTTTCGACCAAAGGGTGCAAAGTTGCAACGACTTCTTCTATTAAATTACTGAGGTCAAATTTTTCTAAATAAAGCTCCATCCGACCGGCTTCTATCTTAGAAAGGTCTAGAATATCGTTAATTAAAGTCAGCAAGTGTTTGCCGGCGTTATAAATTTTTTGGGTATCGGGAATGATGTCTTCGAGTCCCGATTCCCGTGCTTCTTCTTGTAGCATTTCGCTGTAACCGATAATTGCGTTTAGCGGTGTCCGCAGCTCGTGGCTCATATTGGCTAAAAAAGTGCTTTTAGCTCTCGAAGCTGCTTCTGCTTTGTGTAAGGCTTCTTGCAAGGCTATTTCGGCTCTTTTGCGCTCGGCAATTTCGATGCGGAGCAGTTTATTGGCGGTGGTGAGTTGAGCGGTGCGCTGATCGACGGTCATTTCTAGCTGCGCTTTGGCTTTGGAGAGTGCTTCCTGAGCCCGCTGGCGCTCAAATCCTTCGATCGCCAGCGCTACCAAATTTGCCAAAGAATCAGCAAAGGTGCGCTCCTCCAGAGCCCACTGGCGGGGCGCGCCGATATGTTCGAGAGAGAGGATGCCCACGATCTGCCCGCCGAGCCTAATTGCTACATTTAATATGGATGAATTGGGCTGGCTGGAATTTGGCAGCACAGCGGAATGTTCGGCTACCGAAGATGAGTGGGACAAATCTGTTTGTAGAGATTTTTGAGTCTTTGCCGTAGGTTCTAAAGCATTGTCCGATCGCAAATTTTCCCCCGGTGCGTCGCCTTCAACATCTAAACTTGATAAATTTAAATCGCTTGCCGATATGGACTCCCGGCTCAAATGATTCTCCTGGGTGCGATCGTACAAGTCGAGACAAACTAATTTGAGGTTGGGCATTTTAAACTTAGAATGATTCACCCCCTCGTGTTGCTCTGAGGCAGTGGCCTCTGTATCGAGTGGCTCTGTTTGGCTGTGGGCGATCGCTCTCTCGGTAAAATTTAGCTGAGGATCGATCGGGTAGCGAGTTCCAAATCTTCCCGGGTTGTAAAGCCAGACGCTGACTTTTTCCACATCCAAAGTGCGGGCGGCCGCCTCGGTAATTTCGCGAATTCCCACATTCAGCGCACCGCTGTTGAGAGTCCTCTGCCTACCTAGCTGCAACAAAGCCAAACTCTGGCGGCGGAGCCGCTTTTCGCTCTCTTGGAGGGTTTGTTCTGCTTCCTTGCGCTGGGTGAGGTCGTACAAGGCGCATAATGCCGTCTGCTGACCGTTAAACATCAGCGACTCAACCGAGATCATCGCCCAGAAAGGGGTGCCGTCTGACTTTTTGCAGTGGAGTTCGTAGTTTTGGAGGTATCCGTTTTGAGCAAGTGCCTCAAGTACCTTTGGGCGATCGGCAGGGTTCAAGTAAAAGTCTGGAGTGCTGCAGCCGATCAATTTTTCTAGGGGTATGTTCAGGAGAGAAGCCAATTGAGCGTTCGCATACATAATTAAGCCGTCACAGAGGCGAGAAACTAATATCGGCACGGGAGTTGCCGAGGCGATCGCCCGAAACTGCTCTTCGCTTGAACGCAGCGCCAACTCAGCTTTGCTCAGCAAGTGAGCTTCCATCGTATCTGAATGTTCGGTGGTAGTCTCCAGCAAAAGTTCTAGGTCAACCTTTTCGCGCTTCAAGTTTTCAAGTTCCGCACTCAGCCGCTGAACGTCGAAAAGTAGCTGTTCTGTCGATGGTTCTTCCTGCATAGCAATTGAAAATTGGTAATTTTTAGTCGGTTCTGAAGTTTTTTACGGTTTTGTGCTAGTTTAACTATGACTTATTCCGATTAACTTCAGCCACCCTCATCCTGGTTCCCGGACTTAGCCGAGGATTCATCTTTACCTATAACAGCAAGAAGGCTCACACTGTAGCTGTACCCAGGTCAGTTGACGACAGTCCTCTGACCTATGCGACAGCGAGGTTCGAGGACAGGTAGGAAACAAGCAAAATATTTGTTGTGAGTTGACATATTTTTCATTCATTATTTATGTTACCGTGAATAGGTAAGCACGGTAAGGTCGATGCCATGTACAGAGCAGTGAAAATCAGAATTTATCCTACCGACGAGCAGGAATCCTACTTGGCTCAATGTTTTGGCAATACTCGATGGTTGTGGAATTATATGCTCAATGCCACTACTACTGCGTATAAAGAAACTAGGAAAGGTCTTTCTAAAGCTGCGATGGACAAGTTGCTTCCAGGTTTGAAAAAGGAATATGAATGGTTAGGACTGGCTTATAGTCAGGTCTTACAACGAGTAACATTCAATTTTTCAAGTGCGTTTGTCAATTTTTTTGAAGGACGGGCTAAATTTCCTAGATTCAAATCTAAACATGGTAAGCAATCGATTCAATATCCCCAAAATGTGAAACTAATGGCACAGTATTCTGTAATCAAGTTTCCGGGGAATTTGGGGTTAATAAAAGCCGTAGTTCACAAAGACCTGCCTGATGCTAAATTCACGACTGTAACAATATCGAGAAACGCAGATGGTAGGTATTATGCTTCTATTCTTTTTAACCAAGAAGATACGCCCGTAGTCGCAATTAGACAAGCTATCGGTGTTGATTTGGGGTTGAAAAACTTTGCTATAACTTCAGAGGGTTCACAATACAACCTACCTAAGAAGCAATTGGCTAAGCTAGAAAAGAATAGAAAACGCAAACAAAAGAAATTAGCTAGAAAGACGGATAAAACATCTAACAAGCGTCGCAAGGCTAAACTTTTGGTTGCCAAAGTATCTAGCAAACTAGCTAGAGTAAGAGAAGACTTTCTCGCGCGTGCTATCTCGCAAGATAGCATACGAAAACCAAGTTATTTGTGTAGAAGATTTGGCAGTTAAGAATGTGGTTAAAAATCCCAACTTGGCAAAAGCAATATCAGACCAAGGATGGGGAATTTTTTTAACTATGCTCAAGTACAAAGCCGAAAGATTTGGTCACACCTACCAAGAAATAGGGCGGTTTTTCCCATCGTCTCAACTTTGTAACGAGACTCTACTACCAATCCCAATACTGCAAAAAGGATATGATTCATTGGGTGTAAGACTTGTAGATTGTCCGCACTGTCAAAGGCGGCATGATAGAGACATCAACGCTGCAATAAATATTAGAAACGAAGGCTTGCGAGTTTTGGCGTTAGGAACTAGCGCTTCTGCCCTTGGAGGGGATGTCAGACCAAAGTCATCAGGACGTAAAAAATCCATGAAGGCTGAGGCAATCCCCGTTGAATTGGGAAGCCCACACCCTATCTGTACTCAGATGGGTGTTGGGTAGTTCACTATTCCAATTCTAAGTGCAAGGAAGGCATCAGCCGCTGCAAGTTCTTCAGGGATTTGATCTGCCAGGGGATCTGTGTAGAACCTTTGATGGCGATTTGAATATTTTTTTGCTGGCGCACTTTGATCACAAATTTTGAGACAATATTCATTCCAGAACTATTTAAAAATTCTAGCTTTCGCAAGTCTAGAGTCACCGTGTTTGGGCAGGAGTCAGCGACTTCGTTGAGCAGATCGACGATCGGTGCGTATTCTTCCACCTGGCTGAGTCGGAACGAGCCGCTACAGGTGACTGTTTGCGTAGCGCGATCGTACTGGATCGTGTAATCTTTGGTCTGAATCTCCATACTTTTGTCAGTTGCCGGTTTTGAGTGTAAAGGGGCTTTGCTTGCGTGAGCGAGGATTGAGCTTCAGGCTAGCACGATCAAAATTCAGCCGTTTGCCGAACGCCGAAGGCCTTTGCGTGTGTAACTTTTATTACATATACTGCCAACTGTACCATTGTCGCAGGGCTGTTATGAGTTATTTTAGGATGTATCAGTTGTATCAGTTGTGATACCAGTTGGCAAAAAGAATGCAACTGTTGACTAGCTCTCAACCCTGATAGTCATCAGTAATTGCCAATCTAACATTTCAAATCTCAAATCTCAAATTGTATGAGTTGTGGGGGTTGACGAGACCAACTTTTGCTGAAGTTCCGAGCTATCAAATCGATTTTTTTTCTCAAATTAGTCTTGACAAACTTACCAAAATGTGAGACATATTTCACATCTGACACAGAAGTGAAGGGGAGAATATTTAATGGCAATTTCAGGAATTACAGAAAAGCTTTTGGCGGCTAAAAAAGCTAAGGGAATTAGTTTTGCAGATTTGGAAAAAGTTTTGGGGCGCGACGAAGTTTGGATTGCCGCGGTTATTTACCGTCAAGCTACCGCATCAGCAGATGAAGCCGAGAAAATTGTCTCGGCTTTGGGACTAGATAGCGAGACGGCTGCAGTTCTCTGTGAACCTGCCTTAAAAGGTTCTTTGGATGCCTCGGTTCCAGTTGACCCTCTGATTTATCGATTCTATGAAATAATGCAGGTTTACGGGATGCCACTCAAAGCAGTGATTCAAGAAAAATTTGGTGACGGGATTATGAGCGCGATCGACTTTACTATGGATGTCGAGAAAGAAGCAGACCCAAAAGGCGATCGAGTGAAAATAATTATGTCGGGAAAATTTTTGGAATACAAAAAATGGTAAGCCCGGGCCGCTTTACTTTCAAGTGAAAAATAAAAATTCAAATTTGCTCGAATGACTCATGACTAATGACTGAAGCCTCAAAAGTGTTAACTTAGAAATAGAGATCGCGAAGCTTGACTGGCTTGGGTATCCGATCGGGAAACCCTTCTAGGGCAAAGCTAAGGTCGCTCCCGCGGCAACTTCCCCAGTCGAAACAAGCAACCGCAACCGTAAAGTAAGAGGCAAATATGTCAAAATATGACTCCCATCTCAGATGCTCGTTTTGCGGCAAGTCGCAAGAGTACGTCCGCAAGTTAATCGCTGGGCCCGGCGTCTACATTTGCGATGAATGCGTGGAACTGTGCAATGAAATTTTAGAGGAGGAGTTCTTTGACTCCAGTAAAACAATTGGTCAACAGATTCCCCAATCAGAGGTGCGAGAGTCTCAGGGACAAGGAACGCGGCGCCCGGGTCGATCGAATAAATCGAAAATCGTTTTAGCTCAAATTCCGAAACCAACAGAGATTAAGCAGCATTTAGACAACCACGTCATCGGCCAGCATTCAGCAAAAAAAGTCCTTTCTGTAGCAGTTTATAACCACTACAAGCGCTTGAGCGTTGACCAAGCTAAAGATAGCGACAAGTCTTCCCCTGACAGCGATGTAGAACTGCAAAAATCCAACATCCTGCTAGTCGGGCCGACAGGTTGTGGCAAAACTTTGTTAGCGCAAAGTTTGGCGCAAATGCTGGAAGTTCCGTTTGCGGTAGCGGATGCGACGACACTGACAGAAGCTGGATATGTCGGCGACGATGTAGAAAATATCTTGCTGCGGCTGTTGCAAATGTCGGATTTTGATGTCGAAGCGGCGCAGCGGGGCATTATTTATATTGATGAAATTGACAAGATTGCTCGCAAAAGCGAAAACACTTCGATCACTAGGGATGTATCGGGAGAAGGAGTGCAGCAAGCGCTGCTAAAAATGTTGGAAGGAACAGTGGTTAACGTGCCCCCGCAAGGCGGCCGCAAACATCCTTACCAAGATTTTATTCAAGTTGACACTAGCAAAATTCTATTTATTTGTGGCGGTGCTTTTGTCGGTTTGGAAAAAATAGTTGAACAGCGTTTGGGTAAAAAATCCTTGGGCTTTATTCAGCCAACAGAAAGCGACAGCAACTCGACTTTGCCGGCGAAAGACAAGCGGGCCGCTGATATTTTGCAGCAGGTACAGCCGGACGATTTAGTCAAGTTTGGTTTGATTCCTGAGTTTGTGGGGCGGATACCGGTGGTGACGGTGATTTCGCCGCTGGATGAAGCAGCTTTGATGCAGATATTGACCGAGCCCCGGAATGCGCTGGTAAAGCAGTATCAAAAGCTGTTGAAGATGGACAGCGTGGAATTGGAATTCCAGCCGGAAGCGCTACGGGCGATCGCCCAGGAGGCCTATCGTCGCAAAACCGGCGCGAGAGCTCTCCGCAGCATTTTAGAGGAGTTAATGCTCGATGTCATGTACGAGTTGCCTTCTCGCAAGGATGTGGCTAACTGTACGATTACTCCTGAAATGGTCGAGAAGCGATCGACTGCTGAATTGCTGTGGCATCCCGCATGGCACAAACAGCACGAAACTGCATAATTTGTAATTTGTAGGGTGCTTGTGGCGCACCCTACAAGCTTGGCAAATTTACTTTATGACAGTTAAAAAAATGTCAACAGATATAAATAAAACAAGTAAAAAAATCAGATTTTTAGTATCCAGTGTGCTGGTACGGACTGTAATTTACAGCGGTTTTATGGCTGGCCTACTAGCATCTTTTTACAATTTCAAACTTAACACTATTAAAATCTTAAGTAGTGGCAAATCTTGGGCAGCAGAATCAGATATGGCTTCGATAAATAAAGCGCAGGAAGATTACTATGCAAAAAATAACAAATTTAGTGATTCCCTGGAAGGGTTGGGTCTACAAGGTGGCGGCAGAGATAACTATAGGCGTCAAATTCAGTCATCATTAATGAAGCCAGTTCAAACGTTGGAGAATAAGCGCGAACCAGCACAATTTGAAACCGCGATCGCGATTGCTATACCTATGGATTACTCTATGGAAGGGGAAAAAGACTACGGTGCAGTATACATAGGAGCAGTATTTGCTTTCAAAAAAGATGTTAGCAATCAACTAACAACTATTTCAGCCATCTGCCAAAGCGAGCCGGAAAAGGAGGGCTATCGAAGCAATCCGACGCAGCCCACTTTTGACGGCACAGAAATTCACTGCCCGCCCGGTACACATATTTTAAGGTAATACCTTTAAACTATTTTGCGCCATTCTTTGATTGTCTAAATAAAATTTAAACTTCCAATTCCCAGGCTTGGCATCCTTTGTAAAATTGTACCCGCACCAAGTATTTAGTCGATCTGCCGTTGTTCTTAAACGAGATATACCCTGGGCTGCCAATTTTCCTTGAGAGTCAAATACCCTACAAATACCTTCATATTCTCCCTTTGACAAGTTAGTGACACTGACAGCAAAATAGACTTTCTGCTGTTTTTTTAAAGACACAAAATCTATAATTTGTTGGGATTTTAGTTCGCTAGTTAACATCACTTGAGTCACAGGTTTTAAATTCTGTTGGCTGGTTTCTGGTTGGGATTTAACTACTTGTTGAAGTTCAGGATATTTCAGGATAAACTGGAGAAAAATAGCAGCACTTGCTGTCAACACTCCGATTGATATCAGTGCAAGTTTTGATTTTTTAGGCTGGCGAACTACCTCCAGGGAAATTAAATCATTGAGGGCTGCATCTGCAGAAGCATAGCGGTGTTTAAAATTCGGTTCCACCATTTTTTGCAGCCAGTCAAGAAATTCTGGAGTTAGCTGCGGTAAGCTATGTTTAAAATTAATCCGCCCCGTGTCGTCCATAAAGCTGCCAATTTCGGTAGAATTGATGCCGGTTAGCAAGCAAATTAGCGTGGCGCCGAGGCTGTATAAATCGGATGCGACTGTTAGCTGGCGGTTGAACATTTGTTCTGGCGGCATAAAGCCCAACGTGCCTTTGACAACGCTGCTGGCAGCGACTTCTCCCCCCCCGATTCTAGCAAATCCGAAATCGACAAGGCTGACATTGAGGCGATCGTCCACCAAGATATTTTCCGGCTTTAAATCTCGGTGGATAACTGGCGGCACCCGGTTTTGCAGGTATTTGAGTATTTCTAACACAGAGATAGCAATTTGCTTGGTTTTTTGCGGTGTTTGCTGCGGCGAAGTTGCGAGGGAATTAGCATTTTTGTATTCCTGTACCATGCAGAAACCCGATGCAGTTTGGAAAGAATCTAAATAACGGGGAATGTTGGGGTTATCGAGTGCCCGCAAAATCTGAATTTCTTTTTCATAAGCTTGATATTCCGCCCAATTAGCACCTGTCTGGGCAAATTGAAATTGTTTGACAACAACGGAACGTTTGGTATTAATTTCGGTAGCGAGATAGGTAACTCTCCCGCCCGCGCGGTTGTGGCCGAGTTCGCGAGTTACTTGATAGCCGTAATTGGAAAAATCAGGAAAATCATTCATAGCTTGGCAATCACAACTTCAGTTCCAAAAAGGTTTGTAGTAAGGACTTCAGTCCTCAAAAAATCAGTAAAACAAGCGAGCAATTATTTAAGGTTTAATTAAACTTGCTTGTAATTTGCGATAATTAGCAATAATTCTCTTCGGCTTAAAAACAATCATCTCAAGTAATGGAATAGCCGTGACAGCTAAAGAGGCGATTGTCGCTCCTCCTACAGCTACTATTTCCATTGGTTCAACCCATTCTCGTTGAGTGACAACGTTTAAAAACAGTCGAAATGCTACTAGCAAGCTAGTACAAAATCCAGAAAATAGAAATTTTCTTTTGTTGAGATCTATGTTAATAATTCTTCTCAGGGTAGTCTGCTCGTCAATCGGATTATGAAAAATCGTATAAACTATCATGCAACACCAATTGGTTAGCAAAATAAAAAATGCGGACCAGGAACCCTCACCCTCGATCATTGCCCCGAGAATAACCAATGCAAATAATAAAAATTGCAGGATAATAGCCAGAGTCATAGCCAAAGCCCTATTCATCATACTTCCAAGTGCAGCTCCACATAAACTAAAGAATATCGGCGCAATTACCATCCAGAGCGAGGCAGCAATTGATAGAATTGTATTGTTCGATTTGGGGAAATTACCAACAAGTTCAATAAAAACAGACCGACCCAAAAAATATAATAAAATTAATCCTATTAGCGCTCCAAATAATCCTCCTACCCAAGTTTTTTTATTTCCATTTGATTCGGCTAAGAGCGTGATTTCAGCAACTGCAAATCCATAGACTAAGCTCATAATAATACCGAAAGCAATGTCATAGGCGTCGCCCCTGTTAAAGAGAAAGCCGAATAACACCAAGCAGCAGATAAAAATCAGGTTGCCTTTAGACAATAAAGTAGTTAGTTCTGGTATAGGGAGGGGAGCTGTTGTGACTTTGATTTTGAGTTTATAAGTGTCGGGGTCAGAATTAGTATGCAAGATTATATAGCGCTCATAAGCTTGACTTGCCAGCAATTGTTTGGTATCAACTAGGATTTGGCAAGCAACATTATTGCTATCAAATTTCTGCGGCTCAAACGAGATCCAATGGTGGTCGTAAGGTGTGTGTGGCGGGTCGTTCGGATGGGCGGCAACTTCCCATCGGCCCGCAAGCATTGTATCTGGAATTGGGTTGCTAATTTCGATTATTTCTTTTATTGTTTCTCCCAATTCTGTAGCGGTTAATTCCAGGCGATCGCGATTACTTCTGACTTTCGGCAAGCGGGTAACATCGAGAGATTGCAGAACGGCTAAAGCATCAGCCGCTGACTTGTATCGGTCTTGCAGTCTCGGTGCTACCATCCTTTCCAGCCAGTTCATCCAACCCTGCTGCAACGGCGGTACTAAATGCCGATAATGAATGCTATAATTAGCATCGATCAAGTTGCCGACATCCGCAGATTTCGTACCAGTTAACAAGCAAATCAGCGTTATCCCCAAGCCGTAAAGATCCGAGGCTTTGGTTAATTCTCGGTTGAACATTTGTTCCGGTGGCATGAATCCCATCGTGCCTTTGACGACGCTGCTAGCCGCGATATTTCCACCTCCTAGCCGAGCAAAACCGAAATCTACTAAATAAACCTTGAGTTCGTCATCTATTAACAAGTTTTCTGGCTTAATGTCGCGGTGAATTATCGGCGGTTTCTGAGCTTGCAGGTCAACTAAAATCTCTAAAGTGGCGATTGCAATTTGCTTGATATCCGGCGGCGAAAAAGTCCGCGCGACAGCAGATTCGGCATTTTTGTATTCCTGCACCATGCAGAAACCGCTGTCAGTTTGAAAAGAATCGAGATAACGGGGAATGCCCGGAAAATCCAGTTTTTGCAAAACTTTAATTTCTTGTTCGTAAGCTTCGTATTCTGTCCAGCTAGCACCTAATTGGGCAAATTGAAATTGCTTAATTACAACTAATTTTTGAGTATTCGTATTTTTCGCTAAGTATGTAACTCGGCCGCCGAGACTGTTGTGTCCGAGTTCTTTTTCAATCTGATAGCCGTGAGTGGACAAATCGGGGAAGGCGTTCATATAGTTTGTAGTAATGTTCTTGTGGGATGGGCTTCTAGCCCGTCATTAACAGGCAAGATGCCTGTTACACAAACAGGGAATTTTTTGGGGATGGGTTTCTATCCTGTCAGCAACAGGCAAGATGCCTGTTCCACAAAGAGTTATTTTTTTTTGTGGGGTTATATCCTGTCAGCAACAGGCAAGATGCCTGTTCCACAAAGAGTTATTTTTTTTTTGATGGATTGACGTTACCAACATAACTTTTTTCCAAAAAGGCGGCAAGTGCGGTATGATGTGATTTCGCGATCGGTTCTAGCGGGGAGCAGTCGCTAGAGGAAACGGGGAAAGTTCGGTGCAAGTCCGGCGCTGTCCCGCAACTGTAATGAAACCCTTGTGCTTTCTAAAGTCAGAATGCCCGCCGATATCTAACTCACTTTTGAACGCATCTGCGAGGTACGGATGATGGATGGAATTAACACGGCTGTACGCACAAAGCACAGTCTATTTGTTTGCACTGCTTGCGCTAGTGTTTGGAAAAACGGCAAGCGCGAAGGCAAAAGCGGCGGTCAACAATTCATGGAAAATTTGTCGCAACTCGCTAAAGATTGGGAGTTTTCTGATAAATTTGAGATTCAAGAGGTTGAGTGCATGAGTGCTTGCAGTCACTCTTGTGCGGTGTCTTTTGCTGCTGTTGGAAAGTACACTTATCTGTTTGGTGATTTACCAGCAAATGAGTCAGAAAGTATTGAGGCTGTACTCGAATGCGCGGGTCAATACTATGCTAAACCGGACGGTTTGTTGCCTTGGTCTGAGCGTCCTCAAGCTCTGAAAAAAGGTGTTTTAGCAAAGATTCCTCCGCTGGGAAATTAAGCTCTTTCCTTCCAGGCTTTGCCCATCGGCGATAACTAAGGCCACTAATCCGCCAGGGACTTAAGTCCCTGGCTAATAGCGAAAGTCCTCTAAAGAGGACTGAGAATAAAAATTTTAAACTCATTAGTCCTCTTGAGAGGACTTTCGCTTTGAGGCAGGGGTTTAAACCCCTGCCGGACTGTGGGTTTAACGAGTTTCCTGTCAGCAATTGACTGACCCAAAATTGAAAGATATTCAATCACACTACAACAACTAAATTATCAATGCACAAAATTCCTGTTACTGTCATCACTGGTTTTCTCGGTAGCGGCAAAACTACCTTAATTCGCCACTTATTGCAAAATAATCAAGGTCGCCGCATCGCTGTTCTGGTGAACGAATTTGGCGAAATCGGGATTGACGGAGAACTGCTGCGCGATTGCCAAGTTTGCGACGAAGAAGAAAATGTCAGCAGCAATATTGTTGAACTAACAAATGGTTGTCTTTGCTGCACTGTTCAAGAGGAATTCTTGCCGACTATGCAGGAATTGTTGAAGCGCCGAGAACAAATTGATTGTATTTTAATTGAGACTTCGGGCCTCGCACTTCCTAAACCTTTGATTCAAGCTTTCCGCTGGCCGGAAATTCGCACGGGTGCTACAGTAGACGGTGTTGTTGCTGTTGTCGATTGCGAAGCTGTTGCTAGCGGTACTTTTGTCGGTGATATCGATGCTTTGATGGCACAGCGGCAGGCTGATTCTAGTTTAGATCACGAAACTCCGATCGAGGAATTGTTTGAAGACCAGTTAGCCTGTGCCGATATGGTACTTTTAACGAAGGTCGATCGCGTAGATGCTGAAACTCACCAGAAAGTCCAAAGCTGGTTGCAACAAGAGTTGCGTCCGAGTGTGAAAATTGTGCCCTGCAAAGGTGGCGAAATTAACCCCGATGTGCTAATGGGATTTAATGCGGCGGTTGAGGATGATTTGGAGTCTCGTCCGAGTCACCACGATGCTGAGGAGGAACACGAACACGATGATGATATTAACTCGACTTTCTTTATTGCCGATCGCGAATTTGAACCTGAAGCTTTGGTGAAAAAACTGCAATCCTTGATGCAGCAGGAGGAAATCTATCGGATTAAAGGGTTTGTGGCGGTTCCCAAGAAACCGATGAGGATGGTGTTGCAAGGTGTGGGCTCGCGCATAGAATATTTTTACGATCGCCCTTGGCAACCTTCGGAACTCCGCCAAACCAAATTAGTGCTGATCGGTCGAGAGTTAGAGCGCGATCGAATTGCAGCTATGATTAACAATTAATTGTCATCTGAGAGGGGCGGGTTTATCGATATTTTGAATTGCAGCAAATTTTATTGGTAAAACTCGCCCCTCCAAGCTCTCACGAACAATTTATTAACATTATTTAATATTGGGGTCACTGCCACCAAGTCTGGTGTAGAATAACGATAATGGTTATCATTGTATAATAATCGAGGTCAAGTATGGTGAGTGCTGGGGCGATCGAATCAGTTCCTGTTACCGTTCTCACAGGCTATTTAGGTGCAGGCAAAACTACGCTACTGAACCGCATTTTAACAGAGGAACACGGCAAAAAAGTTGCAGTCATCGTCAACGAGTTCGGCGAAGTAGGCATCGACAACCAACTGATAATTGATGCCGACGAAGAAATTTTCGAGATGAACAACGGCTGCATTTGCTGTACAGTCCGAGGCGATTTAATTCGGATTATCGGTAACTTAATGAAGCGCCGAGACAAATTCGATCACATAGTCATCGAAACCACAGGTTTAGCCGACCCCGCACCCGTAATTCAAACATTTTTTGTAGACGAAGATATGCGGGACACATTACTGCTAGATGCAGTTGTCACGGTAGTTGATGCCAAGCACATCTGGCAGCACTGGGACGCTGACGAAGCTCAAGAACAAATTGCATTTGCTGATGTAGTTTTGCTCAACAAAACTGATTTAGTGACTGACGAAGAATTAGCAGAATTAGAAAAGCGAATTCGCGCCATGAATGCAATGGCAAAAATTTACCGTACTCACAACGCTGAATTACAAATGGATGCTTTGTTGGGCGTCAAAGCATTTGATTTGAACCGGGCATTAGAAATCGAACCAGACTTTTTGGGCGAACACACTCACGAACACGACGAAACAGTAACTTCCGTAGCAATAGTAGAATCCGGTGCTATTGACGGCAACAAATTTAGCGATTGGATTGAGGAATTGTTGCGGACTCAAGGCACGAATATCTTTCGGAGCAAAGGCATTTTGAATATGGCCGGAGAAAACAACAGATTTGTTTTTCAAGGAGTGCATATGCTGTTCGATGGCAGACCGGATCGACCTTGGAAGGCTACAGAAACTCCGAAAAACGAGCTTGTATTCATCGGTCGCGACTTAAACGAAAATCAATTGCGAGAGGATTTCCGTAAATGCCTGGTTTAACTGACATCTTGAAACATTTTTAATAAGCCTTTTAGGAACAGGCAAGATGCCTGTTCCACAAGAAGAAAATTCATTTCTTGTGGAAGGGAACAGGCAAGATGCCTGTTCCACAAGAAGAAAATTCATCTCTTGTGGAAGGGAACAGGCAAGATGCCTGTTCCACAAGAAGAAAATTCATCTCTTGTGGAAGGGAACAGGCAAGATGCCTGTTCCACAAGAAGAAAATTCATCTTTTGTGGAAGGGAACAGGCAAGATGCCTGTTCCACAAGAAGAAAATTCATTTCTTGTGGCACGGGCATCTTGCCCGTTCTTAAGAAGAGTGCAACATCTCAGATTCAATAAATATGGGTAACAAAAAGACAAATAAAAGTGAACTAACCCTGCAATTTCACGCTAAAAAAATGCTGTCTGACTACGTAACTGCTGTTACTTGGTCGCCGGACGGCAAAACTTTAGCAGTCTGTTCCGCTGCGGGCGAAGTGATGCTGGCGAAAGTAGGGGCAGTTAATGAATTGTCCTTGCAACCGCTACAAACTGCCACGGATAAATCAGCCGATTGCTTGTCTTTTTCCTCCGACAGTCAATTCCTAGCTGCTGGCGGACAAGACGGAAAAGTGCGAATTTGGCGCGCCGATTCGGGCGAATTAATTGCTGATTTGGATAACCAGCGCATCTGGGTTGACAAGTTAGCTTGGAGTCCCAACTGCAATCAGTTAGCTTTCAGTATGGGCCGCTGCGTTCAAGTCTGGAATGCTGAGGAGGATGTTGTTGAAGTAACGCTGAATTTCGACTCATCATCTATCCTCGATTTAGCATGGCATCCTGTTGTTAAATATCTGGCAGTTAGCGGCTATCAAGGCGTCAAAGTTTGGAACGGCGAAGACTGGGACGAAGACCCGCACGTCTTGTCAGTACCGTCTGCAACAGGTGCAATTTCTTGGGATACGTCAGGGCAATATTTAGCTTGCGGCAATATGGACAACACCCTAATTGTTAATGAATGGGGCAGTTCTCAACCGTGGGTAATGCAGGGTTTTCCCGGGAAAGTTCGGGAGTTAGCTTGGTCTGATAAAACTAATTCCTTGGGTGCGCCTTTGTTAGCGGCTTCGAGTTCTCAAGGCATTTCTGTCTGGGAAAGAGACGCTGATGAAAGAGTCGGTTGGGAAGGTTGGGCGTTAGAAGTGCATGAAAATGTGGTAAATGCGATCGCCTTTGAACCTACCACATTTTTATTAGCTTCCGCATCCGCAGACGGTCAAGTTTGTTTGTGGTACGAAGCAGAACAATTGCTGCAAATTCTAAAAGGTGCAGAGGGCGGTTTTTCCTGTCTCGCATGGCATCCCGATGGTCAATTTCTCGCGGCCGGCGGTGGTGGTGGCGAATTGCTGGTTTGGTCAAAGTCTATGCGCGGCAAAGGCTTCGGGCGGCGCTAAGTTCGCATACGCACCCGTTTGACCAAAACATAAACAATTGAAAAGTTTAGGACTTACCCACGGGTGCCCAGAAACCGGGTTTTTCGAGCGTCTACTTCGTTGCAGACCGCATATCCAGTAAAAAACCCGGTTTCTGAGCGTCGAAGTGCGTCTATATGTAGCCCTTGTAGGGACTTAGGCATTACCGCGTCCCTACGGGGATCGATCCCAGCAAGCTGTTATAAGTAGGGCGTTAAATTACTTTTTGCGTAAGTAAGCGTAAAAAAGGCACAACAGATAGAGCCTGTGCGTCCAGGAGTGTTATCCTCTCTTTCTTGTCAAAATCCCTTGACTGGGACTGAACAGCAAAGCTACTAAAAATAACCCAAAAACAACTAATACAATTGCCGCACCAGAGGGCATATTCCAATAATAGCTGAGATACATACCAGTCACGCTAGCTGTAATCCCAATAATTGCTCCTAATCCCATCATTAAATGTAGCTCTTTTACCAACAAATACGCCGTCATTCCCGGCCCGATTAACAGAGAAATTACTAACAGCGCCCCCACAGTTTGCAAACTCGCAACAATCGTCAGCGTAATCGCCGAAATCATCCCCAAATAAATCCAGTTGACAGGTAAACCGGACGCTTGCGCCCCCAGGGGGTCAAAAGTATAAAATAGCAATTCTTTGTAAAGGAGTTTAACAGCTACCAAAATAATCAAAGTTATGACAAAAGTCTGCTGCACGTCACCAGGTGCAACTGACAAGATATTCCCGAACAAAAACCCGTCTAGGTCTAATTTGGTTGTCCGCAATAGGCTAATCAGCGTGACGCTAATTGCTAAGAATGTAGATAAAATTAATGCCATCACAGCATCTATCTTTAGACGAGATTGTGATTGAATCCACGCCATAATTACCGCGCTGATAATTCCCGATATAAACGCGCCGATCGAAATATTGAAACCTAAAGAAAAAGCCACCGGCAATCCTGCTAATACTGAATGGGCAATCATGTCAATCATCATTCCCATTTGCTGTACAATTAAATAGGAGCCAACAACGGCGCAGAGAATTCCTAGCAAAATGCCAACGGCGATCGCATTTCGCATGAACTCAAATTTTAGGGGTTCCATTAGTAGGTTTAGCATTGAATTACTTACATCAATAATCTTATTTTTGAAACGCCGATATAAAATTATTATCTGCGTTAATTTGCGTTCATCGGCGGTTGAAAAGATTTCTTGCCCTTATGCAGTCACAAAACTTAAATCGTATCCATAGGCTTTTTGAATATTAGCAGCGGTGAGCACTTCCCCGCAGGAACCAGTTGCAATTAACTGCTTATTTAACAATAATAAATTGTCGTACAGTTTTAAAGTTTCGCCTAAATCGTGGCTGATTACTAACAATGTTTTATTTTCTGCTTTGAGTTCGGCAAAAATATCAAAAATAATCTCTTCTGTTGCTTTGTCGATCGCGTTAAAAGGTTCGTCGAAAAAGAATAAATCGGCTTGTTGGGCGATCGACCTTGCTAAGAAAATTCGCTGCTGCTGTCCGCCAGACAGTTCGCCAATTTGCCGATCGCGCAAATCCCACATTCCCACCCGCAGCAAAGCCGCTTTCACCAATTCTTGCGACTGCTTCGAGGGGCTGCGAAACCAACCAGTCTGGACAGTTCGCGCCATCATCACCGCATTCCACACCGTCATCGGATAATCCCAGTCAATTTGCGATCGCTGCGGCACATAAGCCACCCGCGACAACTGTTCCTTCAGCAGCCGTCCCTGATATTTCACCAAACCCCGACAGGCCGGGATCAATCCCAGCATCGCTTTCACCATCGTGCTTTTCCCCGCGCCGTTGGGGCCGAACACACCGGTTAATTGTCCGGGATCTAACTGGAAATTCACGCTGTTGAGGGCCGAAATTCCGCGATAATTGACAGCCAAGTCTTGCACTTCTAGCATAATTAGAGATTTTGAGAACGATTCTTGTTCGTAGCTACTACAATAGGATAACTCGAAAAAGCAATAACGATTATCGTTCCAAAAGTGAAAATGTTAACGAACTTCCCTGGAAAAACCGGCAGATTATGCGGTGCGGCTGTTTTGGCAATTGGCTGCGGAGTGGTTGGGTGCAGTGGAGGACAGAACGCAAGCAATCGGGCGCCAGAGAGTCCCGCCACAACTCAAACTCAAGCCAGTCCCGCCGCTAACTTGCCCAAAGTGGTGACCACGACTGGCGTTATCTGCGACATAACTAAAGAAATAGCTCAAAGTTCGATCGACACCACCTGTCTAATTAAGCCGGGAGACGACCCCCACGCCTATCAAACTAAGCCGGAAGACCGCAAAGCGATTGAAACAGCAAATCTGATTTTATACGGCGGCTACAACCACGAACCCAGCATCATTAAGTTAATTCAATCCAGCAGTAATTCTGCGCCCAAAATCGCCGTACACGAACTCGCCGTTCCCAAACCGCTGATGGGCAAACACGAACACGAACACGGTGAAGAGAAAGCGGAAAACCAACCCCACGAAGAAGGCGAAAAAGTCCCTGATCCTCACGTTTGGCATAACCCACAAAATGGCATCGGTATAGTAACAACAATCCGCGATGAATTGATCAAAGTTTCCCCCAGCAATGCTCAACTTTATACAAAAAATGCAGCAAGCTTAACAGATGAGTTGCAAAAAATAGATACTTGGATAAAAGCTCAAATTGCGACGATTCCAGCAGAAAAACGCAAGTTAGTAACAACTCACGATGCTCTGAGTTACTATGCCGATGCTTACGGTTTGGAGATTGCAGGAGCTTTGCAGGGTGTGACAACAGAGGAACAGCCCACCGCCGCAAGAATTGCCGAATTGTCATCAGAAATTAAGAGCACAGGAGTGCCGACAATTTTTGCCGAAACCACAACTAATCCGAAGTTGATGGAGACTGTAGCGAGGGAGGCAAATGTCAAAATTTGGGACAAAGAACTTTACAGCGACGAGTTGGGTGGCCCCGGCACCGGTGCTGATACATATCAGGGAATGCTGAAAACTAATACTTGCGCGATTATTTCTGGCCTCGGCGGTAATTGTACTTCCTTTGCGAGAGAAACTGCCCCAAATCCCAAACCATAAACTTTCTAAAGTGCAGCAAACACCTTACATTTGCTGGGTACACCGCAAAACGCAGCGCTCCCAATCGCAGGGGTTTTCGATTGCAAACGCTGCGTTGGCTGCGATGACTTTAAGGTGAATTTTGCTCCTCGGTACTGGGGGGTTTTTGGCCAATTCCCAATTGCTTCTTAGAGGATTTTAAGTCTTTCCAAAGCATCTTAATATCTTTATAGGCTTTCTCAGCGCTAATTTTCCCCCCAGTTTCCAGCGAGCAAATATAAGTTATTTTTTGAGCAAACTCCTGCAAGTTGGCATTAAACGCCAAGTTTTCTGGCGTGAAATCACCGTAGTAGCGATTGCGAGGATGTAAAAAATCTTCCCGCTCTTTCATTGCCCCCTCCTAATTAAACTTTTGGTATTCAACTTTTGGTTCGGTCTCTGCTGTTAATAGCACTATTTTTACTCTGTATCGCGGCGCTAACTTGCTTCTATTGTATTGCCTAAGTAGCAATTATGCTTTTTCGCTCTGTATTTAGTCTATTAAGGCAGTCTTAACCTTAAGTTAGCTTTATTTTAACTTTTCTTTAACCTAAACGCCAAAAATTGGGAGATGCGAACCGCGCATCTCCCTTTAGATATATTTGGCAGTTGGTGATTAACCTTTTCTGAAGCAGAATATTTACTTGCTGCACTCGCAGCCTGTGTGGCCGCAGCCGCTGCCGTTGGGGTGCCCGTCAGCGCAAGCACTGGAACAGTATGTTTTGCCCTGTTTTTCAATGGCGTCACTGAGGTTGACAACGCAGAGGCAAGAAGGACAGGCGCATTTCATTTGGGTGACGGTAGTCATTTTAGTTTTTCCTCGTGGGTTTGTTTGTGCATACTTATATATGAACACATATTCAGATATAAGTAAAGGAAATGTAAAAGTTTTGTTACAAAAGGTTTGCCGATCGCACTAAAATGAAAATGAGAATTAAAACCAGGCGGGAAAAGATGTCACCCAACTCTGCTGTTAATGGAGCGATAAGTCAGCCTCGCGAACAAAACGATACACCAACGTGCGATCGACCGCACCTAGTTGACTGTTGGCGGGCCGGAGACATCCAAACACAAGTTCTCAACACGGCAAAAGCGCAGCGGATGGCAGAGTTTTTCAGTCTTTTGGGAGATGCGAACCGCCTGCGGCTGCTGTCGGTTTTGGCAAAACAAGAACTGTGCGTGTGTGACTTGGCTGCGGCTTTGAGTATGAGCGAGTCAGCAGTATCGCATCAGTTGCGGGCGTTGCGGGCGATGCGGTTGGTAAGTTACCGCAAGGTTGGGAGACAAGTTTTTTATAGTTTACTCGATCGCCACGTTTTGGAACTTTACCAAGCTGTGGCCGAACACTTAGACGAAGAATAAGCTTTTGGGCATTGGGCATTGGGCATTGGTAATGGATTTAAAATTCTCTAGGGGCGGGTTTTACAAATAATCTCGGCCTAAGACCAATAATCTCGTAAACCCGCCCCCACCCAACTAGATATTAATCTTGGACGGTGTGGCCTGTCACCACAACCGCCTGTTTAATTGATTCTTCAGAAGCTTCAGCCTCAACCGTAACAGTCTTAGCTGCGACATCCACATTGACAGTAGCCTCGGAGTCAACAGTTTTGATGGCTTTGGTAATTGTATCGCCGCAGCCAGAGCAGACGATCGAGGGGACGTTAAGTAGTATTGCCATAATTAAGCAAATTTTCGTAGATGACAGTATTATTTTTTATTTTAATCTAAATTCGTGAAACACGCGCTTTTCCCGATTCCGGCAGGGGTTTAAACCCCTGCCTCAAAGCTAAAGTCGGTTTTAACCGACTGTAGAGTTTGACGTTAAAAGTTACACATTATCTCCTACCAATATCACTTCAAACTTAATACCTCTGAAGGCACATTAATATCGGGTATGCACCGGCCAACGGCGGTGGCTACAGGTCGCAAACTGGCAACTAAATCTACCATATCGGGTAAAGAAAGAGCTTGCCGCGCGTCAGAAACCGATTTTTCCGGTTGCGGGTGACACTCAATAATTAATCCGTCTGCACCGCAAGCAACCGCTGCTTTGGCTAGTGGTGCGACTAATTCTCGCTTGCCGACGGCGTGAGAAGGGTCTACTATTACTGGCAAATGAGTTAACTGTTTCAGCGCTACGACTGCACCTAAATCTAATACATTCCGCGTGTAATTGTCGAAGCTGCGGATGCCTCTTTCGCACAGAACTACATCAGGATTTCCGTGACTGAGAATGTATTCGGCGGCCATCACAAATTCTTCGATTGTGGCTGACAAGCCACGTTTTAGCAGGACTGGTTTTCCGGCTTGACCGATCGCCTTTAGTAACTCGAAGTTTTGCATATTCCGACTGCCTAGTTGCAGCATATCAGCATAGGTGACAACTGGCTCGATTTGGGCGATCGACATTACCTCTGTCACCACGGGCAAACCGTAACGCCGGCTGACATCGGCTAAAATTTCGAGTCCCTCAATTCCCATCCCTTGGAAAGAATAGGGAGAAGTGCGGGGTTTGTAGACTCCGCCTCGCAAAGCTTGCACGGAGGCGGCGGATAGTTGGCGGGCGACTGTTTCCATTTGGGCGGAACTTTCGACGGTACAGGGGCCGCCGATGATTAGTAATTCTGTGCCGCCGACTGAGACTGTTTCTGAGAGTTTGACAATTGTTTGGTGTTCGGGATGAGATTTGGTTACGAGTTTGGCTTCTAGCATGAGGGAATTCTCCGGGAAATTTAAGTGGGTGGTTGACAACAAAAAACCCGGAACTTTTAGGAGTTCCGGGTTGGTGCGAAAAGACAGCGCGACAATTTACCCAGAACTTTGGTTGGGCCAAAAATAAAAGCTGTAGTACCAGTTACTGAATAATGTCATTGCTGTTTTCGCTTGTACTGGATTGGTTGTTGGGAAAAGAACTAGAAAAAACAAAACCGCAGGTGTTAATCTGCGGTTCGCCCGGATGTTCACAGTGAATTGTAAATTCACTCCGGGCGAACTTGGCTGTACCAAAAATAAAAATAGCTGTTGGCTGTGAACATAGGTGAAGTGCTGCGCTTTGTGGATTAAACACAATACTATTGCACAAGCTAGCACAGGGAGAGGGGGATGTCAAGCATTTTTTTGCAAAATGTATGGAAACGGCAATGCCCATTGGTGTCATCAACTTAAGCCGACAATCTGCCAGTCTGCGAGTCCGCGAGTCCGCCAGGGAATGAATTCCCTGTCTAATAGCGAAAGTCCTCTGAAGAGGACTCAGAAGCCGACTATCTGCCAGTCCGCGAGTCCGCCAGGGAATGAATTCCCTGTCTAATAGCGAAAGTCCTCTGAAGAGGACTCAGAAGAAGATTTTTAAACTGATTAAGCTGTCGCGCATTTAAATTGCATATTCGAGGCGGGCGGGACGCCCACGCCACTCATTGTTTGATTGTTTTTTAACAGACAATTTAAATACCGTAACAACTTAGTCCTCTTAAGAGGACTTTAACTTTGAGGCAGGGAATTCATTCCCTGACGGACTGCCGGACTATGGGTTTTACCTTAAGTTGAAACCAATGGGCCTTGCGGTTTCCCTACTATGATGTTACTCCCAGCCGAAGTCTCGATCGCACAATTCGGCTAGTCTTTGGTTGTGCGATCGAAAATATGCTCTCAATCGCTCGTATACTGTCTCGCTGATGGGAGGATATTGGGTGGCGTTGTATTTTTCGTAGGTTTGTAGTTGGTGGGGCGGCAATTCTAGAAATTCTAAGACGCTGTTGTATGTGCTGAAGGGATTGGTATATAAGTCTTCGCTTTTGAGGATTAAAAGTTGTGATTTGGGAAAAAGTTTCATCCAGGCTGGGAGTTGATCGGCGTAAATGCCGCGGGTTAGATAACTGTGGTGTTGGTGTTCGTAACTGTAGTAGTTTGGGTTGGCTTGGAGTTTTTCTATTTCGCCTTTGAGTCTTTCGGGCTCGGCGGCGATCGCTTCTTCTAATGATAGGGATTCGTAGCCTATTTTGATATAGTAATAATAGTGGGAGATTGCGCGTTCTACTGGGTTTCTCAGCAGGGCGATTATTTTAACTTTGGGACATAAATCATAAATTCGTTGCGGAACTTGGGGGTGACAGATGTAGTAGGGGCTGGCTTCTCCGGTTAGTAGATTTTCGCCTGTTTGGGGCTGGGGAAATTGGGAACAGTACCAGTCTGGGGTTTTGTCGAAGTTGAAGTCGAAGTAATGGATTTCTTTTTGGGTGGCGGGGGCGATTTGGGGATGTTGGATTAAGTAATTGTACAGAGATGTTGTGCCGCCTTTTTGGGCGCCGATGATGATGAAGTCGGGGGGTTTGGGGGGTTGTTTCATGGGTGGGGATGGTAGGTTTATATTTTGCACTTGTACTGACAGTGTTTCGGATTTGGCATTTGTACCGATAGTCCGCCGGGGGTTAAAACGCCCGTCTCATAGCGCAATTCCTTTGAAAAAAACTGAAGATGTATTTATTTATCTAATATCTTAATATTTGATTAGTCCTCTTTAGAGCAATACGGTTCAGATAAGACCGATCCCCCCTAGCCAAGGGCGGGCACGGGGGCACCGCCCCTACGAAGGGGGGGACAAGAAGTTGCTCTTGCGTCCCCCGTATTAAGGGGGATGCGAGGGGGATCTCCGGGGAATTAACAGTGTTAACTGAACCGTATTGCTGTAGGACTTTAGCTATGAGACGGGGGTTTTTAACCCTCGGCGGGCTGGGGCGCAAAACGAAAATTCGATCGCACTGACATCTTGCACTATTTTGGAGAACAGGCAAGATGCCTGTTTCACTCATAGTTCAATTTTCTTGTGGGGTGAGCCCCAGAACCCGCCCCTAAAAGGCTTATTGGCAATGGTGCAAGATTTGAGATCGCACTTTGACGGATTACAGAAATTCGATCGCCCAATTTAGATGCGATCGCACTGACAGGCTTAACCACAATTCGATCGCCCTCTTTACATTCTAGATTCCGGTGGTTGAAACCGAGCCTAGACAAACAAAGCCTGCCTGGGCGGGCTGGGAAATACATCGAATACGATCACGATCACTGTTTTTGGGTGATCGAATTCACTCTCGCTCAGGCGACTGACATTTCAATTTAACTAGATTAGAGTGGAGTTAGGAAGATCTAATTCGTGCGGGGCAAATCTTTCGCTGAGAAATATATTATCGGCGGCGATTTTAGTTGCGGGTTTGTGGGTTTTATTTTTCAGCCAAGGTACAGATTTAAATTTGTGCAAGAGGCTGATATGCAAGTTGCAAAAAATGGGAACAATAAAGATGGGATTGTACTGTCGAGCAGTAACTACCAGCAATACCATCTCTGAAATTATTCAGGAAGGCGTCAATGTTTAAGAGCAAATTATCCAAAGTTATCGTATCCCTGCTGCGGCGGATTGCTGGTGTTACCAGATCCGGGGCCAAGCGGCTGATGAGAGCAATGCTGCAAACCCTGATGGCTATGGGCCGCAGGGCAAGACTGCCGATGGCGGGGTTTGTGCTGCCGACGGTGACGATGGTGTTGCTGGTAGTAATATTGTTGACAGTGGCGATTACGCTGCGATCGTTTGATCGGGCTAATACGGCGCGTAACGTGCGCGTGAACCAGCAGGTGCTGGCGGCCGCGACTCCCGCGCTCGATCGGGCAAAAGCGAAAATTCAGTTTATGCTGGATCAAACCCAGGGTAGGGGTACTCCTTCCGATGAAGATTTGTACCTGATGATAGGAAAACCCATTACAGGTGGAAGTGTAACCGATAATTATACCTTTGGGGACGAAAAACGCCTTAAACTTCAGTATAACCTTGACGGTACCGGTGGCATAAGTCCCGATCTTAGCGTTAACGCTCCTAATTTTAATCTCGAAACCAATGAATCTATAAACACTGCTTGGAGATATCCCGTAGATACGAACAACGACGGCAAATTTGACACTTTTACGCTCTACGGCATATTCTTCCGCACCCCCCCAAGGGACGACGCTAAGGCTAGCCCTACTCTGGGTGAGTTTTTAAGACCAAGAAAACCGCTGGAAGCAAGAACGCCGCCGATGTCGGTGGCAGGACTTAATCCTAAGTGCTTGCAGGGTGGAGGTACTGCTGCTAGTTTAGCGGGCGACTCAGGCTGGTACAGGCTAGACGGCAAACTTAAAAAAAGTTTTTTTGTTTATACAGTTAACGTACCTATAACAGATAGCGAAGCGACCGCGTTGGGTAGTAATTATCAAAAATTCACAGGCACTTCCAGCATTTCAGCCTTGGAATATCAGCAAGACCAAATCCGTATTCCTATCGCCAACAACGCGGTGGTTTATGAAGACGATTTAGAAATATCGCCAGGACCTCCGCTGAATCTAAACGGGCGGGTATTTACAAACAGTAATTTGGTGGTATCAGGGGCAAGTGACGATTACAGCATCAAACTGTATCAGGTCAGCAGCCCAGAGTCTTGTTTCTACGAGCAAGAAAACAGCAAAATTGTTGTGGCAGGGAATGTAATTAATGGTGTGTCAACTGACAACGACACTAAAAAAATAGTGGACGTACACCTTTTCAAAAAAGGTAGCCTCCCTGCGGCCGGTACAAGAACCACATTCATGGCGGCGACGAAAAAATTAGAAATTAAGACCAGTGAGGAATCAGCTAGCAATCCTACCTTAGACGTTCTTTACAACAACGAAGCCTATACAAAGCGCCTAGATTTGCTAGTAGAAGCGCAGATGGGACAAAACGGCACCAACCCCGAGACTAACGATCCGTTGTTAGTGCAGCAGCGGCCGGACACCCAAGATCGCAAGCAAGCGCTGACAGAATATTTTAAACAGCTCACCCGGAAGGTTCCTTTTGCGGAAGTGCCTCTTGTTGGAGGAGATGCAACCGCAGGGTACGGTCTTGCATGGGCAACACCGCCCGGAACCCCACCCATTTTAGGCACCCAAGACACCCTAAGACCTGTAGACAAATGGAGCCTTCCAAACCCTGCCGACACCAAAATCAACCTAAAGCTGGATAAGCTATACGCAACCAACCCCATACCAGAACCTCCTACAGAAGAAGAATTTCTGGGCGATCGCGTTGTGGCGGGCAACAACTTGCCAGCCCTCAGATGGGACGGCGCCAAATTTATCAACACGCCGGAAACAGTAGCAGCGAAGTGGAATCCGGGCGACGGCGGCACTACGCGCGAACGATCGCCACAGGTGACGAAGCTCGCTGATGTGGGAGCGATCGATCGCGACGGTTTCTGGGAAGGAGAAGCGGCCAGAAACCCAGAAAATCCATTAGACGGCAATGGCGGCTTGCGCGTCATTACTGGTGCAGGAGTTTACGAGCGCAAATATTCTTTTCTGCCACCCCCCAGTTGGGTAAATTCTGCTGGGGCTACCGTAACTGGAGACACGGCAACTTACGACGACCCGGCAACTCCCGCTATAGAAACGTTCCCCGTCGTTTGGCCAGACTCTATGCCGATGTCGCCGCTGGGACAAGGATCTAAAGTTTACAACAATAGTGCTGGCGGTCCTTTTAATGCGGCAAATTGGATAAATTGGCCCGGCACCGTGCTGCCAACAACTCCTGCTCAACCTCCTGGAGGGCTACCGCCACAGGGGCTGCTGCCATTGACCGTCACAGGCTCGATCGACCCCAACACTCCCCAGTATGCCAAGGGCGATTTGCGGATGCGGGCGACAGTAGTTTATCACTATGCAAAAGCTCCGCTGCCGGCGCTGGGAGAGTTCAATGACACGCCTCTGGCCTGCGTCAGCAGCTATTACGACCCCAGCACGGCTTCGACGGCAAGAAATTTAAGTACACTTGCAGCAGGAACAGATGTCAGCGGCGACACAACATTAGGGGTTCGCGGAACTCAAGTTGGCTCTAACAACGGGGTAGTCTATAGTGCCAGCTCAATAGTAGCGGGGAGAGCGATCGGTCCTTTGAATCCCGTAAACGGCTTGTTCCCCGGAGGTACTGCTTTAGCACAGCAAGCTAACTTAGTCTTCCCCGACGGTCGGTTTGTCAACCCGCTTTTGAGAGAGGCTCTCCAAGTGGCTGACACTAATCGCACTTTGGCAGAAAAAGCTGCTATTGACTCAACGAATTGTGCACTCTACATTCTCACTAATCCCACACCCGAGACTACTAACATTCCTCACGGGGCAATCAGAGAAGTAGCATTTTTGAATGCTAGAGAAATCAAGGCGATAGATCGCGATGACTGGACAACCAACGTTAACGAAGCCTTTACGCTGAGCAGCCCCACCACAGTTGCCCAAGCAGCAAAATTAACAGGGAACTACAATCTGCCTTTAGAAGAACGGGAACCCCTAGAAATTCGTGCCACTCGCATAGACCTCAATGTACTGCGGCAAAATAAACCATCTGGAATCAACGAGCCTTTACTGCCAAACAGCGGGATTATTTATGCCAGTCGCGACGATGCGCTGCCAGATCGCAGTTTTCGCCCAGCTCTTGCTGCCGGCGGCATAGATGAAAGTAGGAGCGAAACAGTCAGCCCCACAGATTCCCTACTAGATCCTACTCGCAAGCCCAACGGAATTTTACTTGTTAATGGTCAGGAGCTAGGCAGACTTCCCAGCCCCGCTACTCCTACTGTGCCGGATGTAGTCATAGAAAAGGGGCTGACTTTGGCATCTAATTTGCCGGTTTATATCCAAGGTGATTTTAACCTTCACTCCCACCAAGAGTTTGATCCGGCCGGTAATTTGGCTAGCTTTTACGATCGTACAAACCTTGATAAGAACTTTGCCTGTCGCCCAAAGGACCCCCGATTACCTGGTAATTGTATAACAGGCGATACTTGGCGTCCCGCAAACGTATTATCAGATGCAGTTACTCTGCTTTCACAAAATTACCGTTTTGGCTTCCGCAACGAGGGAGATTTTGACCTCAGAAATAATGCTGGTGCTGCTGCTGTAAAGCCTCGCAAACAGCAAGGATTTTACAGCAACAACTTTGTGACAAACGGACTTTCCAGTGAAGCATTCAAAGCTACAAGTGGCAATTTAGTTAACACAGGAGGTACAGCAGTTACAGACGCAAACTACGCAAACACCAGCAACAATCCTGTTCCTGTTAACAGTTCTTACTTCAACAACTTCGTCACTCCAGTGCAGCGGCGCGGGACTTTCACAGAGTATTTAATGGAAGTTTGTACCAAAATCCCAGTTTCTGCCTGTGAGGATAAGGACTGGTATGTAAATCCGCTGGCGACATCTCCTAAGAGGGCCGATACTACCATTACCGGTGCAGACTTTAGAGCCGGAGCCGGAACAACAGCTACCCCGCCAGCACCAGAATTGCAACGCTTCCCCCGCCGTGTTGCTTTTAAGAGAGTTGATCCTAATAACACTACAACTCCTGACGTGAGGCTGACTTCGATCACTGCTCCTGTACCATTAGGGATTAGTGGCACAGGAACAACAGCTACGGTGTCTGACAGCACATATCAAAGAACACCTAATTCTCTGTGGTTTGGGACGACAGCGACGGCTGGCGCTAATACGGTGACTTATGGTTCAGGGAATTATCCCTTTGTGTTTAACCAGGCTCAGAAGGACGGGAGCGGTGCAGATTTACCAAAATTAGTATCAACACCACCAGCAAACCTAACTGAAAGCTCGCAGCCGCTATTAATGCCGGTTTTGCAGATCCAAACTGTGACGGCGGCGCCGACTACTCCACCGACCAGCTTGCCAGCAGGTACAGGTGTCGTGGCCGCCACCGGGTGGATACCGAAGGCTGTAAAGACAACATCTAATATGGTCGTAGGGTCGAATGATACTCCTTCGCGAGCGATCGGTAATGGCGTTGGTGACTCTAACGGCGGTGTGCAAAATTTGACGCGATTCTTGGAAAGCTGGAGTGGGATGGGTTCAGTAATCCAGGGTTCCTTTATCCAGTTCAACCGGAGTGCCTACAGCACCGCGCCCTATATCCCGATTCTGAATCCGGCAGCTCCGCAGCAGACTGCTCCACTTACTAAATTGCGGAGTCTTTTCGATTCATCGCCCAACCCACCCTCAACTACTATCACTTACACTGGCGGCGCTCCATTGCCTTATTACAGAACCAGTAACGCCAGCGTCACCATTAGTGGCACTACTGTAGGTCGCCTTCCCTTCTTCACCCCGCCCCTGCGGGATTGGGGTTTTGACGTGGGTCTGCTATCTCAGCCGCCCGACTTGTTTACCCGAAAGTTTACGACTCCTCCCTCAATACCCACCCCGGCTGAGTATTTCAGGGAAGTAACTCGGGATGACGACTGGGTACAAACTTTGATGTGTGGAGTTGTAGAAAATACCACCACGAAGGCCACCGAAACCCTCACAACTTCCGAGCGAGCTAAATGCTCCACTTAAACCTCTAACTTTCCGCCGCGCAATTACTGGAGTCCTATTCTATGACTAAGCAAAAACAACACCAAAATTTATCCCAGCCGCGAGATGGTGGCTACACGATTATTGAGTCATTGGTAGCGATGATTGTAGTTTCGGTGCTGATGATTGCGATCGCCCCCGTGATGGCCTTCTCAGTAGCAACTCGCGTCCAAGCGCGGCGGACAGAACTGGCAACGCAGGCGGCGAAAGCTTACATTAACGGTTTGCGATCGCAGTCAATTAAGTTTGGTGGCACAATAAAAGGGTTTCCCGCTCGATACGCAGCGACAAGTCAGGCAGATTTGGCTAACGCACCAGTTCCGGGAAATAACACCGATTTATACTGCGTTGACATGGATGGAACAGGACTTTGTGAGACGAGTAGCACCAAAGACTTTTACGTTCAGGGCGCTTGGCTAAATAAAGATACATCTATTACTAATGGCGATCCCACATTAAAAGGCTATCAGCTCTTAGTCCGAGTTTACAGGGCTGATTCCTTTGCTCCGGGTGTAACTTTGAATCCGACCCCAAAGACTACGAAGCAATCTGTTGTGGGTTCTGGTTTGGGCGATCGGACAAGGCCAGTAGTAGAAATGTCTACAGAGATTCCCGCGAGCGGAAATCCTTCGTATAAGTCAATCTTGGAGCGCCTCAAATAAACACCCTAAACTACTGTATTCCCATAATTACAGTCAGTGTTATTAGATTAAAATCCCTCCCAACCACTCGGCAAAGGAAGAAGTCAAAATGAAAACTTTACTCAGGTTGCTTCTCAAAAGTCAACACCAGCGAAACCGATCTGGGCCAGATCAAACAGAAAAGGGCATGACTCTCGTCGAGCTATTAGTCGGAGCCATTATGGCGTTTTTAATCATTACGCCGATGCTCGGTTTTGTAGTCGATATGCTCAATACCGACAGGAGAGAACAAGTTAAGTCAAATACCGAGCAAGACCTTCAGGCAGCCGTTGATTTCATCGCCCAAGATTTGAGTCAAGCTATTTATATTTACGATCAGAAAGGAATCAATGCTATTAATAATAGCACTCTTCCTACGAGTGGAAAATTACCTGCTCCTGCTAACGGAACTCCGATACTCGTATTTTGGAAGCGACAACAGATCAAAAATTCTGTTCCGATTTACCAGAATGCTGCAAAGCCAAACACCTGCGACGCTACTAAATGCAACGACACCTACGTACTTGCATTAGTTGCTTACTACCAGTTTAAAGATAATGATTCTACTTGGTGTCAGCCTTCAGGAGGTACTTGTCCTACCCGTATTGCCCGCTATGAAATTAGGGATGGAGTAAAAGACCCGTCAACTTTGGCTTATTACCCTGACACTGAGACAACAGATGCTCAAAAGAAAGATCCAGCTTTTAACTCACTGTTCGACCTCAGCAAGCCAACAGAAAATGTGACTGTTGTGGGACAGACAGCAAAAAATCCGGAAGTTCTGGTTAATTACATCGACCACAGTACAGCCAACGTTCCAGTTCCATCACAGTGCAAAACTACTCTTGGCGTCACAGACCCACCAGCACCAGCACCAGCATTAACGCAAGGAGATTTATTAACAGCAGACGGCTCAACCAATAGCTTTTACGCTTGTGTAGATACATCTAAAAACATAGCCAGAGTTACTATCAGAGGAAATAGCCTCCGCCGCCTTCAAGCCGATGCGAATTATAATGCCAACAATTCGGCATATTTCCCAACAGCAACCGTGCAAGTACAAGGTCTAGGTGCGCGAGGAAAGTAACTTAGGCATGAAACAGATTTCCGAATCGCCGCCCGCCGATAAACAATAGGAGAATACTATGAAAAACCCACCAATATTATTAAAACTTTTGCATAACTCGGCTGCCAAGCCCAGCCCTAATTTCCACAAAACTGCATCCAGAAAAGGTGATGGAGGATTCACGCTTCTAGAAGTGCTGGTGATAGCGTTGATCGTAGGTATATTAAGCTCGATCGCCGCTCCAAGCTGGGAGGCATTCATCAACAGACAAAGAGTTCGCACAGTGAACGATCGAGTTTTCCAATCATTACGACTGGCACAAAGCGAAGCAAAGCGAACTAAGACCAGTGTCACAATTACATTTGATAAAACTGGTGATCCGCCAAAAATTACGTTTGTCCCGGCACTAGCTACGGGTGGTAGTGAGCAAAAGTTAGATGCTGGAGGTGAAATAAAACCGAACACCATTGCGCTTACCTTTAATAAACCTGATTCTACAGATCCTAAAAAAGCATCGCTAGTTTTTGATTATCAAGGCAATCTCACCACAGGTACAACTCCATTTGTGGTAACAGTTGCTCCTGCTGGTGGCGGTACAAAGCAGTGCGTAATTGTGGAAACTCTCCTAGGAGGAATGCGAACTGCTGAAGGGGAATACAATTCTTTAACAAAAGAGGGTTGTCCAGTCATTCCCTAGATATTTTTTAATCTCTAACAGCAATTCGGCATAAGTTATGAATTGCTAAAATCTATTAACTTAAATTATTTTATATTTCAAATCCTATTAAAACACTCAAAAAATGCAGCTAGAACTAAAACAAATAATCATCCAGCCAGGAAATCAACTATTACTCAAAGACATAACCTGGCCGATGTTTGAAACCCTACTAACAGAATTGGGAGAAAGTCGCGCATCCCGACTTTCCTACAGCAAAGGAACATTAGAAATAATGGTTCCCCTACCCGAACACGAAGTTGGCAAAGAAAATATTGGCGACTTAGTAAAAATTCTCCTTGAAGAATTAGACCGAGAATTTTGGTCTCTAGGTTCCACCACATTCAAAAATCAAAAAATGGCTCAAGGAGTAGAACCAGACGCCTGTTTCTACATCCAAAACGAAGCCGCAGTCAGAGGCAAAAGCCGCATCGACTTAGAAACAGACCCACCTCCCGATTTAGCGATAGAAATCGACCTCACCTCCCGCACTCAGTTCAACAACTACGAAGCATTAGGAGTTCCCGAATTGTGGCGCTACAACGGCCGCAACCTGCAAATGGGCGTATTGCAAAATGGAAAATACATACAGTGCGATCGCAGTCTCCAGTTTCCCAACTTCCCCATCACCGAGCTCATCCCCCAATATTTAGAACAAAGCAAAACAGCCGGCAGAAACGTCGCCATGAAAGCCTTTCGATCTTGGGTAAAAGCGCAAATTTAGCGGGGCGATGACAAAATTGCAGTAGCGAAACCGCACTAGCGTTTCGTGACAGCCGTTTCCTTACCCGCTTTTTTAAATTGGTGACGACTCAGACCAACTATCACAAATAGCGGTTAATTTTTAGGTATGTAGTTGCGCTCGATTCGCTCTTAAGCTTAGGGGAGAGCGCTAAAGCGCAACAACATACCTTCGGGCGATTTATGCGGGCGATTTATGCGGGCGATTTATGCGATCGGGCGATGACAAAATTGCAGTAGGGAAACCGCACTACCGTTTCCTGACTACCGTTTCCTTACCCGCTTTCTTAAATTTGCAGAAATTTTCAGTAAAAACCGATCTACACACTCCCCAAACCCAAAAGTTAAAATATAGCCAATAAAAAATAGCTCCTCCTAGCTGTTTTTTTTGCCAGCTAAATATCAGGGAGTGCATCTACGTGTCAATATATAAAACGCTCAAAGGCAGAGCCACTACACCTGCCGCAGGTTTTACAATGATAGAGCTATTGATAATTATTTTAATCATAGGAATATTTAGTGCGATCGTCACCCCCTCCTGGCTGATGTTCATCAACAACCAGCGTTTAAAAGCATCGCTCGATCGAGCTTATTCGGCAATGGAACTTGCACACAGCAACGCCAAACGTGACAAAATTTCATGGCAAGCCAGCTTCAAAGAAGTAGGAGAAAACGTACAAATAGCCGTTCACCCAGCCGACATTTCCCCAGCCCAAGTACCAGCCAGTCAATGGAAAAACCTAGAACCGCAAATTAAAATAGATCCAGATGAAACAACCGTGCTCCAAGTAAATGAAAGCAACGAGCAAAAAACAAACGGCCCAATCCGGCGCGTCATGTTCAACCATCGAGGTTGCCCCGTATCTCGAAGCGACCACGACTGCACCCTAACGAGTATAAGAGCCAAA
>JACJNV010000362.1 GCA_014695175.1 Microcoleus sp. FACHB-DQ6 | reverse complement strand
GAGGCAGGGGTTTCAACCCCTGTCGGACTGTCGGACTCTCGGTTTAACGTTAATTTGACACGCCTTGGACACGGTGCCGTGTCCCTACTACACTCCTTCCTTCTTCCTTCATATATAACTATGCCGCTAACACTTAAAGAATCCCGCGAATTTCTCCAAGACTTTGAATTCAACAAATTGTTCGTCCAAAAACTCGGTTGGGATAATCCATCATCCCACAAAACCGTATCTTTAGAAATAGAAGGCGAGACTTATTCCCGAAAAGCCATTGCCCAACTTAACGGAGTAGTTGTATATGAAATTATCGCCGATAGCGGAAATATCCCCAACAGCGCCGAAAGACTGACGATTTATCGCGAAATTGTCCAAATTTCCGCCGAAAATCTGTTGATTTTTATTGATGAGAATCGCACCAAATGTCTCTGGTATTGGGTGAAGCGCGAAGGTACAAAGCTTTATCCCCGCGATCATGTATACGTGAAACGGGAACCTTGCGATTTGCTGCTGAGTAAAGTGACAGCTTTAAAGGTTGATTTAGAAGAATTAGAAACGCTTTCGGTGATTGATGTCGCCCAAAGATTGCAGGCTGGCTTGGATGTCGAACGAGTAACTAAAAAGTTTTTTGAAGAGTTTAAACAGCAACACGTTGAATTTTTAAGTGTGATTCGCGGCATTGACAAAGAAACAGACAGACGCTGGTATACTTCCGTTTTACTCAACCGCTTGATGTTTGTTTATTTTTTGCAGCGCAAAGGGTTTATCGACAGCGGCAAAATGCTGTATTTGCAGGATAAATTAGCCGAAAGCAAACAGCGGGGAACGGATTTATTTTACTCGCAATTCTTGAAAACACTGTTTTTTGATGGATTTGCTAAACCTCTGGATTTGCGGGAGGAAGGCGTTAAAGAATTAATCGGCGATGTTAAATATTTGAATGGCGGACTGTTTCTAGAACATCCCATCGAACAAAATTATCCGAATATCGCCATACCCGATGCTGCTTTTGAGAAAATATTTAATTTATTTGCCGCCTATTCTTGGAATCTTGACGATACGGTGGGCGGGAAGGAAAACGAAATTAATCCGGCGGTTTTGGGATACATCTTTGAGAAATACATTAACCAAAAAGCCTTTGGTGCTTATTATACCAGGCCGGAGATTACTGAATATTTGTGCGAGCGCACAATCAACAAACTAATTCTCGATAGAGTTAACCAAGCAACCACATCTCGTCACTTTGAAACCATCACCGAACTCCTCACCAATCTCGACGCCAATCTCTGCCACCGCTTGCTAGAAGACATCCTCCCAAACCTAACATTATTAGACCCAGCCTGCGGTTCGGGGGCGTTTTTAGTTGCAGCGATGAAAACGCTGATTTACATCTATTCAAAAGTCTTTGGTACAAGCAAGTTTTTAAGCGACCACTACCTCAATAATTACCTCAAAAAAATCGAAAAAGAGCATACTTCACTTAACTACTATATCAAAAAACGGATTATCAGCGACAACCTCTACGGCGTGGATATCATGCCGGAAGCAGTGGAAATCGCTAAATTGCGACTATTTTTAGCCTTAGTTTCGGCGGCGCACGATGTCAGCGAATTGGAACCGCTGCCGAATATTGATTTTAACATTATGGCGGGGAATTCCTTAATTGGATTGATTCGAGTGGATGAGACGGGGTTTGATGCAGTACAGCCGACGACAAAAGGTAAAGGCAAAAAGAAAGACTCCGAACCCGTGGCTTTACAGGGGAATTTGCTGCAACCTTTAGTGGCGAGTAATTACCAGAAGATTTTAGCTGAGAAGAATGCTTCGGTTGATTTGTACAAAAAACACGCTTTTCAGTCGGGGGAACAAGCAGCAGGTTCCCAAGAATCTCGATTGTTGTTGTTACGGACTAACATCGAACAGTTAAATCGAAAATCCCAGGCTCAATTAAATCAGTTATTGTTGGATGAGTTTATTCAGCGGCTGGGAATTAAGTATGAACAAGTGCAGTTAGCGGGGAAACCGAAGAAACGAGTTTTAATTATTGATGATATTGCTGAGTTGCAACCGTTTCACTGGGGATACCACTTTGACAGAATTTTAGAACGCGGTGGATTTGATGCGATTATTACCAATCCACCTTGGGAAATTTTTAAGCCAAATGCTAGAGAGTTTTTTGTGCAGCATAACGAACTAGCAAAAAAAAGTAAGATGGATATAAAAACTTTTGAAAAAGAGCAAAATAAAATTCTGCAAAACCCTGAGATTGCTGAAACTTGGTTAAAATATTTGAGTGAATTTCCTCATGTTAGTGCTTACTACCGTTCAGCAGAACAGTACAAAAATCAGATTTCAATTGTCAACGGCAAAAAATCTGGCACTGATATTAACTTCTACAAGCTTTTTCTAGAGCAATGTTTTAACCTCTTACGCCCAAATGGCGAGTGCGGCATCATCATTCCTTCTGGAGTTTATACGGATTTGGGAACTAAGCAACTGCGGGAAATGTTATTTGTTCAGACTGAGATTGATGCGCTGTTTGGTTTGTCCAATGAAAGGTTTATTTTTGAAGGAGTGGATCATCGCTTCAAGTTTTGCTTGCTCACTTTTGAGAAAGGTAAAAGTACAGAGTCATTTCAAGCTGCTTTCCGCATCAATCCGCGAGAAGCGATTCGGGTGGACAAACTCGATACTTTTCTGAACAATCAAGATGAATGTATTGAGATTTCTGTTAACTTGATTCGTCGCTTATCTCCTGACTCTCTGTCGGTGATGGAGTTTAAAAATGAGGGAGATATTCGCATTGCTGAGAAAATGCTGCAATTCCCTTTACTTGGCGAACAGATTGAGGGGAAATGGAATCGGGAGCATCCCGGTTTTGTAAATGGTTAAAAGTATGATAAGAGCCAAAAGTTTTCGCCCTGCGCTATATGATAGAACGCAAAAGTTTCGCCCGCGTGCTAAGCGCACTGGCTT
>JACJNV010000361.1 GCA_014695175.1 Microcoleus sp. FACHB-DQ6 | reverse complement strand
GCCGCGCTGCTGAAGGGGGAGAAAATTTTGGTGAGATTACTCAAAGAGTGCCGGTTCCTGCGAGTTTAGATCCGAGTCGGGGACGGCGAGATGTGCGGGTGAAGGTGCGGGATGTTGATGAATTGGCTTTCGGAACTGAGGAGATTGATTTGGGCGCTGTTGAGCAAATTGTGGACAGCGGACAGTTAAGGGCGATCGCTGCGGCAATGGTTTATGCTAAGCAGCAATACATGGATGGGAAACGCACTTTGTCGGAAATCATAGATTTGGTGATGGCAGATATTGACGCGCAGGGGATGGATATTTTATCCTCTTTTCCTGAAGGGGATTTTGCCATGTTTCGACGGTTTGAATTAGCAGCCGCAATTAATCGGCTTCGTAGTTTGTCGGTTGTTGTTAAGTAGACTTGCTTAATATAAGTGGATTGTTGCCTTACTTTTGATATGCTGACAAAAGTGAGTGCAAAAACCGCGATTGAAGTATGACAGGCAATATAGGACAACTGACTGCTTTAAGCGATCGACCTTATATAGTATTAAGCAATCAAGGGGAGGTTTTACAGTTAGAGTTAAAACAGCAGCAGCACGTATTGGGGCGCGATCGCACTCGTGCTGATTTAGTCATTCCCGAAGCTTGGCGCGCAGTTTCCGGCGTTCACGCTGTTTTGCGCCAAATTGGCAATAATTACTGGATTTACGACGGTGACGGCCAGCGACCGAGCACTAATGGCTTATTTGTCGATCGCACTCGCATCACTCCCAATGACGGTTATTGTCTGAAAAACGGCACAGAAATTAAAATCGGTCTAGATCCTCAAAATCAAGTTTTGCTGACTTATTTTAATCCGCTGGCGAATCAGGTTGCTGTCCCTAGCAAGCAGTCAATTCCTCTTAAGAATCGGTCGGTTTTGTTGGGTCGCGATCCAAACGCTTCGCTGCAATTAGATGCACCGCTGGTTTCTAGACGCCACGCCACAATCGACCAAGACACTCGCGGCAATTATATTTTGCGAGACTATAGCGTTAACGGGGTTTTTGTTAACGGTCAGCGAGTGACAAATTCTGTACAATTGTCCGAAGGAGATGCAATTCGGATCGGCCCGTTTACTCTAACTTACCGCAGCGGTGAGTTGCAGATGCAAGACTCCGGCCATCAAATTCGTTTGGATGCTGACAGTCTGGTGATTCCGAAGCGTTTGGATAACATCACTTTGGCGATCGAACCGGGGCAGTTTGTGGCTTTAGTCGGCGGTAGCGGCGCTGGCAAATCTACTTTAATGCGGACGCTTTTAGGCATTGAAAAAATTACTAACGGCGCTGTGTTTCTCAACGGTGACAACCTGCGCCAAAACTTCAATATTTACCGCAATCAAATCGGTTACGTGCCTCAAGATGATATTGTGCACGCAGATTTGACAGTAGAAGAAGTCTTGAGTTATGCAGCTAAATTGCGCTTACCTCCCGATACAGATGTCAAGCAGGTAGTCGCAAAAACTTTAGAAGATATTGAAATGACTCACCGTCGCAAGGCTTTGGTAAAACAGCTTAGCGGCGGACAGCGGAAGCGGGTCAGCATCGGAGTTGAACTGTTAGCAGACCCGAAACTTTTCTTTTTAGACGAACCGACTTCAGGACTCGATCCGGGTTTGGATAAGAAGATGATGCAACTGCTGCGAAAGTTGGCAAATCAAGGCCGGACGGTGATTCTGGTGACTCACGCGACGGCAAATATCACGATGTGCGATCGTATTGTGTTTATGGGTCGCGGCGGACGCCTTTGTTACTTCGGCCCGCCTAGGGAAGCCCTCGATTTTTTCGAGGTCAAAACAAGTGATTTTGCAGACATTTACAACGAATTAGAAACAGGAGAAACCAACGTTCAAAGCTGGGCAGAAAAGTTTAATAAATCTCCCTACTATCAGCGCTATATTGTCAACCACTTCAGCACAGGTAAGGCTAATGCAAAAATACCTTCTGCACCTTCTGCACCAAAATCTCAATCTTTTGTAAAACAACTCGTTTTGCTTGCCCAGCGCTATTTTCAACTCGTTTCCCGCGACTTAGTTAACTTGAGTTTAGCTCTTTTAACGGCTCCGATCGGCATTAGTTTACTGCGGCTAGCCGTCAGAGATAAAGACCCATTAATTGGCGCACCGGAGGCAACTTTAGCACCTTTAGCGTTGCGAGTTTTGTTTGTATTTACCTGTGCGGCGATTTGGGTAGGGCTGGCAACTTCTCTGCAAGAAATTGTTAAAGAATCAGCTATTTATCTGCGCGAACGTTTGGTCAATTTAGGATTGTTTGCTTATTTAGGTTCAAAACTTTTTATACTTTCTGGTTTGGCAGTATTGCAAACGCTGTTAATGGTAGGAGTTATTCTGATTGCTTTTAAATCCCCAGAACCGAGTTTTATTTCCTGGGCGATGGGGGCAAGTATTACCACATTCCTAACTTTGATGAGCTGCATAAGTCTCGGATTAGTCGTTTCCGCGATTGTTAAAAATAGCTCTCAAGCTAATAGCGCTTTGCCTCTATTATTGTTGCCTCAAATAATTTTTTCGGGAGTTTTGTTTAAGATGGAAGGTGCGGCGAGCACATTTTCTTGGCTGATGTTAAGCCGCTGGTCTGTGGGTGCTTACGGCTCTTTAGTTAATGTGAATGGGATGGTTCCCGCGCCTACTACATTACCGGATGGGAGTACGCTTCCTCAGCCGTTTGAGCCTACTCCTGTTTACGATCCAACCTGGGAAAATTTGGGTTTAAATTGGGGTATTTTGTGCGTGCATATTTTTGTTTATTTGATGTTGACTCTGTGGTTGCAGAAGCGGAAGGATATTTTATAATTAAAATTACGCTTTTTTAACTCACAGTTCATTATCCAATCAGATCATTGGAGAGATAAATGTTAGTTAAAACCCACGCATTAGTAGAAATCGCTGCATCGCCTGAAGTAGTCTTTGATTTTGTTACCTCCCTGTCAAATCTGCCCAAAGTCTTTCGCGGATATGGCCCCATTCCAGCAATTATTAAAGCTGAGATGGCAGATGGTGGAGAGATGCGTGAAGGCGGCGTGCGGCGGATAGAAAATTCCGACTCTTCGGTGATTGATGAAGAAATCATTACTTTCAAAAAGCCAGAAAGACAAACCTACCGACTGGTTAGAGGGTTTAAGTTTCCGATTTCTCTACTCATTGAGTCTGGTGGCGGAGATTGGAATTTCACTGCTACAGCAAAGGGAACTCGGATTGATTGGGAGTTTTATTTTATGCTGACTTCTCCGGTATTCTATCCCCTTGGGTTGTTGCTCGTTCAGGTTTTTATGCAAAAAGCTATGCAGCAGTGTTTAGATAATATTCAAGAATCTTTGGCTAACCCAAGCGAATTGATTGTATGAATTATTGGCTAATGAAGTCGGAACCAGATGTTTATAGTATTGCGGACTTAAAGGGGGATCGCACTTCGATTTGGGATGGCGTTCGCAACTATCAAGCTCGCAATTTTATGCGAGAAATGTGTCGGGGAGACTTAGTATTTTTTTACCATTCTAATACTAAATTTCCGGGTATTGTCGGGTTAGTGCGCGTCGTGGAAATAGGGATTGCTGACCCGAGTCAGTTCGATATAAATAGCGAATATTACGATCCTAAATCGCCCTTTGATGCTCCTCGCTGGCAAACTGTGAGAGTTGAGTTTGTTGAGGAATTTGCTAAGTTAATATCTTTGGATGAACTGAAACAAAAGTTTAGTGCTGATGAGATTTTGCTGGTGAGGAAAGGCAATCGGTTATCGGTGATGCCGGTGTCTGAAAGTGTAGCCCAGAAGATTTTGAAGATGAGAGAATCTAATGATTAAACCGCAGAGAACGCAGAGAGCACAGAGTCAGAAAAAAGAGAGATGAATAATTCCGATGCCAACAGATTTGATATTACCCACAGTCAGGACACGGCAGTGCCGTTTCCCTACAATTAATCTGGCGATGGTTACATCTCTCAGGTCGTACTCATGATTATTTTGGGGTAGGGAAACAGCATTGCCGTGTCCGTCCTTGCCTATCATGTCTGAGTGCAACCGGAATTAATACCACAGGCAAGATGCCTGTGCCACAAAAATTCTTGTGGGGTGGGCATCTTGCCCGCCCCAACTATTTGAAATCTCCTAAAGACCGGCCGCACAAACAGCCGCTCCAATTAACCCTACATTGGGATTCAAAACAAGACGAACCGGCATCATTTCTAACAGCGAATCCATCCGGCCTTTGTGGGTAAAAGCTCGCATAAAACCCCCTTCTTGAATCAGTGGCAAAATTTTAGGAGCGATGCCGCCAGCTATGTACAAACCACCGTAAGGTAAAAGTGACACAGCCATATTTCCTGCGACAGCGCCGTAAGCTTCTACAAACATTTGCATTGTTTGTTCGGAAAGCAGATCGCATTTTTCGAGTGCAGCCTTCGCAATTGTCGCCCCCGGATCGACCGTCTTCTCAGTTTTCCCGACTTCTGACTCCCATTGTTTGATAATTTCTCCTACCTCGGCTGATTCCGGGGCAAATTTTCTGTCCCGCAAAAACTGGTAAATTGCCACAATTCCCTGTCCCGAAACTACACGCTCGATCGATATTCTGGGAATGTCGTGTTTTGCTAACAAATAATTCAGCAATTCAAACTCTAACTCCGATCGCGGTGCAAAGTCACCGTGTCCCCCTTCCGAAGAAAAAACCCTCACCCCATTTACGTCGGGAATTGCAAAACAATTTCCCAAACCAGTACCCGCACCAATCACAGCAATTGGAGCGTGTTCTTGGGGTTTTCCAACTTGCAAAGTGTGTAAATCTGTAGCATCCAAACCGCACACGCCGTAGCCAACGGCGACAAAATCATTAATTAAACTAACGTGTGATATTCCTAATTCCTGTTCCAGACGTTTCGCATCCAGGCGCCAAGGCAAATTAGTCAGTTTTGCAGTGTTGTTAACCACCGGGCCTGCGATCGCAAAACAAGCTTTTTCAGGCAATGGCGCAAAATCCAATTTCATAGCAGCTTCCGTCAAAAACTGCCGCACCATCGGTACTAAATCTGGAAACTCCCCGCTCGGATAGCGGAACTCGTAAAGAGCGTTCATTTCACCGTTAACAGTCCTTTCCACTAAGCGCAAAATTGTCTTAGTTCCGCCAATATCGCCCGCTAATAATAATGCCATAAATCTCTTTTTCCACCAAAGATAACATTCCCCATTTAAACACCCACAGTATTAATTGCCAACCAAGCCCGCAGCACCTCAGCCACAGTCCAAGCTTGAGCCGTGCAGCCCCGCGGCGAGTGGGGGGCGTCGCCCTCAAAAATTTCGCCCAGACTGCCAACTCCGCCGGCCCTTATATGATGTGCCATGGGTTCTAGGAATTCGCGAGCTTGTGCTGGGTCTTTGTATACGTGCAAGTGCGCCAAGACAAACGGGCCAATCAGCCAGCCCCAAGCTGTGCCCTGGTGGTAGGCGCTGTCCCGCTGGAATTGGTCGCCTCCGTAGGCGCCGCGATACGGAGGGTGCTGCGGCGAGAGGCTGCGGAGGCCGACAGAAGTCAGAAGCTGTTGAGCGCAGCCGTCCACCACGCCGCGCTGCTGGATGGGCGTCAGTAACGGTGTATAGCGGGTTTCCTGGCGCATCCCCGCTGACAAGGAGTTGGGGGACTGAGGAGGAATCCAGTCTAGGGGCAGGGATACGGCGAATATCTGGTTGGGCCGCAGGGAGCTATCGTGTCCGTCGGGGCCGTCCAGAACGTCGTAACAGTAACCGGTTGAGGCGTTCCAGAAGCGAGGGAATCCGGCGGCCGTTCGATCGCCCAATTGCTGGTATTCATTGTGAGGCTTGCCCAGTTTTCGAGCAAAACTTGCCATAGCTTGTATAGCATTGTACCAAAGCGCGCTGAGTTCGATCGGCTTACCAATCCGAGGCGTCACCACCCAATCGCCGATTTTCGCATCCATCCAAGTCAGTTGCACCCCGGTTTCGCCCGCGTAGATTAAACCGTCATCGGGATCGACGCGGATGTTATACCGAGTTCCCTGTATGTGCCAATCAACAATCTCACATAAAGTAGGCCAGAGTTCGCTCAAAAGTTCGTCGTCCCCCGTGGCATCGATATAAGCGCGAATTGCCTCAAAGTACCACAGAGTAGCGTCTGCGGTGTTGTATTCCGGTGCGCCGCCCGCATCCGGGAAGCGGTTCGGCAGCATCCCCCGATCGACATACCGCGCAAATGTCCGCAAAATCGACCGCGCAATCTCCGATCGCCCGGTACAGATTGTGAGACCGGGCAAGCTAATCATCGTATCGCGCCCCCAGTCGCTAAACCAGGGATATCCGGCGACGATGGTTTTCCCCTCCGGTTCCTCTGCTACCGGGCGGCTGACGATGAATTGGTCGGCGGCTAGCACTAAGTGATTGATCCAGTCGGGAGATTTGCTCGCTTTTGACCATTTTTCCAGCACTTCTCCCTCATAAGTGCGACGCCCTTCTAAAGCTGTACCGCCGTTGAGTTCGGTATTTTTCTCGGTGCTCGCTATCAATGTCAGGGAACTTCCCGGTGCGATCGTCATGTGAAAAGTCGCCGCGTGCAAGTGATCCTCGCAGCAATCCAATCCGCGGCGCTTTTCGGCTGCTAGATCCAATCCGTAATGCCAATTGTATAAGGGCGCAGAGACTCGAAATTTGGCCTCTGGTGCGGCATCTGTCAGCAGGTACAGGGGTGCAGCCTTGGGAAAGGCAGTCACGCAAACCCCGCGTTCCAAGGTTTGCAGGCTCATCTGCCAGTCGCCGGCGCTCGTCGTGTGGTGGTAGTCGCGGTAGTTGACTAGGGCTTTGACAGCGAGGGCGATCGGTTGTGAGGCGCGGTGCAAGCGGTATTGAATATATGTTGTGTTAGCACCTTGCTGCATCCAAATCCGCTTTTCCAGGATAGCGTCGGCGAGAGCAAACCTCCAAACAGGCGTCGTGCCTTCGAGGTGAAAGCTTTCGATGTAGTTGTAGCCGTGGGGTTCGATCGTCGCGTCGGCCCAGCGGTTTGTATAAAGCGGATAGGGGCGATCGTGATACACCGCCGTCTCGTCCAGCTTGGCGAGCATCAAAGTCCGTCCCAGCGGGGGTTTGAGGGCGGCTACCAGCAAGCCGTGATAGCGGCGGGTGAGGAGATTTGCGATCGTCCCGCTAGCGTAACCGCCGATCCCGTTTGTGACCACCCACTCCCGAGACTCCCCCGAGTCGAGATTGCAGCAGATTTCCCGTCCAAAAGCCATAACCATACAACACACACTCACGCTAATTTGTTATCTATCTTTAGGTATATTTTAAACCTTATATAAACAAGAAATATTAACTCTTGCAGGTGGCTGATTGAGCATCGGCAAGAGTGAAGATTCATGGTCTAATTTAGACATAACCAACCGCTACTTTTGCCCGTTACGCAATTTTAGCCTTTGATGGCTCTGTCTAAAGTTAGTTGTTTGTTATATTAAGTAATATTACCGTCTAAACAGGCGCTGAACGTTAAGGGCAAAGCATTTGATAGCGCGTCGGGCGATCGAACTACCAACCTATTTTATAAGGAGAACAGCTCAAAGTGAAGATAGGAGCAAATTACCTCGGCAACAACCAATGTGAATTTACCGTTTGGGCGCCCACCCTCAAACAAATCGCAGTCCAAATTGTTTCCCCAAAAAAACGCCTGATACCCCTGCAACAATCGGCAGAAGGTTATTGGCAAACCACAGCTACAGACATCGAACCAGGAACCCTTTACACTTACCAAATCGAAGGAAAAACCGACCGACCAGACCCAGCCTCAAAATATCAACCCCAAGGCGTACACGCTCCGTCGCAAGTAATAGATGAAAATATCTTTACTTGGACTGACCAAAATTGGCAAGGCGTGCCGCTAGCCGAAATGATTATTTACGAACTGCACGTCGGCACATTCACCCAAGCCGGAACATTTGAAGCAATAATTCCCCAGCTCAAACAACTTAAAGAATTGGGAATCAACGCCATAGAAATAATGCCAGTAGCCCAATTTCCCGGCGATCGAAACTGGGGATACGACGGCGTATATCCCTACGCCGTTCAAAACTCCTACGGCGGCCCCGAAGGCTTCAAAACACTCGTCAACGCCTGCCACGAACACGGCATTTCAGTAATTCTTGATGTAGTTTACAACCACCTCGGCCCCGAAGGAAACTATCTCAGGGACTTCGGCCCCTACTTTACATCAAAATACGGCTCAGTTTGGGGAGACCCCCTCAACTTCGACGACGCCTACAGCGACGGCGTACGCAACTACTTTATTGAAAACGCCCTCTACTGGTTTCGAGACTATCACATCGATGCCCTGAGATTAGATGCAATTCAAGCAATATTTGAAGTAGGTGCCAGACCTTTTTTACAAGAACTCTCTGATGCCACAGCAGATATTTCCCAAGAGCTAGGACGGCAACTTTACTTAATAGCCGAAAGCGACTTAAATGATGTCCGCACTATACGTCCTAAAGAACTGGGGGGCTTCGGATTAGACGCCCAATGGTGCGATGATTTCCACCACGCACTGCACGCCTTGCTCACTGGAGAAGACGACCGATACTACCAAGATTTCGGCAAGTGCGAACACTTAGAAAAAGCCTTCAAAGAAAGCTTTGTTTACTCCGGCCAGTACGCCCCCCACAGAAAGCGGAAACACGGCAATTCTGTTAAGGATGAACCGGGTCATAAATTTCTGGTGTTTGCCCAAACCCACGACCAAATCGGCAACCGCATTTTGGGAGACAGACTATCCAAATTAGTTGACTTGGAAGGATTGAAACTTGCAGCCGGCACAGTCTTAATTTCTCCCTACATTCCCTTCTTTTTTATGGGAGAAGAATATGGAGAAGAAGCACCGTTTTTTTACTTCGTTTCCCACTCGGACGAAAACTTAATTGAAGCTGTCCGCAAAGACAAACAACAAGAATTTAAAATCTTTGAAGGTCGAGGCGAGTTTAACGACCCCCAGAGTCCTGAGACTTTCAATAAGTGTAAGTTAAACTGGGAAAAACAAACCGAAGGCAAACACAAAATTCTTTGGGAATGGCACCAACATTTGATTCAACTGCGGCGGACAATACCGGCGCTTAAAAAACTCGACAAAAACAGTCTAGAAGTGTCCAGCATAGAAGCGGAAAAAATCTTATTTCTACGTCGGTGGACAGATGACAGCCAGATATTCTGCATTCTAAACTTCAACAGGCAAGAGGTCGCTTTTACGGCTGCACTTCCCCAAGGCAACTGGAACAAAATTTTAGACTCTGCTGATGAAAAATGGATGGGTTCAGGTTCTAGCTTGCCTGACAAGATAAATTCAGAGCAAGAGTTGACTGTTAAACCCCAGAGTTTCGCACTCTACGAAATAATACAGAAATAGTAGGTTGGGCGGAGCGAAGCGTAGGGTTCGCTGCCGCTCAACCCAACCACTGATTTTAGATTGGCGATTTGAGATTTTAGATGGGAGCAAAAATCTCAAATCTCACTTAAATCTCAAAGTGAACGGCTTGGGCGGAGTGAAACGGAGGGTTCGTTCTCCACTCAACCTACTATTTCTAATTTTAAACAACAAACCCAACCAACTAATTAATTAGGAGTAAAATTAAGATGAGAATTCCCACAACCACTTATCGGCTTCAATTTCATGCAGGTTTTAACTTTGAAGCCGCCAAACAAATCCTGAGCTATCTGGAAGATTTAGGAATTACCGACGTTTACGCTTCACCGATATTTAAAGCCAGAAAAGGCAGCTCTCACGGATACGATGTCGTTGACTCAAATCTGCTCAATCCCGAATTGGGAACATCAGAAAATTTTGAAGCCCTCACATACGAAATCAAGAAACGGAACATGGGATGGCTGCAAGATATTGTCCCAAACCACATGGCTTACGACACTCAAAACTTGCTGCTGTTAGACGTATTGGAACACGGGCCGGATTCCGACTATTTCGATTACTTCGATATTGAATGGAATCACGCTTACGAACATCTCAGAGGTCGAGTGCTGGCTCCGCTGCTGGGCAATTTTTATGGAGAGTGTCTGGAAAATGGCGAGATTCAACTCAAATACAGCGAAAATGGGCTGAGCATCAATTATTATAGCTTACAATTGCCAGTAAGAATTGAATCTTATGCTAAATTTATCAGCCATAATTTGGGGCATTTAGCCAGGGAATTAGGCAGACGCCATCCAGATTTTATCAAGTTTTTGGGGATTCTTTATTTGATTAAAAATACACCTTCAGAAACTAAAGGTAAAACCCGATACGATCAGATAGCTTTTGTCAAAGGACTGCTCTGGGAACTCTACAATCAAAATCCCCTTGTACAGGAATTCATCGATGAAAATATCAAAGTTTTTAACGGAGAAAAGGGAAACCCCGAAAGCTTTAATTTGCTAGACGAATTGCTTTCCGAGCAGTTTTACCGTCTGGCTTTCTGGAAAGTGGGTGCCGAAGAAATTAACTACCGAAGGTTTTTTACAGTCAACGAACTTATTTCGGTAAAAGTTGAAGAGATTAAAGTTTTTCACAAAAACCATGCTCTGATCTTCGACATGGTTGATGAGGGAAAGTTTACCGGATTGAGAATCGACCACATCGACGGACTGTACGACCCCACAGAATATTTGAAACGGCTCCGGGAGAAAACCGGAGACACTTACATTACTGTTGAAAAGATTCTGGAACACGAAGAAGATTTGCCGTCATATTGGCCGATTGAGGGAACTAGCGGCTACGACTTTTTGAATTACGTAAACGGCGTTTTTTGTCGGTGCGATCGCGAACAGCAATTTAGCGAAATATATCATAGATTTACTCGCTTGACCGTTCCCTACGAACAGTTGTTTTTAGATAAAAAAGGGCTGATTGTTGAGAAAAACTTGGCGGGAGATGTAGACAATCTAGCTCAACTTTTGAAGAATATCTCGGGTCAATCGAGACAGGGGAATGACTTTACTCGTCCCGGTTTGGAAAAAGCCTTGGCGGCTGTTTTGACGATCTTTCCAGTCTACCGGACTTACATCAATCAAGACGGTTTGAGAGAGTCCGATCGCACTTACGTAAAATATGCGATCGCTCACGCGAAAGAACAAGTACCGCGACTTCTCAAGGAACTTAAATTTATCGAAACGGTGCTGTTGCTGGAAGAAGAAGAAACCCTAACAACCGAACAAAAAGAGCAGCGCCGGCACTTTGTAATGAAACTCCAGCAGTTGACAGGGCCTTTGATGGCCAAAGGCGTTGAAGACACGCTTTTATACGTCTACTATCGGCTTTTATCGCTCAACGAAGTGGGAGGAAACCCCAGTCAGTTCGGCGTGTCGCTGGTAGATTTTCACGAGTTCAACAAAAAGCAGCAAGTCGCTTGGCCGCACAAAATGAATGCTACAGCTACCCACGATACCAAACGCGGCGAAGATGTGCGAGCTCGAATTAACGTTTTGTCTGAAATTCCCGATGAATGGGAACAGCAAGTCAAGTCTTGGAGAGAGCTAAACTCTTCTAAGAAAGTCAACTTTGTGAATCGAATGGTTCCCAGTACTAACGACGAATACTTCTTGTACCAAACTATGATCGGCACTTTTCCCTTTGAGGGAATTGAAAACACTGATTATGTCGATCGCCTGAAAGATTATGCCATTAAAGCCGTCCGCGAAGCCAAAGTTTATACGGCTTGGCTGAGACCGGATAACGACTACGAAGCTGGTTTTATGACCTTTATCGATAGTGTTCTCGAACCTTCGGAACAAAATCAGTTTCTCAGCAAATTTATACCTTTCTGCAAAAAAGTAGCTAATTACGGAATTTTCAATTCTTTATCTCAAACGCTGCTGAAACTCGCTGCTCCGGGCGTTCCAGACATTTATCAAGGGACGGAATTCTGGGATTTAAGCCACGTCGATCCGGATAACCGCCGTCCCGTTGATTTTGACCGCAGAATCGAGGTTTTGCGGGAAATTAAAGAGCAAGCTCAGACGGATACTTTGCAACTGGTTGAAGATTTGATTGCGACGCGAGAAGACGCAAGAATTAAGTTATTTTTGACGACAAGAGCGCTAGAAGCCCGAAAAAAATACTTGCAAGTTTTTCAATCAGGCGATTATCTGCCCCTGCAAGCAGTTGGCACGTTTAAAGATAATGTTGTTGCCTTTGCCAGAAGCTTTGAAGATACTACAGTGATTGTCATTGCTCCTCGGTTTTTCACGGGAATTGTCAAACCGGAAGAATTGCCGCTCGGCAAACAAGTCTGGAAAGATACTAATTTGAAATTATCCGAGCAAATGCCGTCGGTTTGGAAAGATGCAATTACAAATCAGGCGGTAGAAAGTAACGGTACGTTGGCAATTGGTGAAGCTCTGAGTTACTTTCCGGCAGCTCTGCTGATCGGTGAAAAATAGCAATTAAAAGCTGGAAAATTCAAGAATTTTCCGAGATTCCCAGCAGGGGGACTTGAGGCTCTCCCTCAATAATATATTCCTTCCCAGGCACAGCCTGGAAGTAAACTGATAGGGACACGGCAATGCCGTGTCCCTTTTCAGAATTGATATTAAACCTGATTTGAAGCCAAAAAACCGATCGCCCCTACCAACCAAACAAAATTTATACAACAAAGACGGCAAATACAACACAACGTATACGGTTTGCCACAATACCCGAATGGATCGCACACCGTACATTGGGAAGAGTAAAGAAAAGCAAAGCAGTCAACAACTGTAGCGGTGCAAACCTCACGGATGCAACCGTCCCCCAACAGGTTCGGTAAATACTCCTTCATCGCAAGGTCTACCGCCCGCAGTATAGAGATCAGCACCCTATCGAAGACTGTATTAAAGCAGGACTCACTACCCGTAAACCGCGAGGTAAAATCGCAGTCCTGAATAACCAGACTATCGCACAGATAAAACACCAAAATTTTGTAGAGATTGGAGCCGGAACACCCCTATGGGAAAAGTAGTTGGAATTGACTTAGGTACGACAAACTCCTGCGTCGCAGTTATGGAAGGCGGCAAACCCACCGTCATAGCCAACGCCGAAGGGGGTCGCACCACACCTTCCGTAGTAGCATATGCTAAAAATGGCGATCAACTTGTCGGACAAATCGCCAAGCGTCAAGCCGTGATGAACGCCGAAAACACCTTTTACTCAGTAAAACGGTTTATCGGGCGTCGGGTTGATGAAGTAACCCACGAAACAACTGAAGTTTCCTACAAAGTCCTCAAAGTCGGCAACAGCCTCAAACTAGACTGTCCCGCCCGCGGCAAGCAATTTGCCCCAGAAGAAATTTCTGCACAAGTTCTCCGCAAACTGGTAGAAGACGCCAGCAAATACCTCGGTGAAACTGTTACCCAAGCGGTAATTACTGTTCCGGCTTACTTTAACGACTCCCAGCGCCAAGCGACGAAAGACGCGGGAAAAATTGCCGGTATAGAAGTGCTGCGGATTATTAACGAACCTACAGCGGCGGCTTTAGCCTACGGATTAGATAAAAAGAGCAACGAAACCATCCTCGTATTTGACTTAGGTGGCGGTACTTTCGACGTATCTATTCTAGAAGTTGGCGACGGCGTGTTTGAAGTGCTGGCCACTTCTGGAGACACTCACCTCGGCGGTGACGATTTTGATAAAAAAATTGTTGATTTCATCGCTAACGAATTCCAAAGAGCTGAAGGAATTGACCTTCGCAAAGACAAACAAGCACTGCAACGCCTGACAGAAGCAGCAGAAAAAGCAAAGATTGAACTTTCGAGCGTTACTCAAGCAGAAATCAACCTGCCGTTTATTACCGCGACTCAAGACGGGCCAAAACACTTGGACACGACTTTGACGCGGGGCAAGTTTGAAGAACTGTGCTCGGATTTGATCGATCGCTCTCGCATCCCCGTAGAAAACGCGATCCGCGACGCCAAATTAGACAAATCGGCAATTAATGAAGTCGTCTTAGTTGGCGGTTCTACACGCATTCCTGCGGTGCAAGAACTGGTCAAAAAAATCCTCGGCAAAGACCCCAACCAAACGGTAAACCCGGATGAAGTGGTCGCAGTCGGTGCAGCAATTCAAGCCGGCGTACTCTCTGGCGAAGTCAAAGATATCTTGTTGCTCGACGTTACCCCGCTGTCTCTGGGCGTCGAAACCTTGGGCGGCGTGATGACCAAAATCATTCCCCGCAACACCACTATTCCTACGAAGAAGTCGGAAACTTTCTCGACTGCTGTAGACGGCCAAACAAACGTGGAAATTCACGTTTTGCAAGGCGAACGAGAAATGGCGAATGATAACAAGGATTTGGGAACCTTCCGCTTAGATGGAGTTCCACCTGCTCCCCGTGGCGTACCTCAAATTGAAGTTACTTTCGATATCGATGCTAACGGTATTTTGAATGTAGCTGCTAAGGATAAAGGTACTGGCAAGGAGCAATCGATTAGCATTACTGGTGCTTCTACTTTGCCCAGCAATGAAGTCGAGCGCATGGTGAAGGAAGCCGAATCGAATGCTTCTGCTGACAAGGAACGTCGCGAAAAGATCGATCGCAAAAACCAAGCAGATTCTCTAGCCTATCAAATTGAGAAGCAGTTGGCGGAACTGGGTGATAAGGTTCCTGCTGATGACAAGACTAAGGTTGAAGGGCTGATCAAAGACTTGCGCGATGCGATTAATAGTGAAGATGACGATCGGATCAAAACCTTGACAACAGAGTTGCAGCAAGCATTCTACGCTGTCAGCAGCAACCTGTACCAGCAAGCAGGCGGCCCAACTGATGGCCCTGGCGGCCCTGGTGGCCCTGGTGGCTATGGAGACGGCGGCCCCACTGGCGGCGGCGACGACGTGATTGACGCCGACTTCACTGAAGGCAACAAATAGCAGGCTAAACTAAAAGCCCTAAGCTAGAAACAAGAAACCCGGTTTTGAACAAAAACCGGGTTTCTCTGTATGATGAAAGATGATTCGGCGATTGAAGTCGCTTCTTGTCAAACGAAGTCCACTCCCAGCGGACTAAGAAGTAAAGTCAGGAGTAATCTAAAATGTCACGTTCTCCTATACAAAATTCCTCCCCAAATACTCCCAGCCCATCTCATATTGCATCCTTGCGCCGACTCCGCCGCATCAGCCATTTACTAGACAATGCAATTCCGATTCCCGGCACAAAATACCGCATCGGACTCGATCCGATATTGGGACTTATACCGGGCGGCGGCGATTTAATCAGTTCAATTTTTGCAGGATATGTTGTCTTCAAATCCGCTCAAATGGGAGTACCACAAGAGACTTTAGTCAAAATGGCCACTAACATCGTATTTGATACATTTGCCGGTACAGTACCGGTTGCTGGAGACTTGCTTGATGTTACTTGGAAAGCTAATGTCAAAAATATAGAATTGCTAGATGCTCATTTAGGTTCTCCCGAACCGGGAAAAAAAGCCAATTGGTTATTTGTCGCGGCTTTGCTGTTGGGTTTGATGTTAATTGTCGGAGGTGTAATTTTCTTGAGCGTGATGCTTTTTGGGTGGGTATTTCGAGTAGTTACAGGGCGTTGAGTGGGGGGTGTAGGATAAACATAAATCACTCTAGCTGTGTCATGGTAAGAGCATCTAATCTGGGATAATTTGTACTTAATAAAGTATATTAAAGGATGATTATTCGCAGGTAATAACATCGGGATTTAAGTGAGCTTAAGGTTAGTCGTTATTCTTTAATTCCTCAATAAAAATCAACAATCTCACATATCCGCACCTTAGAAACAGGGTCTCTAAAAATAAACCCACAACTTCTTTTGTAGCAAGACTTGACAGAAATGATATGACTATCAGCTACGAAAAAATAGCGGCGGCGATAAATCCTCAATAAATACTAAAATCTGTGAGGGTTTTAAAATTTAACCAACCCATGCCAAGAAAAGTTCTGGTGCTTTTACCCAGAAGATATCTGTGGCAGAAATCGCAGCTATTGAGCAGAGTCTATTAAAGCACTTCGGAGACATCAAAGACCAAGCAGAATCTCACTTGTGTTCAAAGTGAGATTCTGCCGTTCCTTTGACCGAAATCGAGGTAAATAAGCACTCTTCTTCTATCTCAAATGGGTTCTATATAAAGCGATCGCCCTTTGTCGCTCCTCAAATAATATATCTTAAGGGTATTGACAAATCTTGTAAAGTATGCTGGGTGTCTCTTGTCGGTGAAACTAGCTATTTACCCGATCGCCCTTGAGTCCGATATAGTGATATAATCCAGACTATAATATCAAATTGATATAAATGCTTGAATTATCAGCCCTTGGGCTGCTACAGTTGCAACCCCTCCACGGCTATCGGCTAAAGCAACAACTGGAGCTGTTTATGAGCAGTTGCATCAGCGTCAACTACGGAGCGATTTACCCGCTGCTGAAGCGCTTGGAAGAGCGAGGGGAGATTTCGGTAATAGCCGAAGAAGCCGGAGATGCGGGCTGTCCGCGCAAAATCTACGGAATTACCGCCAAAGGACGCGAACTCTGGCGGCAAAAAATGCTCGAACACCCTCAAGAAAGCTGGGTTAACAGTGGTTCCCGGTTCCGAATTAAGTTTTTCTTTTTTGGTAACTTAGAACCCGAAGAACGGATGAAATTGTTGGAACAGCGCTTGCGAGCCTGTTACACCCGGCAAGACTACATCGAAAGCCTCAAGAGCGAATATCCACTAACCGACGACTATCAATTCGCCTCTGGCGATCGCTGCAAGTCAGTGCTGGCGTCAGAGATAGAGTGGTTAACCGAGCAACTAGCCAAGGAAAGAGGCGCGATCGCCGGAGTGCGTGACTCCCCAACCTTCGCTGAATCCGCCGACTCTAAGGGAAAATCCTTCCAACTCACCCACTCAGGTGAGCGATAAGAAGGATGTGTAATCTTCCCTGCCATCGTAAATTTTGAGAGATAACAAAAAGCTTTCCTAAAAATAATCACCCCCAGGCTTGGCTAACTGCGATCGGACTAAAGCCCTGCACATACCCCAACCCCATTAAAAAGGGACTTTCCAGATTCCATCCAGTTTAAAATCGCTTGTCCTTATTCCCCCATGTTTGAGGGGGGCGCCGGACAATCAAATATTCCGCCCAAATCTCAGTAAGTCAGAAGTTAAAAAAAATCTAACTGGTGCTGCCAATGAGTTATTCTAAATCCCCAGAATCCGTCGTTGAAACTGAAGAGCAAAAACCTGCCACACCCGAACTGCACCCAACGGATGCAGACAGCGATCGACCAGAGGATTTTCCCGCCGTTGCCGATCGCCCCGAACCTGTTGCTAAACCACGATCGCGCTGGCCCCTAATTGCCGCGCTCGCGATCGCCACAGGCGCAGCAGGTTTCGGCTGGTATTCGTGGCAATCGGGTCATAATCGCGCACAGCCACCGGCAGCAGCAGCCCAACCCCCAGGCATACCAGTCAAGCTCGCAGCCGTACAAACCAGCTCAGTCCAAGATTCCTCGGAATTTGTCAGCAGCTTAGAAGCCAAGCGTTCGGTAGAAATAAAACCCGAAGTAGAAGGGCTAGTCACGGAGATTTTTGTCAAATCCGGGGACTTCATAAACAAAGGGCAAGCCATCGCCCGCATGAAAAGCGACAGCGCCCAAGCGGACTTGAGGCAATCCCAAGCCAACCTGATCCGCGCTCAATCCCATTTAGCCGAATTGCAAGCAGGAGCCAGGCCCGAAGAAATCGCCCAAGCTCAAGCCCAAGTCGCCCAAGCCCAAGCCAACCTCGCCCAACTGCGATCGGGCAGTCGGCCAGAAGAAATTGGCCAAGCCCAAGCCCGCGTTAGCCAAGCTGAAGCCGACCTCGCCGATGCCCAAACAGGTAG
>JACJNV010000360.1 GCA_014695175.1 Microcoleus sp. FACHB-DQ6 | reverse complement strand
GGTGTTGGCTTAGATGGAGAAAAGTGGGTTAATTATCTCGAACAATATTCTGATGTGGTGGAACAGTTAATAAAGTTAACTCCAAATAAACGTCGCTTTTATCAACAAGGTATGCGGGCTGCAACCCTGATTCGGTCTATCTCGTAGGCCTCTTTGTCACCCCCCCAGAAAACAACGAGAACCAGAATTCACCCTAACTCAAAAAGTCGAACCAATCGACATCATCAAATTCCAACAAACCCTAGACACTAAAACAGCCATCATAGAATGGTACATCGGCAATTCCCCAGAGGGCGGGCACGGGGGCACCGCCCCTACGGGATTTGCCTTCATCATCACCCGCGACAACATCGAATTAGTCACCTACACCGCAACCGAAATCGCCGAATTAGAAACCTGGAAAAACAACTATCTCGACCAATACCGCGACAAAAAAACCAACCAAATCTGGCAAACAACCCTCTCCCAAAAACTCCAACAACTCTCACAAATCCTGCGCCTCAACGAAATAGTCGCCAAAATCCCCCAAACCAGCCGCCAACTAATCCTAGTACCCCACCGCTACCTACATTTATTCCCCCTCCACGCCCTCCAATTCACCTCAGATGGCGGGCCGAGGTATTTGTTAGATAGCTTCCCAGACGGTGTGAAATACGCCCCCAGCTTGCAACTTTTGCAACTCGTAAAAAATCGCATCACCACCCGAAAATCTTCCCCACAAAACCAGCAACAACTATTCGCCCTCCAGAATCCCACCGAAGACTTATTCAACGCCGACATGGAAGTAGAAACCATCAAAACCCGATTCAATCCGCATCAAATTTTACTCAAAAAACAAGCCACAAAAACAGCCCTCAACGAAAACCGAGAAAACCTCTCAAACGCCAACTACCTGCACTTTTCCTGTCACGGCGTATTCAACTTTGACAATCCGCTGCTGTCATCCCTAGTCTTAGCCGATTCCCTGGAACCGCAAACCTCACCCCCGCCCCCAGAGTCAAATCAGCCCGATGAAAAACAGCGCTATGTCACCCTACGCAGCGGCCGAAAAGCCATCCCAGAAAAATGCCTCACCCTGCGAGAAATCTTTGCCGAATTGCAGTTACCGCAGTGCAGTCTCGTCACACTTTCCGCCTGCGAAACCGGGTTAACCACCTCAACCGCAATGACGGATGAATACATTGGTTTACCCAGCGGTTTTTTGTATGCGGGTAGCATGAATGTTGTCAGCAGTCTGTGGGCTGTAGATGATTTTGCCACCGCAATTTTGATGATTAAATTTTATCAGGAATTGCCGGATGCAGATTCAGTAGCCCTCGCTTTGAATGCGGCGCAAAACTGGATGCGCGGTGTTAGTAAGGAGGATGTTAGAGTTTGGGTAAAATTGTTAAATTTAGATGAGAAATGGCAACAAGGTACGGAATTGTGGTTAATTAACTCGAATGACGAACAGCCTTTCAGCGATCCGAAATATTGGGCTGCCTTCTGTGCAACGGGATATTAAGTTAGGTGTGCCATCAGGATTTTGTAGGGGCGGGTTTTACAAACAATATATAACGATGACCAACAATCTAGATAAACCCGCCCCCACCCCACCAATAACCCACATCAACCTGAAATTTGCATCGAATGCTAAAATGTAGATGATGATTTTTCGCTGGGTGGGGGCGGGTTTTTGAGATTGTTTGTTTCAGGCAATTATGGTTGGTGAAACCCGCCCCTACAAATTTATATTTTTTAATCACGGGAGGAATTACAATGGAACCTGACAAAATTATCAATGCTTTTCTCCAATGGCTGCACGAAAATCCGACTATTTTCATGCCGACAGCATGGCAAGATTTACCCGAATTAAAAACAGAAATGGGAGAACTCGCAGACGATCAACTGTTTTTTATTGCTATGGCTATCAGCAAGTGGTGTTCTCGTCATCAATTGGGAGAAGAATTAAAAATTGCGGCCGGCCAAAACAAAAAAGAAATCGACGATCCGGGCGAACCCACCCCACCTATCACTGACCCACTAACTAACATCACTCAAACTCTGCGTCAAAGCATTGAAGATAGCTACAAAAAAATTCAAGAACAACTAGATGCAGAGAATCAATCAAATACAGACAATGACTGAAAACAGTAAAATCTATGCCCCCAACGTCTATTTGTTTGCCTTTCACCTCTGCCAACCCCTAGAATCAGAGTCGAGTTACCCTGTGGAATTCGCCCGTTTGTGGCAGAAGTGCGATGAGATTTTGCAAACTAAATTAGCAGTCGGTAAGGCATTCAACGGCAGCTACTTGTCCAAAAAAGACGAACCTGCCGGATGGCGAGTCAACCTGATTAAAAAAGAAGTGGTTGACCAGCGAAATTCTCTGGCTTTTGCTAAGAATATTTCCCACGAAAACCAACAAATTAGCCTCAAAGGTTTTGCCCAACCGCTGCGGATTGATGACAGCTACGCTTTGGGTTTACAAATTCGCGTTCCCGAAAAAGTTGACGGCAATAAAACATCGGCTGTCGATGTTAGCATCTTCAAGGAATTTAATCCCGATAACTGCTTGCTGCCGGATTTCGTGCAGAGTTATTTCGGGCAAACTCTGCTGCTTACAGCTTGGCTGAGTGTCGAACAAAATCAGGCGGCGCGGGCAGATTCGCAGTTTCTCAAAAGTTTAGGCAAACAGTGTCTAGAAAAGTTGATTTCTGGTCAAAATCTGCCCGATTTTTACCGTCAAGGCGAATTGTTCGGTAGCCCGATTTTAGAATACGGCAATCCGAGTCGGCAAGATACCGACTGCCACGTTATCATCTGGTTTTTCAACAGTTCCGCAACCGATGAAATCTGGGATGAGACGCGGTACAGCGATTTTATGGATTTGTTTTTGTACCGAAATAAGATTCTTCGCGCTTATCACGACAGCCGCAAGCTTTACGCCGTGACTCGCGAGAAATACAAACAAATTGAACTGGATATTGACAATACTTTTAAGTATTTGCAGCGAGATAAAGCTCAGCAGAGGCAATCGAAAGGTGCGGGTTTAAAGGAGGAAGAATTAAAATATCTGGAAACTCAGATGATTGAGATGCCGCCTCGGGCTGTGAAGTATGCCCGAATGCTGATTGATTTGGAGTTTCGCCAAAATACGATCGCAATTAACGCCCAAAATTACCAGGATAAATTAAATCAAATAAGTCTTGACATCAAAGCAGCTAAAAAGTACAATGATAGTGATGCCGATTTAAGTTTTCTCGAAATATTCAGTAAAGAAACTTGCCCGCAGTTTCAAAGGCAGATTCAAGCAGATTTAGGCTATTTCAAACACGGTTCCGGCTTGCTAGACCAAGCAACCGAGGCAATTAGAGCTATTGTGGCGATCGAAGAAGCTTATCGAGATGCAAAATTAGAGGTCACGATTCAGGCTGTCGGCTTTGGTTTGGGAGTAGCCGGGGTAGTGGCTGGCAGTTCTCCTTATTTGATTAAACAAGACCCGCCGAATCAAATTGTTGCTTTGCCTTTGCCTTTCCTGAAGGTGGGAATTAATTCTTTTGCCTTCGTATTGTTGATTAGTATCGGTGCCGGGGCTCTAGTTTGGGGTGTGGTTATGTTGAGTGCCAATTCCAAGAATCTACTAGGTAAGTTCAAGAATCTACTAAATAGAAATAAACAGTTGCCGCCGACATAATCCCGGTTCCGGGCGGGCAAATCGCCCGCCCCAGAAAAAGATTAGCCTTAATATTGAGGTACAGACGGGTCTACTTCTTCACTCCAAGCAGTAATTCCGCCCTTAACATTAATCCCCTCAATTCCAGCTTCCTTCAAAATCCCCAAAGCCTTCGCAGAACGCCCGCCCATTTTGCAGTGTGCAATCAAGCGGTGGCCGTTCACCAATTCCTTGACCTTAGCGACACCTGCGCCGTGTTCTATATCCGGCAAAGGAACCAAAACCGACCCAGGAATTTGACAAATTTGATACTCATTGGGATTGCGAACATCCAACAAGACAAAATCCTTCGCACCGCTGTCGATTAACTCCTTAAGTTCTGCGACAGTCATCTCAGGAATTTGCGTTTGCTGACTTGCTTCCTGCGCTTTAGCTTGAGGAATGCCGCAGAATTGTTCGTAATCGATTAACTTTTCAATTACCGGACGCACTGGATTAGGCCGCAATTTCAATTGGCGGAACGTCATATCTAAGGCATTGTAAAGCAACAGTCTGCCGCTCAAAGTAGTGCCTTGACCCAAGATAATCTTGATAGCTTCCGTTGCTTGGATAGAACCGACAACACCGCACAAAACGCCTAAAACGCCGCCTTCTGCACAAGAAGGAACCATGCCAGGAGGCGGGGGTTCCGGGTACAAATCGCGGTAATTCGGGCCGCCTTCGTAGTTGAAAACTGTTGCTTGTCCTTCAAATCGGAAGATGGAACCGTAGACGTTGGGCTTGTTTAGAAGCACGCAAACGTCGTTCATCAAATAGCGAGTCGGGAAGTTGTCCGTACCGTCGATGATGATATCGTAAGGAGTGGCAATGTCGATCGCATTTTCGGAACTAACGCGAGTCTCGTACAAATCAACTTGGCAAAAAGGATTAATTTCTAAAATCCGATTTTTAGCCGACTCAATCTTCGGTTTCCCAACCCAAGAAGTGCCGTGAATTACTTGCCGCTGCAAATTAGAATGGTCTACAACATCAAAGTCTACAATCCCAATGCGGCCAACACCGGCGGCTGCTAAATACAGCAGCAGCGGCGAACCGAGGCCTCCCGTACCGATGCAGAGCACGCTGGCAGCTTTGAGACGCTTTTGCCCTTCCAATCCAACTTCTGGCAAGATCAGGTGGCGAGAGTAGCGTTCGTATTCTTGTTTGTTGAGCTGGATATCCTCCAGATTAGGATTTAGCATGATATTGTGTGTAGCGCAGATTTTGAATTACATCCTATCTGAATCTTTCGCATTTTTACGTGTTTGTTATTTTTACTAATTATTTCTTAATCTCAGTCGGTTCCACTAGGCGAATTTCCTCTGCTTGAAAGTTCCCCTCTCCGTCAAGACTCCAACTGCGGAGGTCTTCCCAACAGCCTTGTCGGACGGACACAATGATATAAGAGTATTCGGCCCAGGCCAATGTCCGATCGCACTCTGAGGGCACTGCGGGACAATCCGTGTGAGAATGATATATGCCGATAATATCCAGACTGCGATCGCGCCCATGTTTCATCGCCCGCAACATATCTTCCGGCTTAATAGCATATCTGCGTCGTTCTGTCAATCCCTTTTCTTCAGGCCAATTCTCTTCAGCTTCCGCACTCCAAGCATTGTCAGTCGGCCAAACTTCTACCAAAGTTTTAACACCGCCAGTAACTCGACCGAGCAACAAACCGCAGCATTCTTCAGGATAAGCGCTTTCGGCGTGGGTACGCATGGATAAAATTTGAGATTCGGAAAGTGCGATCGGCTGCATAGGATTTTATTGTAGTTTTTTTTGTAAAGTGCGATCGGGCTTTTTTTTAAACGAACCGCGAAGACGCGAAGGACACGTTCGGCGAAGCCGTTCCCGAAGGGTAGGAAGACAAGAGAAGGGAAGAGAAAGAACTTACAAAAGTAACTTCATTAATTACCTGCACTTAGATATCTAAACGTTAGATTTTTCCACTATTTCTCACTTCTCTTCTCTGTGTCCTCTGCGCCCTCTGCGGTTCATAAAAAAGTTACTGTAGGGTGCGCCGGGTCGCGCACCTTACCCCTTAGTTTATGTACCTATCTAGCCCTCAATTGCAATCAAGTTGCAATTAAGAGGGAGTTTGCTGCAACTCAGGCCGCTCATCTGGAACGATCGCACCTTCGACAGGACACACCTGCAAACAAATACCGCAGTCAATACAGGTATCAAAATCAATCCAAAACCAATCAGTACCCTTGACATTTTTGCCGGGACCGGGATGAATGCAAGCAACCGGACAAGCGCCAACGCAATCAGCAATTCCCTCGCAAATATTCGTAACAATAGTGTGTGCCATAGTGTTCTCTCAAAAGATTTTAGTTAGATAGGGAATTAGCAATTAGCAATTGGCAAAACCTTCTATCAATCAGCAGGATACATACTATCATATCCGGTGATTTTTAACCAATTACCAACTACCAATTACCAATTACCAATTAGGCTAATTTACCGTTTCAATTGTTGGCAATCCTTCGGCATTTACCCAAGCAATTTGAGCAATTCGTCGATCGCGCGCGTATTCCCGCGCCGACTCTGCTGTCTCCCGACTCTCCAAATCTATTTCCACCCGAACTAGGTGAGTAGAGTCTCGGAGTTTGCGAGCGTAAGCAAACGCGGCTGCACTAGCTTCAGGAGTTTGAGGCACAACCAACCAGTCGCTAGCTGGCGTCTGGCTGGGCAATTGCCCCTCTGTCAGCAAAACTTGGTGCAAATCTTCAATATTCAGACAAAACCCGATGCCGGGGGAATTTTGCCCTTGCGGATCGAACAGTCCCAACAGTTGGTCGTAGCGTCCCCCTTGTCCTAAAACTCGCTGTCCTGTTTTGCTGCTGCTGACAACTTCAAACACAATTCCAGTGTAGTAGTCAAATGTTTGAATTAAACTCAAATCGAGGTGAATGTGGGATTTTAGATTGGGAATTTTTGACTGGCATTGGTGCAGCAATTCGATCGCCGATTTGAGATTATTTAACGCGGCTTGCTGCGGCAAATCTAAATCCAGCTTGGCAACAATTGGCAACACCTCTTCTGGGCGGCCGCGCAAGTCAAATAACAGCAGAGCTCTTTCTCGCAATTCGGTTGACAGCGGCAAAGTTTCCAAGGCAATTCGATCGAGATTGGCGATCGCCCCCCGAACTTTTTGGCGCACGTTTGGCGGAAACGGTTCCAGCAATGTTGCAGTCAAGCCCGCTTCTCCCAAAACCAAATGCCAGTCATCAATTCCCAAACTCTGCAAGCATTCAGACAGCAGCAGCAGCACTTCTGCATCCGCAACCATCCCCCCCGCGCCGAGGAGTTCTACCCCAGCTTGATAGAACTCCTGTTGCCCACCTGAGCCAGTATCTGGGCTTTTGCGGAACACGTTGGCGTTGTAGTAGAGGCGCTGAGGCTGCCAGCGAGTCCCGGCCATCCGCATTGCCGCCGCCCGGGCGATGGATGCTGTCAATTCCGGCCGCAAACCGAGTTCTCCATCCTCGGCGTCTTGCAATTGAATTAAGGTCGATCGGTCGATCGCGCCCCCAGCCATCAATGTCTCCAGCCTTTCTAGAGTAGAGGTGATAATCCGGTGATAGCCCCAGCGGTGAAAAACCTGCTGCAAGCGCCGTTCGATCGAAATTTTTTGAGCAACGTCAAGGGGCAATAAATCTCTTGCACCGGATGGGGGTTGGTGAACCATATCAATTTTAGATTTTAGACTTTAGATTTTAGATGGGGCTTAGAAGCTTAGCTTTATGGACGGTGTTAAAGTCTAACGAGGCAAGCTTAACATTCGACTTTAACAAATTAAGGTGTCATATCAATTTTAGATTTTAGATTTTAGATTGGGCTGAGAAGCTTAGCTTTAGGGGACGGTGTTAAAGTCGAAGGAGGCAAGCTTAACATTCGACTTTAACAAATTAAGGCGTCATATCGTTTTTGTTTGCATCGGAATAATCATTTTCCCCGTCAGTGCGATCGTCCCGCTCTTTCTGGATCATCCGCGATCGCGGGACGCTCATACTGACGATATAATTCCGACTGCGAGCGGATGTGATCTCACCCAGTCTTGATTGTTTTGAGCCCGATCACTTCACTGCTGAGCAGTTTACCAATTTCTAAATATTCCTGACTCACAACTCACAACTTCTCACTTCTTCTTCCCGCCAAACAAACTTGCAAAAAATCCGGGTTTATCATCACCTTTTTTGGCCTTTGCGGAAGCTTGTTCTAGCTTTTTCTTAACCTCCAAAGCCGTCGGTTCTTCAGGATTTGATGCCAAAGCTTTGTTCATCTCAAGTTTAGCCATTGTGGCTTGATTTTGTTCAATGTAACACATTGCTAACAAAGCGTGGGCCTGGCTGTGTTTCGGATCGCGTTTCACCGCTTCTTTCAACTCTAAAATTGCTTTGGCGTAACTTTGGCTGTTCATGAATCCTTGAGCTCGGCGGCAATAGGCTTCGGTCTGCGAGTCTTTGGCAGGAGGCGGAGTTGGCGTTGGGGTTGGGGTTGGGGTTGGGGTTGGGGGTGGGGTTGCATCTTTTATTGGGGTTGCATCTTTTATGGGTGAAGCGGGTGCAACCCCAACACCACCAAGGCGCTCTTTTCGCAGCAGGTAAACCATGTTAAGTTCGCTAATTTGATTAATCGCCTCTTGCGTTTCCTTAACTGATTCGTACTGCTTAAGAGCGAGTTTGCTAACTGCTGTTTTGTAAGCTTCTTCCCAATCTTTAGCGGTAGCTAACTGTTTGGCTGCTTCGCTTTCAATTTGCATTTTCGCCTGTTCTTTAACGACGCGCTTGGCGATGGCTGCTAATAGCAGGCTGTATTCTTTGCGATCGCTTTCCTTGGAGAATTTGTTGTAAGCCGGATTGACTACTTTTGACAAAAATTGGTTAGCCCAATCTTTATCGGCTTGGCTTTCAAAAGAGCAAGTATCCGAATGCAAGCGGCGGGCGATTTTCATGTAGCGCTTGCGGATGTCGTTAAACTCGGCGTCTAAGGGAATTCCCAAAATTGCGTGCTGATCCGTAAAGTCATACTTGAACAGCCCTTTTGTCATTTCAAAAGACATAACTTTTACTCTTCCTTTCCTGGCTTTTCACTATTCTTTAATGTAGCTTGAGTCAAGGGGTTATGACCCCCGTACTACCCCCGATCCTTGGCTGCGGGGGCGCTACTTCCAGGAAGATAAGGGAGGAACTGCTAGCAGTGCGCTGCTGAGTTCGCCGTGTATTCTGCCGTTCGTGGCCAAAATCCGACCCGAGTTCATCTCAAAGGCACTGCCGTCATAAGCTGTAATTTGACCTCCCGCTTCGGAGACGATGACTACACCGGCTGCTACGTCCCAAGGGGCGAGTCCCCGTTCCCAGTATCCGTCCGATCGCCCGCAGGCGAGGTGTGCCAGGTCTAGGGATGCCGAACCGCTGCGCCGCACGCCTTGGGTGAGGTGGGTGAGGTGACAGAATTCGGCATAATTATTGTCTGCTGTTTCGCGCCGATCGTATGCAAAGCCAGTGACTAGCAAGCTGGTTCTCAATTCTGGGATTTGGGAAACTTCGATCGGCGATCGGTTGCAGGTTGCTCCCAATCCTTTGCCAGCCCGAAACAATTCGTTATGCAAAGGGTCGTAAATTACTCCAATTTGTGGTATGCCGTCGATTAAAAGTCCGATCGACACGGCCCAAAAAGGATATTGGTGAGCAAAATTTGTTGTGCCGTCCAAAGGGTCGATCGCCCACAGGTATTTGCTGCTGGCATCCCCTAATTTGCCGGATTCTTCGGCGAGGATAGCGTGGTCGGGTACGTGGCGGCCGAGAATTTCTAAGATGACGGCTTCTGAGGCTTTGTCGGCTTCTGTGACTAAATCGCCCGATCGGCCTTTTTCTTGAATTTTTTCTAATTTTCCGCAGAAAGATTTCAGGACGGAACCGGCGGCTAGGGCTGCTTCGGTGGCTATTTCTAAGAAGTTTTGCAGTTGATTATCAGTCATTAGGAAGAGGGAAGTACGAACCGCGAAGACGCGAAGGACACTAAGGAAGAGGGAAGAAGGAAGAAGGAAGAGGGAAGAAGGAAGAGGGAAGAATGAAATCATTGCTCATTAGTTATTAGTTATAACTGAGTAGTTTTTAGTCCTTGACTAATGACTAATGACTCATGATTATTTCCGATTTTGCTGGCGAAATTCTGCGGGAGTTTGGCGCAAAGCTCGTTCTGGATTCCACAGACCTTTACCCATGAGTCTCGCCCATTCTTGAGCGTTGATGAGTCGCTGCTGATATTTGGTGTTGGGCGATCGCACTGAGGCTAGGGCATAACCTTCTTTGACTAGCTGTTCGTTGAGCAAATTTTTATCTTGCCACAAGTAGGCTAGTTTGCGATCGAACTGGTCTTTCTCTTGGATGTCGGATTCTAACAATACCTGTTTTCCCCCAATTAGCTGTTCTAGTCTTTGTTTGGCTGCTTCTCCCCAAGGCTGCTGTTTTAAATCTGGCGCATCAATACCAATCAGCCTGATTTGTTCTAATAAGGCTATTTTGTCGGCTGTACTGATAACTTCGATTGTTTGGCCGCTGATGGCCCTTTCTACTTTGGCGATCGTACCTTGGGGCATTTCTGGTTTTTCGCAGCTAGCTAGCAACAGACAAAGGGCGATCGCCAATAATCGATAAAGCATGGATAATTGGTAGTTGATAATTTATCAAATTGCCTCACTCTTCATCCAACGGCAAACCGGCTCTAACTTTACCTTTGCCGAAGTAACGACCGAATTGCAGTTCGTACACTTCGTCTTCGTCTTGCGTCTCTACCTCGATGTTGGAACGGGGATAGCTGACGCACAGCAGGGCATAACCCTCTTTTTGCAGTTCCACAGAAAGCCCCATTGCTTCTGGCTGGTGCAGTTCTCCTGAGTTGACGCGCACCGCACAGGCTGTACAAGCGCCGTTGCGGCAGGAAAAGGGCAATTCTACTCCTTGGTTTTCGGCGCTTTGGAGGATGTAGCGGTCTTCGGGTACTCGCACGGTGTGGCGATCGCCTGTCTGTCGGTTATGAATTTTAATTGTGTAAGAGTTAGTCATGGAATTTTAGATTTTAGATTTTAGATTTTAGATTGGGGTTGGCGGGGCAAGATCCTTGAAATGAATGGGTTTGCGACCCCGGGAGGAGAACCCAAGCCTGCCCGTTTCACACCCTACCCATATTAAACAGCAAATTTATGCCGTTACCCCTTCCCAAATCAGATTTGTTCTGCTAATATAGTTTAGCTGTGGCTAAATGAATGAATTTAGCCCTGGAGAGGTGGCCGAGCGGTTGAAGGCGCACGCCTGGAAAGTGTGTTTAGGGCAACTTAACGAGGGTTCGAATCCCTCCCTCTCCGTTAAACAAGCTGTTTAGGCAAAATAAACAGCTTGCAACAAAAATCTCTGATATGAGATAAATACTTTGATTAGAGCGAGATCCCTTGAATTCTTTTAGAACAATCAAGGGATCTCGCTTTTATATTTTGGAGTGTAATTTAGGGCGATCGCGGGGAAAAACACGCCCAGATATAATGCCAATAGTAGAAAACCATTGGGTAATAGTTAGTGGTTACTGGTTAGTAGTTTTTCTAATCACAAATAACCAATGCCCTATGGGCAATGCCCAATTTCCAAATTAAATGAACAAGCTAGGTGAGATTTTAAAATAATCGCCTAGTGCCTTAGCTTGTGCCTTGCTAATCGCTCTTTTCCCATTCACAACCTCAGACACCACACCGCTCGATCCGATGATACCTACCAAGTCCGCTTGACGGGTGCCGCTGGATTCCATGATGTGTTGCAAAATCTCATGAGGCTCAGATTTGTCCATCGGATAATTTTCTGTCTCATAAACTTCAATCAGCGTGACTAACAACTTGTATAAAGCTCTCTCCTCTGGAGTGAGGTTTTTAGCGAACGTTAGCCGTTCTGCCACAGCCAGGAGGCGATCGTATTCCTCTTCGGTTTCGATCGCCCTAGGAGCGATTTCTGCAAGCAATTTGCTATAAGTGGCTCCATCAAAAGTAAGGATCATTTTTCCATTTGTCTTTGTCGTATTCAGCGTGGGTTAGGAAATATTTGTAGAAAATAGTTTGCTCCTCGTAGTTGATGCCGACAATCAGGCGATATTCGTTGCCTTTGATATTAAAGACTGTGAAGTTTCCTACTGCTTCGGCATCTCGGTAAATCTTGCGAACATCCTCCAGATTCTGCCATTCTGCTTGTTTTACAGTTGCGTTCCAGCTATCAATTTGATTTTTGACATCGGGATACTGGGCAGCATCATTACGGAGGTTGCGGATCGAGATTAGGTGCATTTCTTTTTCTTTTATTTTTTATTTTGTTTTGCATAGTGATTGCTAATTTGTTGACACTTTTGGTTGCATAAGCTGTGGAGCATTTAAACCACTAACTATCCACGTAGGGTGCGTCAGCTAGAACACTGACTATACATGGAAAACGCCTTAAAACTGACGCACCCTACAATACCTGTTTTGCTGTTTTGTTTGGCTACTCTGCTTATCCTCTCATTTTGAGAGGAAGATGTCAAGGCCCGATCGAGTAAAAATTCTTTAACCCACTCCAAGTGGGTTTTGTCTGTGTAGGCGCGGTTGGAAACCGCAGGCTTTGTCTTTAATCCCACTCTTCCTCCCCCGACTTGATCCTCATCGTGTAAAAAAGCTTCTGCAGCGTGGTTGGGGCGATCGCCTCGCAAATCAGAGTCAGCGTTTTAGCAGAGGCTCTACGCACGACAGGGTTGAGGTGATGTGCTAGAGCTTCCAGCAAAAAAGGAGTTGCAGGTTTGCCAATTGAGCCGAGAGTTTCGGCTAAACTCAGCCTCACCATTCCCTGCGAATCTCCCATACATTCGACCATCTTTTTGAGCAGTTCGCTGTCGCTGGGATTGAAAGTTGCCAGGGCCATTTGCTCCCTCACCGTTTGCAGCAAAGCGTCGCTTTCTGCAGGCTCAATTGCTGTTTGAATATCAGTCGGGGAATTTTAGATTTTAAATTTTAGATTTTAGATTGAGGTAACTTATATCGAACTTAGCATCAGCGAGATTTGCCCCTCTGAACGAAGTACCCTCAGCATTTCCAATCTCTCGAACAATAGCCGAGAAAGACACAAACGCAAACCAAAGATACAGCAGCGACAGCAAACCGAAACACATACCCGAAAACAGTTTGTAAGTGCTCAGAAAAGCGCTCGCCGTTGCACTGAACAAAAAAGCCGCTGCGTAAGTCGCCACACTTCCAGCCGATGCGATCGCCACCTGTGCAAATTGACCACCAATCCGGGAACTCACAAAAAACATTAACACCCCGCCGATCGCCATTCCAGCAAGAGCAGCCTGGGAATTATTATTAGTTGCAGTGCCAGCATAGAAAAATCCCAACAAAGCTCCTGATAGAATAGCAGAAATTGTTCGTGCCAATCTACCCGCTTTTGAAGTTTTTGGCTGTTTGCTGGCGATCGCCGAAGCGAAACCAGCAGCGCTCAAAACCCCGTACAGCAACAGAACAAAAGGCCAACTGCGAGACTCCGATATTTGTCCTTGAACTCCCAAAATCAGTCGAGTCAGAACATCGCCCACAAGCAAACAAATCGCGATCGCCCCAGCACTCAAAACAGCAATCTGTCGCCGAGAAAGCCCGATTTTTGCACCTAGAAAATTCGCACCCGCTAACTGAGCATTTCTAAAATTGCAGCCTCGAACATCCGCACCGCTGAAATCAGCACCGTTAAGAACTTGTCCTTGGAACGATCGATTTCGTAAAATTTGATTGCTAAAATTATTGGAATCCGAATACTTCATATTAGTACAGGATGCTGGAAAATATATAATAAATCTCTCAGTGTTCCCGTCCCCCATCTCAAATCTAAAATGGTATGACTGATCGACCCACTCTCAAACAAATTTGGCATATTCTCGGTCTCGGAATATTGCTCGCACCAATACTACTCTACAACATTCCCTACTTTTTGCGTCCCGAACAAACAAACGAAGCGCGATCGCTCTTTCAAGGAATAGGCTACCGCAGGGAATTTCGGACTAATCCGCGTCCCACCCTAATTCACATTGTTAGCATCGACCTAAAAGCGCCGGGAATAGGAATTTTTGTCACTCCCGGAAACCCAACAGCCGATTTAACAGAAACCAATGCCCGCACCGCTACTGAATTCCTCAAAGAATTTAAATTGCAATTAGCAGTCAACGGCAATTTTTTTTATCCCTGCATCGAGAAAGCACCTTGGGATTACTACCCCCGCAGTGGCGATCGAGTAAATAATGTCGGACACGCCATTGCCAAAAGCCAAGCTTATTCTCAACCAGATCCAGGCTTTCCCGCCCTTTGTTTTGATGCCAAAAACCGCGCTCAAATAATCGAAAACGGCACTTGTCCTGCAGGGACAGCCTATGCAGTTGCCGGAGATACTTTGCTGGTGAAAAATGGCCAATCTGTAGCACAAAGTCAGGAAGAACGCAAACAGGATAAACCATATCCCCGTGCAGTCGCGGCGATCGACAAAACAGGCGACAAGTTGTGGTTAATTCTGGTAGACGGCAAGCAGAGGCTTTACAGTGAAGGGCTGAAATTGAGCGAAATAACTGATATTTCGATGCAGTTGGGAGCCGAGACAGTGCTAAATTTAGATGGCGGCGGGTCGGTAAGTTTTGCAGTAGCATCGCCGTCAGGAGCGAAACTGTTGAATGCTCCGATTCAGAATAAAATCCCCATGCAAGAACGTCCAGTTTCCAATCATTTGGGATTTTATGCGCGGGATAATTAGGTTTTAAATGGCGCTTTTATCTCCGAAAATTGGGGTTAAAACTGATTATATTCTGCACTCCGCCCAAGCCGCTGCTTGTAAAAAATCGGCTGTTAAAACCTATTTAAAAAAATAAAGGATGCCTCCGCCTCCTCAAATAAATAGGGTACTGATTCCCTTCATTACTAATACAAAAGTTCGCTTAAATACCCACAAAATTTCTTATTCAGCAGTGAATTTTTTTTAAATCTGCCCAAAATCCGGGAATAATTGCTAAAATTGTAAAGAAAAGTAACAAAAATATATAATTGACTTATGGAAATTAGCGAAATCCAAGCAGCGCTGCAAAGTTCGGATTCTCAAGACAGGCTGCGGGGGGTAACGGCTCTGAGAAAGTGCGATTCTGCGGTGGCGCTACCGATGTTGCTGAGTAAAGTGGACGATCGCGAGTTTATGGTGCGATCGTTCGTGGCGATGGGATTGCGGCAGATTCAAACTGCGGAAGCTTTTGCGGCGCTGTTAAAAATGATGCAGTTCGATCGCGATCCGAACGTGCGAGCAGAAGCCGCTAACTCTTTGTCAAGGTTCGGAACCGAGGCAATTTCTCATTTAGTCGAAGCTTTTCGTCGCGATGACAATTGGCTCGTCCGCCGCAGCATTATGGCTCCGCTGTATGAAATGCAGTGTCCTGATGCAGTATTTGAAATTTGTGCGATCGCTCTTGGCGGCGAAGATTTACCAGTTCAGGAAGTAGCAATTGACGGATTTGGTCTGCTGGCCAATACCCAGAAGCAAGAAGAGGCTTTGCAGCAATTATTACCTCTTGTGAGCGCCGATTATTGGGGAATTCGGCTGCGAGTTGCTCGCGCGCTGAGCAAATTTGACAATCCTCAAGCTCGCGCTGCTGTGAGCTATTTGGCAAAAGATCGAGATCATCGGGTTGCAGGTGCGACTTTGGAAGCTTCGCTGTAAAACAAGGGCTTACAAGATCGAGCAGACATTGGTAGCTGCCCTTAAACTCTTAAACCCGCCCTTAGATTAGCCCGATCGCGCTGCCCATCCCCAATTTATCTATGTTACGGATACAGTGCAGACAGAGAGCAGGCTTGGGGATTGTTTAGCAGTTATTTCGGTCACGAATTCGCTGAGAAATTTCTTGAGAAATTTTTGTTTGAAGATGCTGTGCCTTTAGCTGTAACCGCGAACTCGCGATGACCGCTAAGTTTACATATATTTCTCAAAAAAACAAGTTCGCCGTCAGAACTTTAGTCATGACGACAAACCTCTCGATTGATTAGGTAAAATCTCAAATCTCAAATCTCAAATAGACCGGAAAAAAACTTTATTTTTCTATCAACCTGTGGATTGAGAAGGTAAAATCTCAAATCTCAAATCGATATCAGTCTTTATCAGGCTTTTTTAGATGCGGCGATCGCTAAAATTTAAAATTGGTTAGACTTACAGTATTACCAGATTCCACAAGGGTTTGAACTCAAGGAAGCTACAGTCGGCACAGGAAAAAAACCAACTCAGGAAATCGTAACTATCAGTTAGGCTTTTGCATCCCGGAATTTGCAGCAGTTTGGGGTGGATCACGTTCAAGACGGCAGAAGGTTGCAAGTTCTCTATTTTGTGATATTCCCGCATCTTAACTTTGATTTGCCGTTTTTTGGCGCGGATTTGGTAACGCTGCCGGGTGGCCATTTAATTACTTTGGATATGCAGCCTCTGTTTGGCGGCGAGGCTGACTAGCAGCCTAAGTATACTGGAGCGATCGAACAAATTTTTCAAGCTCATCAACCGCACCTTCCCTGGGGTGGCGACTTTCTACAGGAAGCGAAGCAGTTTTTCTCGTCGCCGTTCCTGTGGACTCGCCCCAAGGAAACGGAAGTTTTGGAAACTCGCGTTTTTGCAGCGTTCAAAGACTATCTGGCGGCTTATTTGGATTTGGTCGATCGCGCCGAACCAGTGACATCGGGCGCAAAGTTAGATAGTATCTGACAAGCTCAACTGTGCTATCTGCCGTATCTTGCCGAAAAAAAACCGACCCGGGGAATGTTTAAGCGGTTCTACGGCGAGAAATGGATCGAAGAATACATTCACGGCTTTTTGTTCAATTTGGAACGCAAGCTGGCACAATTGGTAAGTAACAAGAATTAATTTTAATACAAGCTTCAGCCACTATACTAATAAGTGTAGGTTGGCATGAGGAAAATGCCAATGGTCAAAAAAAATCGCAATGTAGTTAGTTCCAATTCAGACAGCAAAGTCAAAGTCGGACTTTCGCTGACTTCTTCTAGTGCCGATCGATTAAACGTGATCGCTCGCAAGCTCGGAATATCAAGGTCGGAACTCCTAGAACGCTTGGCACAAGGCGCTCTGGATATTTCTAAGGACAAGACGGAAGTTACTGTCACTTGGAAAAAAGGTGAAGAAACGCAGGTAGAGACCCCCGACTTGCAAGGGGAAACAGCCGAAGAAAGCGAGCTTAATGACGCTGTAACGGCAGAAACTCTATCGGACTCGGTGAGTGTAAAGCCAAATCCGCTGCAAGAAAGTTACGAAAGTTTACAGCAGCAGTTGAGTGAACGCGAAAGTTCGATCGCTTCTTTGCAGCAGCAATTAGCTACCGAAAAGCAAAATCTCCAAAGCCAATTGCAGGAAACAGTAGCGAAGTCAAGTTACGAAAGTTTACAGCAGCAGTTGAGTGAACGCGAAAGTTCGATCGCTTCTTTACAGCAGCAACTCGCTACCGAAAAGCAAAACCTCGAAAGCCAATTGCAGGAAACAGTAGCGAAGTCAAGTTACGAAAGTTTACAGCAGCAGTTGGCTGAACGCGAAAGTTCGATCGCTTCTTTGCAGCAGCAACTCGCTACCGAAAAGCAAAATCTCGAAAGCCAATTGCAGGAAACAGTAGCGAAGTCAAGTTACGAAAGTTTACAGCAGCAGTTGAGTGAACGCGAAAGTTCGATCGCTTCTTTGCAGCAGCAACTCGCTACCGAAAAGCAAAATCTCGAAAGCCAATTGCAGGAAACAGTAGCGAAGTCAAGTTACGAAAGTTTACAGCAGCAGTTGAGTGAACGCGAAAGTTCGATCGCTTCTTTGCAGCAGCAAGTTGCTGAAAAAGAACACCGGGAACACGAGTTTCAGCAGCAGTTAGCCGAAAAATCCAGTGCTCTGGAATCTTTACAGCAGCAATTGGCCGAAAGAGAACACCGGGAACACGAATTTCAGCAGCAGCTAGCCGAAAAATCCAGTGCTCTGGAATCTTTGCAGCAGCAATTCGCCGAAAAATCCAGTGCTCTGGAATCTTTGCAGCAGCAATTCGCCACCGAAAAGCAAAATCTCGAAAGCCAATTGCAGGAAACCGTGTCGCAGTCGAGTTACGAATCTTTGGAGCACGAGTTAGCAGAAAAGTCAAGTGCGATCGGCGAATTCCAAGTTCAACTGAGCAAGTTGCAATCTCTAGAAAATCAATTGAACCAGAGTGCGGCGATACAGCGAAATTACGACGCTTTGCAACAACAGTATCAAGAACAGCTAAGAACCATCAAAGCTTTACGGGAACAGCTAGGTCAAATGCAGGCTGTGGCTGGGATTGGCGAAGCTTATCTCAACAAGTGGCGCCGTCCCTGATTCTCTCATCAGCACGGCACTGTCTAACGGGTGGGCCCGGAGCACTTTACTCCTAAAACGTCCTCTAAACTCGGCCTCCTTCCTCTTGTAGCGATAGATTTCAACCTGTCGCTACAAGAGCTTTTTATTGCAAAATATGAGCATACTATTAAGAAATATTACAATAAATAAATTATGAGAGGCGATCGCACCCCTGAGAGCAAATCCAGTCCCGCAGACACTAAGGGCCGCGTCACGGTAATTGGAGGCGGCATCGGCGGACTCACAGCAGCCGCCCTGCTAGCCCGCAGAGGATACAAAGTGCTAGTCTTAGACCAGGCGATCGTCCCGGGCGGATGCGCTTCCACCTTCAAGCGCAAAGGCTTTACCTTCGATGTCGGCGCCACGCAGGTTGCAGGATTGGAACCAGGAGGCATTCACCACCGAATTTTCTCAGAATTACAAATAGAACTTCCCCCCGCGACACCCTGCGATCCCGCTTGTGCCGTGTTTTTGCCGGGAGAAACCGCACCGATTAGGGTGTGGCGAGATCCGCAAAAGTGGCAGCAAGAAAGGCAGCGGCAGTTTCCCGGAAGCGAACCTTTTTGGCAATTATTGTCTGCATTGTTCAAAGCTAGCTGGAAATTTCAAGGGCGCGATCCAGTTTTACCGCCCAGAAACTTATGGGATTTCTGGCAATTAATTCAAGCAGTTCGCCCCGATACTTTAATTACTTTGCCTTTCACTTTTATGACAGTGGGAGATGCTTTGCGGCTTTGTGGGTTGGGCGACAATTTGCGCTTGAGAACTTTTCTGGATTTGCAGTTAAAATTGTATTCTCAAGTCGATACCGAAGAAACGGCGCTACTTTACGCGGCTACGGCTTTAGGAGTTTCGCAAGAGCCGCAGGGATTGTATCATCTAGAAGGAAGTATGCAGGTGTTGAGCGATCGACTCGTAGAGGCGATCGAACTCTACGGCGGTCAAGTCTTATTGCGGCACACAGTTGAAAGTATTGTCACCGCCAACGGCAAAGCCACCGGTACAGTGATTCGCAATCAAAAAACAGGCGAAGTTTGGACAGAAACAGCCGATCGCATTGTTGCCAACGTGACAGCGCAAAATCTAGTAAAATTGATTTCAAGCGAGCCAAGTGGGGGCAATCTAACAGATAATTTATCCGTTAAATCAGATACTTCAGAGACAACAAACAAACTCCCAAATCAAATGGCAGGCTACAAATATCGAGTTGATAAATTGCCGCCCGCATCCGGTGCTTTCGTGATATATTTGGGAGTGAATGAAAGCGCAATCCCGGAAAATTGTCCGCCGCACCTTCAGTTTCTCTACGATTACGACGGCGAGATTGGGGAGAATAATTCATTATTTGTTTCAGTCAGTCATCCGGGTGATGGGCGAGCACCGGAGGGAATGGCGACAATTATCGCTTCGTCATTTACTGATACTCGAATGTGGTGGAATTCGGTTGATTATGAAGGATTGAAGCAAAAATATACTGAAGGGGCGATCGCCCGTTTGAGCGAATATTTCAATTTGACGCCAGAGTCGATCGTACACCAAGAAGCCGCCACACCCCGCACCTTTGCCCGCTACACAGCGAGAGATAGAGGCGTTGTAGGTGGCATCGGTCAGCGAATACCAACCTTCGGGCCATTCGGATTTGCCAACCGCACACCAATTAAAAATTTGTGGTTAGTAGGTGACTCCACCCATCCCGGAGAAGGCACTGCCGGTGTTTCCTATTCTGCTTTAACAGTAGTGCGACAAATGGAAGCCGCCTCTAAAATCTAAGAGGACACGGCAATGCCGTTTCCCTACCCCAAAAATAATTAATCGCGCGAGAGATGTAACTATCGCGCGATTAATTTTAGGGAATAGTTAACACTTAACAGTCAACAGTCAACAGTCAACCGTCAACAGTTAACCATCATTCCGGTGTCACCGGAATTGATATCAACTACACTCTATGACTACTTGATAGAAATCTTTGCGCCCACAGCTTCAAGCTGTTTCTTCAATTCTTCAGCAGCTTCCTTAGCAATAGCTTCCTTAACAGCCTTCGGTGCGGCTTCTACCAAGTCTTTTGCTTCCTTCAGACCCAGACCGGTAATTGCGCGGACTTCCTTCAGAATTGCGATTTTCTTGTCAGCAGGAACTTCTTCGAGCATGACAGTAAACTCGGTTTGCTCTTCTACGGGTTCAGGGCCGGCACCACCACCCGTACCGGGCATCATCATCATGCCGCCTACAGGAGCAGCAGCGCTGACGCCGAAAGCCTCTTCAATTTGCTTGACCAATTCAGATGCTTCGAGCAAAGTCAGAGACTTAAGTTTTTCCAAGATTTCATCAGTTGCAGTAGACATTCGTTAAACTCCTAGTTCGATTGTAGATTTGGGATTTCAGATTTGAGATTTGCTCATTCTTCCTTAGTTTTTCGTCTCCAGTCTTCTATCTATTGCTAAATACTAATGACTGAGGACTCGTGACTAATTACTAATGACTTACACAGATGCGCTTTCTGCTTCTGCTTCTGGTTGCGCTTCTGGTTGTGCTTCTGGTTGTGCTTCTGCTTCTACTTCTGCTGAACCGCCGTCTTTTTCAGCATAAGCTTTAAGACCGCGAGCGATCGAAGTAGGAACTTGATTGATACCCACAGCCAACTTGGTTGCGACACCGTTGATAGCGCCAGCAATTTGAGCCATGAGTTGTTCTTTCGACGGCAGATCGGCTAATGCTTTAACATCAGCTTCTTTCAGCACCCGTCCTTCCATCACGCCGCCGCGAAGTTCAGTCTTCTTAGAGACTTTTTGGAATTCTTGGTAAGCTTTAATCGCGCCGCCAATATCTTCTTGCACGAACAGAAACGCCGACGTACCGGTCAGCAATTCCTGTATCGGCTGCCAGGTTTCGTTGCCTTCAACCGCAATTCGCATCAGCGTGTTTTTTGCCACTTGGCAACTGCTGCCTTTCGGACGCAAACGCCGACGCAAATCTGTAATTTCAGCAACAGTTAAGCCCGTGTAGTCAATTACGATCGCCAGTTGAGATTCGCTCAAGGTTTGCTTGAGGTCTGCAATAATCTCATTTTTTACTGCTAAAGTTTTGCCCATACTTATTTCACCTCCTTTTAGGATCGAAAACTGCCCACCAAAAACCCCGACCTTAGAGCCGGGGCAGAGAATTAAAAATTAACAAGTCAGAATTAAAAATAGAAAATTTCTAATCTTTGAGTCTTGAGTTTTTATTTCTTCAGCCTCGGCAGGAAATTAAGCGGTCGGCACCTGCGGTCTTCAGCTTATTGATTTTTGATTAGGCTACCATCAGAAGGCAGAGATTAGCAAGGGTCTGGCGTAAGTCTTGTGAGAGATTTACACAGACAGCCGAAGCTGTCTTTTACCTTCTGCCTTCTGCTTAATTCTGTACTAGGCAGCATCAAGTTTGGTATCGCGCAGAGCACTGATATCGACTTCGATCGACGGGCCCATTGTTGCGGATACGTACAGACTGCGCCAGTAGCGACCTTTAGCACCAGAAGGACGGTTGCGGTCAACAGTTTCTTGCAAAGCATGAAGGTTGACCAGCAAATCTTCCGCTGAGAAAGCTGCCTTGCCAAACATAACATGAACGATGCCAGTTCGATCGGCACGGAATTCTAGTTTACCACCTTTAAACTCGTTGATCGCCTGAGCAATGTCAGTCGTCACCGTGCCACCTTTCGGAGAAGGCATCAAACCGCGCGGGCCCAACAACCGACCCAATTTTGCCACCAACGGCATCACGTCTGGGGTAGCAATCAGGCAATCGAAGTCCATCATGCCCTTCTGAATTTCATCGATCAACTCTTCCGAACCAGCAATATCCGCGCCGGCATTTAGAGCTTCTTTAACTTTTTCGCCCTTAGCAATCACCGCAATTCTGACTACTTGACCAGTTCCTTTTGGTAGCGATACAGTTGTCCGCAACTGTTGGTCAGTATATTTCGGGTCAATTCCCAAACGGATGTGAGCTTCAGCAGCTTCGCCAAACTTAGCGGTTGCTGTTTCTTTCAAAAGTTGCAGAGCTTCCAGCGGTAGATAAGGTCTGTCTTCAACTTTCTTTTGCAGTTCTTGCAGTCTTCGCGATACTTTCTTTGCCATTGTTATCTCCTGGGGTCAGTCGATTTTAGATTTTAGATTTTAGATTTTAGATTGAACCTATCGGACAATCTTAAAATCTACCCGTTTTCGGTTACTAGCGAAGCTTTGCTTCTCCCCCTGAACCGACTTAGGATTTGCGATTGGAGCTTGAAGATTTTAGCTTCAAAATCAGGAATTTTGGATTAGCAATTGGGAACTTGGACTAGGAAAACTCTTCCTTCTTCCTTCAATCCGCGATCGCCACGCCCATATTTTTAGCCGTTCCTGCCACAATTTTCATAGCAGCCTCAACATCATTAGCATTGAGGTCAGGCATTTTGGTTTCAGCGATTTCTCGCAACTGAGCCTGTGTAATCGTCCCTACTTGCTTGCGGTTAGGCTCTCCCGAACCCTTAGCAATGCCAGCAGCTTTTTGAATCAAAACCGACGCCGGCGGGGTTTTGAGAATAAACGTAAAACTGCGGTCTTCAAAAACCGAAATTTCTACCGGAACCACCAGACCCGCTTGGTCTGCGGTTCTAGCATTGTACTCCTTGCAAAACATCATAATATTGACGCCGTGCTGACCCAGAGCTGGGCCGATCGGAGGAGCTGGGTTGGCTTTTCCCGCCGTAATCGCCAACTTAATTACTGCAACAACTTTCTTTGCCATTAGTTAGTTCTGTTTCTGAACCTGATTGAACTCCAATTCTACAGGCGTATCGCGCCCAAAAATCGAGAGTAAAACTTTGAGCTTGTTTCGTTCCGGGCTAACTTCAATCACATCACCTTCAAAATCCTTAAACGGCCCGGAAAGTACCACAACGTGGTCTCCAGTAGACATCGATACTTTGACAACTGGTTCTGATTCCTGAGCGTTTCTGAAGATCCGTTCTACTTCTGAATGACTCAGAGGTAGCGGTTTGACGTGACCCCTGCCGCGCCCGTAGCGGCGTTTCTGCTCTGCCCCGACAAAATTAATTACATTCGGGGTATTCTTGATCACCTGCCACGTATCCTCGTCCATAAACATACGGATGAGTACGTAGCCGGGAAAGATTTTTTCATCTGACTGCCGCCTGGAACCGTCTTTGCCGACTTTGATTGCCGGAGTTTGCGGAATTTCTACTTGAACGATGCGATCGGCAACATCCAAAGTTTGAATCCGCTGCTGCAAGTTTGCCTTCACGCGCTTTTCGCAGCCCGAGGCAACTTGAACAGCATACCAGCGAGCATCAATCTCCGGCACATCTGGCGATGCTGGCTGTCCCGTCGCTTCTGTGGAATACTCAGATTCTTCTGATGCAAAAGTCATGGCCCAAACACCTTTCCCGCGCCCCAGTTAAAGAAGTTATCCACCAAATAAATCAGGCTTGCTGAGAGGATTACCATCAAAAGCACTGCCAAAGACTCGCTGATTAACTGCTGCCTGCTGGGCCAAACCACTTTGTCGAGTTCTTCTCTAGTTTCCTTTAAAAAACCCGCAGGATTAAACCCAGGCGCCGTTATTTCTTGAGTTTCTTGAGCTTGGTCTTTTTTCGCCACGATTCAATCCTCCTTGCGATTTTAGATTTTAGATTTTAGATGGTGTGAGTGGCCCGCGGCTCTCAGATTTTGTGACACTAACCACTTACGCCCAAGTCCCAAATCTCAAATCTAAAGCCACGACTTTTTTACAAGCCCAACCTATCAACTGTGTAACTGCCGATCGCCTAAACCGACGATCGAGAAGCGACACCGAGCATTTGTTGATGGCATTTTTTGCGAACCGCCCACAAAAATTAATTCTACCCGAAAGTTTGCGGTTTTGACTGTTGCCAGCCAATAATCCGGGCGCTTTCGGGCAGAATTTAAAGTTTGGTGATTCAGCGCGCCCTGGAGGACTTGAACCCCCGACATCAGGTTTTGGAGACCTGCGTTCTACCAACTGAACTAAGAGCGCACAGGTGAGGTTGCTGAAATTCGCTTAACCCCTAGATTTCTATTTTAACACAGTGCGCTCATAAATGGGAAACTTTTTTTTGAAATTTTTCAATTTCCCATCAACCATGAACCAAGGGGAAGCTGGGTGCATTCCTACAGGGAGCGATCGAACCGCTGTTTGACGCGGGTAGCTTTGCCCACCCGATCGCGCAGGTAGTAAAGTTTTGCTCTGCGGACTTTCCCGCGGCGCATCACTTGGATCGTGGCGATGCGGGGCGAGTGAATCAAAAACACCCGTTCCACTCCGACGCCCTGAAACACGCGGCGGACGGTGATTGTTTCATTAATCCCGCCGTTACGCATGGCAATCACAGTCCCTTCGTAGGGCTGAACCCGTTCTTTGTTACCCTCTCTAATTTTCACGCCGACTCGCACTGTGTCGCCCACGTAAATTTCCGGGAGTTGTTTATTAAGTTCTTGCTTGACTCTATTTATTTCTTCCGTTTCGATAGAACGGATTATTTCTGCGCCTTTCATGGGATTTACCAAAACTCACAATCCCTTATCATATATCGAAATGCCCGTTTTATGTCAAAAAAATTCTATGTTAAATACCTCTGAGGTCGTATTTCTGCAACTGGGGGCAATGGCTGCACTCGCCTTGTACGTCGCCGCCAACTTGGGGGCCAACGATGTCGCTAACTCGATGGGGACATCCGTAGGCTCGAAGGCGCTAACGCTGCGGCAGGCAATAATTGTTGCAGGCATACTGGAGTTTTCCGGCGCCGTGCTGTTCGGGCAAGGCGTTTCCGAAACTCTGGCAACAGGAGTTGTGAATGCACAAGTGTTCGCTGCCCAACCGCAAGTATTTTTAATCGGGATGGTGTCAGTGCTGATAGCTTGCGGTATCTGGCTGCAAATCGCTACCAGTCGAGGTTTGCCGGTTTCTTCATCCCATGCAGTGGTGGGCGCGATCGCGGGTTTTAGCTGTGTTGCAGCCGGAATTAATGCAGTTGATTGGGGAACCATCGGCACAATCTCCCTAACTTGGGTGGCGACACCTGTTGCCAGCGGTGCTTTAGCCGCGCTATTTTACAGTGTGGTGAAGTATTCGATTCTCGATCGGCCAGATCCTCTATCTCAAATGCGCGAGTGGATACCTTGGCTGAGTGCAGCAATGCTGAGCGTATTTGGGATAATTGTACTGCCGTCTGTGGTGGATGTTGCTTTGGTGCAGACAGGGGCGATCGCCCTAGCGCACGATCGATTTGGCTGGAATCTTCCAACTCACGATATTGTCATTGGCATCGGGGCAATAGCTGCGATCGCCCTGACACTCAATAGCTGGAAAAAATTAGAATCAGTTGAGAAGGAAGAAGGAAGAAGGAAGAAGGAAGAAGGAAGAAGTACAAACACAAACTCTCCCACTCTCCCACCCTCCGAAACTCCGAAACTCTCTCACTCTCCCATCGAGCAACAAATGGCGAGATTTCAAGTCTTGAGCGCCTGTTTTGTAGCATTTTCCCACGGTTCCAACGACGTAGGAAATGCCGTTGCTCCCCTAGCTGCGATCGCCTACATCCGGCGCACAGGTTCCTTTCCCTCAGAAGATTTCAGCGTTCCCCTGTGGATTTTAGTCGTCGGAGGCGCAGGAATAGTCATCGGTTTAGCCATCTGGGGCAAAAATGTAATTGCCACAGTCGGCGAAAAAATCATCGAACTCCAACCAAGCGGCGGATTTTGCGCGGAATTAGCCACAGCCACCACAGTCTTGCTAGCATCCCGCTTCGGTTTGCCAGTTTCCACATCCCACGCTTTAGTCGGTGCAGTTGTCGGAGTCGGGCTGATCAAAGCTTGGAAATCAGTACGCTTGCAAACTTTGCTGTCAATTGGTTCGGCTTGGCTAGTGACAATTCCGATCGCAGCAGGTTTGGCTGCTATCATCTTCAGCATCGCGCAATCCATTGGGCAATTTTAGATTTTAGATTTTAGATTGAGGCATTTCAGAACAGTCCTCAGTCAACAATCACGGATGGATGCTGCAACCGGAATTGATTGAATTAATCTGCGTTAATCTGTGTTTATCTGCCCTCATCTGCGGTTAAAAAAAGAGAATTTGTTAACCGCAGATGACAATGGATTGACGCTGATTCACGCAGATGAAGATCAGATTCAGGACTAATAGCGCTTTCGCACATCAAACCCGGTTGCGACACACAAGCACGCAGGTTCCTCAATCACTTAATTCTTTCTCCAAGCAATGCTTTAGCTGTTGAGCCAGCACTTCGACCCCTGGCTTTCTCAGCATAGTAAGATGATTCCCAGGAACTCTAATCACCTCTACTTTTTCCGTCGTTAATTCACTCCAGCCAAGAGTCGGATCTTGATGACTCATGCTTAGCTGTTCCCTCGATCTAAACAGAGTAATTCGCTGCGGATAAATTTTCGGTACATAGCTGAGAGTTGCTTGACTATTAGCCTGAAATACAGTAAACATCGAGGGAATTGCCAGCTCGCGCCAGCTCCTTTCTTTTGACTCCTGAGATAGGATGCTAACCATAATGGCCTGTTTCCAATTCCAGCGATGCCAAAAATTAGCAGCCAAATTAAGCATCTTATTTAATTTCGGAAATTTGGCCGCAATACCGCCACTTTGAACATTTTCTGCCGCAGCCACTAAGCGAAAATAATCTACTACAAAAGGCCAGATAGAGCGCGAAACAGTAGTCAGAATAAACTTGCAACCATCCCAAAAAGAAGGTTTGTTAGCAGAAACCGGCGCTAAATTATCCAGCACAGCAAGTAAAGCCACTTCATCCCCCGCTGCGAGCAACTGTTGAGCCATCTCAAAAGCAACCAAACCTCCAAAAGACCAACCTCCTAAAAAATAAGGCCCTTTTGGTTGAACTGTTCGCAAGGCTGCGATGTAGTCAGTCGCCATGTCTTCAATGCTAGTTAACGGAGAACTTTCGCCGTCAATCCCCTTTGGTTGCAGCCCGTAAAACGGTTGATTTTCTCCTAGCTGAAACGCTAACTCGACATAAGGAAATACGACGCCAAAGATGGGATGGACGCAGAAGAACGGGGGATTTTTACCGCGAGGCTTAATTGCAACTAAAGGCGACCATTCCAGAGAATTTGTTTCTGAAGATAGCGAATCGGCTAAACCTTCAATTGTCGGATTTAAAAAAAGAGCAGACAGCGGCAATTCGCGCTGAAATTGCTGGTTAATCTCATTGATGAGGCGGATTGCCAGCAGGGAATCTCCACCCAAATCGAAGAAGTTGTCGCCAATGCCAACGCACTCTGCGTTGAGGATTTGGGCCCAAATTTGGGCGAGGGTTGACTCGGTTGGTGTGCGAGGTGCAATGCAGCTTTTATCTATTGAATTGCTAGTTAGAGTTCCCGGTGCAGGTAGGCGCAGGCGGTCAATTTTGCCATTGGGAGTTAGGGGCAGAAAATCGATCGCCACAAAAGCACTGGGAACCATGTAATTGGGCAGTTGTTGTTTGAGGAAATTGCGTATTTCCCCGGGATTAAGCGTCTGATTGTGATTGGGGACGACATAAGCAACTAGGCGTTTGTTGCCCGACAAATCATCCACAGCAACCGCCGCTGTTTCTTTGACTGCTGGATGCTGAACCAGCAGCGCTTCAATTTCTCCCAATTCTATTCGATAACCGCGAAGTTTTACCTGTGCGTCAGTGCGGCCTAAAAACTCAATATTGCCGTCGGGAAAATAGCGAGCTAAGTCACCAGTTTTATAAATTCGTTCTCCTGCTTTCTGGCTAAACGGATTAGCAATAAATCGCTGGGCGGTTAATTCGGGGCGGTTCAGGTAGCCTCGCGCCAATCCGCTGCCGCCGATGTACAATTCACCGGGAATTCCAACGGGTACAGGCTGTAAATTTTTATCTAAAATATAGAGTTGAGTGTTAGCTATTGGGCGGCCGATTGGCGGTTTTTTGCGTGAAGCGAAGCTATCCCGCAGGGAATCGCCAATTTCGGCCAAACTTGACCAGACAGTCGCTTCTGTAGGGCCGTAAGCGTTAAAAAATCTGCGCCCAGAAGCCCAGCGTTTAACAATATCCGGGGAACAGGATTCGCCAGCACAGATGATTGTTTGCAGTGCCGGAAGTTCGGCGTTTGGAAGGACAGCTAGCAGCGAGGGCGGGAGGGTAGCGTGGGTAATAGCATTGTTCTGCAAAAATTGGATTAATGTTTGTCCGGGCAACAAAGATTCTTTCTTGGCACAGTAAAGTGTTGCTCCGGTTCCCAAGGCCATGACAATCTCAAAGATTGAGGCATCAAAACTCAGGGATGCAAATTGCAAAATGCGGTGATTTGAGTTTAAGTTAAAAGCTTTTCTTTGAGCTAGGGCTAAGTTGTAGAGTCCCCGATGTTCGATTAAAACGCCTTTAGGTTTTCCGGTTGAACCTGATGTGTAAATGACGTAGGCTAGGTTTTCTGGTATGATATTTGTAGTTGGGTTTTCTGGGCTTTGTCGGGCGATAATTTCTCTGTCGGAGTCCAAACGCACTACTGAAAAAACTCCGTAATTTTCCGGCTGCGTTAAGTTTTTTGCTAAGTGCTGCTGAGTTACCAAAATCGACACCTGAGCATCTTCTAACATGAAGTTAAGGCGCTCTTGAGGATAAGTTGGATCTAAAGGCAGGTAGGCTGCGCCTGCTTTGATAATGCCTAGCAATCCGACGATCGCATCTAAGGAACGTTCTACACAAAGGCCCACTAAAACTTCTGGTGCTGCTCCCAACTGCTGCAAGTAACGTGCAAGTTGGTTGCCTCGGCTGTTGAGTTGGCGGTAGGTTAACTGCTGGTTTTCAAAGACGGCGGCGACAGCATCGGGCGATCGCGCGACTCGATCTTCAAATAGCTGATGGAAACACTGGTTTTGCGGATAATCTCTCTGAGTGTCATTCCAATCGATTAATAATTGCTGGTATTCTGGCGCTGTCAGCAAAGCCAAGTCGCTGAGGTGCTGTTTGGGATTGGCAACAATGGCTTCGAGCAGCGTTTGGAAATGTCCCGCCATGCGCGCAATTGTGCCGCTATCAAATAAGTCTGTGCTGTAGACAAATTGCCCTTGAATACTTCCTGCATCTTCCCACAAGTGGCACTCTAAATCGAGCTTGGCGGTTCCCGCGTCAAAGTCGATCGCCTCGAAAGCGATTCCCGGCAATTCTAGCGCTGCTATAGGAGTGTTTTGCAGGCTAAAACTAACTTGAAATAGGGGGTTGCGGCTCAACTCGCGATCGGGGTGCATTTCCTCAACCAACTTCTCGAAGGGCAAATCTTGGTGGGCGTAGGCTGCCATTGCGACGTTTTTTACCCGATGCAATAGTTCCCGAAAAGTTGGGTTTCCTGATAAATCTGCACGCAGCACTAAACTGTTGACAAAAAAACCGATTAATGCTTCTATTTCGCTCTGGTTGCGATTGGCGATCGGCGTTCCTACTGCAATATCTACTTGTCCTGTATAGCGGTACAGCAAAGTTTGAAAAGCGGCTAGTAGAGTGATAAATAAAGTCGCGCTTTCTTGCTGGCTCAATGACTTTAGCGCCTCGCTCAAAGCAGGTGATAGTGTTATAAATTGTTTAGCGCCGCGGTAGGATGGAACGGCTGGTCTTTGCCTGTCTGTTGGTAGATTGAGTGTGGTAATTCCGTTTAACTGCTGCCGCCAATAAGCTAACTGGGTTTCTAATACTTCGCCCTGCAACCATTCGTGCTGCCATTCTGCAAAGTCGGCGTACTGCACGGGCAGTGCTGGTAAGTGCGAGCTCCCATTTTTTACAAATGCTGTGTAGAGCGTTCCCAGCTCTCGAATTAGCACTCCTATCGACCAACCATCAGCCACAATATGATGTAAATTCAGCAACAATATATGTTCTGTTTCACTGAGTTGTAACAGCGTTACTTTGAATAACGGCCCAGTGGCTAAATCGAAAGGGCATTGCGCTGCATCGGTTGCGAGTTGCAGCGCTGCGGTTTCCTGCTGAGTTGGCGAGAGATTTTGTAAGTCGATTGTGGGGAGAGATACAGTGAGAATGGGAGTAATAATTTGTACGAGTTCCCCTTCCAAAAGCGTAAAAGTGGTGCGTAAAGTTTCGTGCCGCTGCACAATTTCGTTGAAGGTTTGCTCTAAGGATCTTAAGTTGAGGGAACCTGTTAAGCGGAGCGCTGTTGAGACATTGTAGAAAGGATTGCCCGGTGCTAATTGATTGAGGAACCAAAGCCGCTGCTGGGCAAAGGATGCCGGGAAGACGAAAACTTCTGTTTCTTGCTGCATATTTATCGAAATTGCACCCGTTCTACCGTCCTAATTTTTATTTACTTTCTTGATTAAAAGATGATAGCTTCATCCGCCGACTGTCCCGAGAAATCGCCACTAAAGCAGGAGCTTTAATATTAGCATCGCTCTCTTTTAAACTCTCCACAATCTTCGATAATTCTGCAATTGTCGGTGCTTCAAAAACGCGGCGCAAAGGCAACTCTACCGCGAAAGCATCTCGCACTCTAGAAACAAGCTGAGTCGCCAGCAGCGAATGGCCTCCTAATTCAAAGAAATTGTCCCGGATACCCACTCGCTTTATCCCCAATACCTCAGCCCAAATTTTCACTAAAACTTCCTCAATAGAAGTCTGAGGCGCAACATACCCGCCAGCCCATTCTAACTTAATCGGCTGCGGTGCAGGCAAAGCGAGGCGATCGACCTTTCCGTTAGGCGTCACAGGTAGCGACTCCAGCACCACAAAAGCCGACGGAACCATATATTCCGGCAGTTTTTCTGCTAGATAAGCCTGCAACTGTGGCACTAATTTCCGTGCTACTTTACCTTGTAAGGGATTGTTAGCATAAGAGCGCCAAGGACGCAAGTTATCGCCTCGGGTTTCTGGCACAAAATCTCTAATTTCGCCCCGTGCAAACACTACATCGTAGCGCCCTTGACTGTCGGAATTAGACCAACTAATATTAACATTATACGCAACTTCCAAAGCATACCACGCTTCGGGATCTACTCCTAAATCCTCGACTTTTTCCACGGCTTTCTGCAACTGACCTGCTGTTGGAAATTTATCGACAACAGACAGCAACTCTGCCGCCTTAACTGCTGCCATTACCCGCGCATTAGGCACATTAGCAATTCTTAAAACATCGAGTTGATTTTCCAATAATATTTGTTGCACCTTGGTAACAGTCAGATTCTGATTTTCAGCCGACCAATCCAGCCGTTTCGATTCCCCCAACTCCCCTTGTTCCGGGGATTGGGGGGGATTTGTTTCCGACGCAATATGCAGAATAGCATTGTACCGAAAATCAGTTAACTCATTGTGATAACTACCGCGAATTAATTGAATCTCTACGCCACCAATCTGCGGAAAGCGGTGCTTTAATGCGCTAAAAAAATCGGGTTCAATAACTAACTCTGTTTCTTGAAAAATTTGCATTTGTACTCGCTGCTGCAACTGTTCGCCCGCGAGAGAAGGTTCGGCTTGATACAGTTGTACCGAAGCGTGAAAAGCTGCCAGCAACGGCAAGCTGCGGACATCTCCGATGAATATAAAGCCGCCTGGTGCAGTTGCTTTCACCGCACCTTCTAGCACCTGCACGAGATAGTCGATAGTCGGGAAGTATTGCACGACTGAGTTGAGAATCACCGCGTCAAAAGCTGCTGTCTCTACTCCTTCAAAGTCAGTCGCCATTTTCTGAAGCAGCGTTACATTAGCTAACTCTTGATTTGCCAAGTGCTGCTGAATATAGTTGAGCGAAATAGGTGAAAAGTCGGTGCCGCAGTATTGAGTGCAGCGAGGCGCAATTTGGAACAGCAACAAACCTGTGCCGCAGCCAATTTCTAACACTCGGCTAGGCTGCAAAGCTAAAATTTGGGCGGCTTGATTGTTCGCCCAGTCGCGCATCTGTTCTGCTGGGATTGGCTGATTAGTATAACTGCTATTCCAGCCGACAATATTAAATGTTGGATCTGAGTCAACAGCAGGTTGATTGTAAGTTTCATTGTAGAGCATTTGCCACTGCAACACCTGTTCGTCCTGCAATTGCATTATTTGGTTTTTTTCGCGGGCAACGCTATATTCTGCATTCAGGGCAATATAAGCTACTAAACGTTTATCTCCCTGTCCATCTTCCGAAGCTATTGCTACAGTTTGCTGCACGGCCGGATGTTGAGTTAATACTGTCTCGATTTCTCCTAATTCGATGCGGAAACCGCGAATTTTTACTTGTTCGTCAATGCGTCCTAAAAATTCAAGGTTGCGATCGGTTCTGTAGCGCACTAAGTCGCCGGTTTTGTAAATTCGCTCTCCTGAATTTGGTTTAAAAGGATTGACAATAAAGCTTTGTGCGGTTAAATCTGGGCGGTTGAGGTAGCCGCGAGCGAGTCCGTTTCCGCCGATGTACAATTCGCCAACAACGCCCACTGGTACGGGCTGCAAATATTTGTCTAATATGTAGATTTGAGTGTTAGCAATGGGGCGGCCAATTGTCGGGGCGATGTCTGTTTGCTCTGTTACAGGAATATAACCGGAAGTTGTGACGACGGTGTTTTCGGTTGGGCCGTAATTATTTACTAGCTTAAATGGATGGGATTTTAAAGGATTTTGTTGCAGTTTTTCGCCGCCTGTGAGCAAGATTCGCAACGCTGTTGTTTGAGGCCAATCTAATAGCAAAACTTTCTCGGCTAAAGGTGTTGGCAAAAAGCTAATTGTAATGGCGTTTGATACTAACCAGTTTTGCAGTTTTTCAGGATCTCGCCTGATGTCATCTTCTGGAAAGTAGATGCTAGATCCGGCGGCGAGATAAGGCCAAATTTCCCACCCGCAAGCATCAAAGCCGATCGCTGCAATTTGCGTTGCTCGATCGCCCGCTGACACCCCAAACTCTCTTTGATGCCAAAAAACGAGATTTAACAAGCTCCCGTGCTCAATTTCCACTCCTTTCGGCTTTCCCGTGGACCCGGAGGTGTAAATCGCGTAAACCAGATTTTCGGCTGTGACTGCGCTGGTGGGATTGTCGGCGATTTCTTGGGAAATCATCTCCCAGTCTGTGTCTAGAAAAACAACCCTTGGATGGTGAATTTTATCATCTGACTGTGTTTCTAAATTTTGCACTTCGCCATCATCCACCAGGGAATAAATTCCCTGGCTCATAGCTGAAGTCGGCTGAAGCCGACTGGAAACTTGTCCTCCTTCAGTCGTCTTTAGACGACTTTCGCTATTAGACAGGGAATTTATTCCCTGGCGGGTAAGCAATACTGACACTTGAGCATCTTTTATCATAAAGCTCGATCGCTCAGCAGGATAGCTCGGATCTAAAATTAAGTAAGCTCCTCCCGCTTTCAGGATACCCAACATCCCCACGATCAGATCGAGCGATCGCCCGCAGCAAAGCCCGACTAAAACTTCCGCCCCAACCCCCATTTTTTGCAAATAACGTGCTAGTTGGTTGCTGCGGAGATTTAGCTCTCGATAGGTGACTCGCTCCTCTCCAAATACCAGCGCCACCGCATCCGGTGTCCGATCGGCCTGCATTTCAAATAGCTGATGGATGCACAAATCTTGCGGATAATCCGCCTGAGTCTTGTTGCATTCAACTAACAAATGATAGCGCTCTTGGTCGCTCAAATATTGCAAGTTGGCAATTCGCTCTTCGGGATTTGCCACAATGCTTTCTAACAAGGTTTGAAAATGCCCGATCAGGCGGGTAATCGTAGCTTCATCAAACAAATCGGCGCTGTAAATAACCATGCCGCTGATGCCCTCAGAGCTATCAACCCACAGCTTATTGCTGGGCGATTGGTTGCTTCCCGAACTGTTGGGCGATCGCTCCCACAAATGAAACTCCAAATCAAACCGCGCTGTACCCACATCTAACTGCTGCGGGCTGAGTGTTAATTCTGGCAATTCTAACTGATTCCCCGGCGCGTTTTGCAGCGCAAATGCCACCTGAAATAAGGGATTTTGGTTCAACGCGCGATCGGGGTGCAGTTCTTCTACTAACTTCTCAAACGGCAAATCTTGGTGAGCGTAAGCTCCTAATGCTACCTCTTTGACTCGGTTTAAAAGTTCCCGAAAAGTTGGATTTCCCGACAAATCTGTACGCAATACCAAACTATTGACAAAAAAACCGATTAGTGCTTCAATTTCACTGCGGTTGCGATTGGCGATCGGCGAACCTACAACAATATCTTCTTGCTGCGCGTAATGGTAAAGCAACGTTTTAAAAGCTGCCAGCATTGTCATAAACAGCGTCACTCCTTCGCGCTGGCTCAACGTTTCTAAAGCCTCGCTCAGTTGTTTTGGCAGTTGCAAAAATTGCCTTTTTCCTCGGTAACTTTGAATTGCTGGCCGGGGTCTATCCGCAGGCAAATTTAGCATAGAAATGCCGTTTAACTGCTGTCTCCAGTAAGCAAGCTGCGTTTCTAAAACTTCCCCTTGCAGCCATTCGCGCTGCCATTTTGCAAAATCAGCATACTGGATCGATAAAGCCGGTAAAGGCGAAGGTTTTTCGCTAGCAAATGCCGTGTAAAGTGCGCCTAATTCCTGAATAAGCACTCCGATAGACCAACCATCGGAGACAATATGGTGCATATTCAGCATTAGTAAATATTCGGCATCATCTAACTGCAATAATGTGACTCGCAGCAACAAGTCATTGGACAAATTGAAAGAGCGTTGAGCTTCCTCAGCGGTGAGCCTGTTTGCTTCAGTTTGTCGGGATTCCTTGGGCAAATTTCGCAAATCCACTACATTAATCGGGAGGTGGAAAGCAGCAGCTATTCTCTGAACAGGTTGCCCCGAAACTACTGCTAAAGTCGTCCGTAAAGCTTCGTGGCGGCGCACAATTTCATTGAAGGTTTGTTGCAGCGCCGAAAAATTGAGCGAACCTGTCAAGCGCAATGCTGCGGGAACATTATAAAAAGGATTGTTCGGTACTAATTGGTCGAGAAACCACAAGCGCTGCTGTGCAAAGGAAAGCGGTAAATTTCCGTCCCGCCCCATAGGAACAATCGGTGTAGGAGTGAAACTCGAAGTACGATTAGCTGCTTTTAAAAAGGAAATAATTTCTGCTTTTTTATGAGAAATTTCGGCGCGCAGTTCGGGTGTAAGAATTCCTTCGGGAGCATTGCAGCGCAGGATCTCGCCCTCAACAAAAATATTAATATCTAGACTGCGAAGGTAAGATAAAAACTCAACTAACTCCACCGTGACAGAATCTCTGGCATTTGGCGATGAACTCGATATTTTTGGATCGGGCATTTTGAGTCATCCTGTCACTACTTGGGCAAATCAATAAAATAAATTCTACCAGCGCACAAATTAAGAGCTTAACTTACCGCTTGCCGACTGTGGCCTAACCTGAGTATGATTCTGTTTGAATCCGCAACCCAAATCCTACCCAAGGTTTCAGCTTATGCCGTTCATGCCCTTCAATTTCCTGTTTCTATGGCTGGTGGGACTGCTGTCCCTCGGCGTCCTTGGCGGAGGTATATACATTATTTACGAATGGTACATCGGCGAACTTGTAGGGATGTCCTACTTAGTCAGCGGAGTCTTGATGCTTCTTTGGTCTGTTGGCGGCCGCTTTATCAGTTTGCCCCTGTTCCGCCGCCCCGGTGCTGACGAACCCAAGCCCACGCGGACGGGTACGGTGCAGCGGGTAGAGAGGCCTGATGGCACTATTTTACAAGTAGAATTCTACGGCCCAGAGGACGGACAGCCGATTATCCTCTCGCACGGTTGGGGGCCGAACAGTATGGTTTGGTATTACGCGAAACGGCAACTAACCGATCGCTTCCGAGTGATTGTTTGGGATCTTCCAGGTTTGGGAAAATCCACTCGACCAAAAAACAGCGACTACTCCCTAGAAAAATTTGCCCGGGATCTCGAAGCCGTCATTGCCATAGCAGGAACTAAACCTGTTATCATACTCGGACACAGCATGGGCGGCATGATTGCTCTAACATTCAGTCGGCTTTTCCCAGAACTTCTCGGTAGCCGAGTAGCTGGTTTAATTCTGGTAGATACGACTTATACTAATCCTCTCAAAACTGCTATTTTTAGCGGTTTATTACGCGCTTTGCAAAAGCCGCTGCTCCAACCTATGCTCTACCTCACCATAGCTCTTGAACCTATTATGTGGGGAATGACTTGGCTGAGCTATCTCAATGGTTCACTGTACATCAGTGTAGAAATATCGGGATTTAAAGGCACTGAAACGCGCGGTCAATTAGATTTCTCAGCTTTTTTATCAGCCTTGGGTTCTCCCGGCGTTCTCGCTCGCGGCACACTGGGAATGCTCAACTTTGACGAAACAAAAACTTTGCCATCAATTGACATTCCTGTGTTGGTGATCTGCGGCGATTCAGATATCGCCACTACTCCCCCAGCTAGCCTGCGAATGAAAGCAGAATTACCTCAAGCAGAGCTAGTTACTATACAGAAAGGAGGACACATGGCATTAATCGAGCACAACCAGCAGTTTGCACAAGCTGTCAGGGCATTCTGCACTGAAATTTCGTGACTAAAAATGTGAGTTAAAATCCTGTAGGTTCGGGCTGGGGATGCCCTATTTTTCTTCTTAGTCTTAATGTCCCAAACTAATGAAGAACTTTAGGTAAATTGATAATAAAGCTTGTCCCCTTGCCCTCTGCACTTTCAACCTCCAGTGTCCCTTTATGGGCTTCAGTAATATTTTTTGCTAAAAATAATCCTAATCCCCAGCCCGTTTGCTCCTCAGCACAAATGGTTCGACGAAATTGTTGAAATAGGATCGATTGAGCGTCTAGGGCGATCGGATCGCCTTCATTATGGATAGTAAGGCTGATCTGCGTTTCAGTTTGCTGGAGCGTGAGTGTAATCGGCGTACTAGGCGCACCATATTTCACAGCGTTAATTGCTAAATTTTCAATCACCCGCCGTATTTCTTTACGGCTGCAATAAGTCCTAATTTCAGACTCAGATACCACAACAAACCGATCTCCATACGCGAAGCTCAAATCTTCTACCACGTCTTGGACTAGCCTCACAAAATCGCATTCTTCAAATTCCATCTTTAAGCTTTGCCCTGCCCGCAGGCGACTCGCATCAAGCAGATTTTGAATCATCGAATCCAGCCGATTGATCGCACTGAGCATCCTCGCGGCCACATCCGCGTGGCTATCTCCTCGTTCCAGCCGCCGCAGAGTCAGTTGAGTTCCCATTTTTACGACATTGATGGGATTTCTGAGGTCGTGAGTTAGCGTCACCATAAATAGTTCTTGAATATCTCGCAGCGTTTCGGAGAATTGAGTGGCGGCGTCATTAACGGCTTGCTCAATGGAGCAGATAATAATGTCTCGATCCCGCACTTCCAAAGGTGCTTCTTCCTCTAAAACTTGAAATATTACTTGACGGAGGATCTGATACTCGAAAATAAGTTGACTCATAGAGTAGTCAGCATACCCCGCCCGTTCATGCCCGTGCTTCTTGCCAATCCGGGTGCTTTCTACCTCGTCGGCTGTGATTCGGGCAGGTGTCCTGTCAATTCTGTTTGAGAGTTCATCTACCAGTTGGTTTAAGTACAGAGGTAGGGAATCTTGCAAGACAAGAGAATTGTGATGCGTTGATGCACCGACTTCCTCACGCGCCCGCTTCTCCCACATCCCCATAATTTTTTCAGAATTTTGTTTAAGACGGTCAGACGCTTGGTTGGACATCGTTTTTGATTTTCTGGATGAGTGGCTGTTGAGAGAAGATTTTCTCACTTATTTGTAATGCCCCGCAAGCAATCTTGCAAGTATATAGACAGGCTCAGCCTTTAGGATGTTAGCAAGTAACAGCTCTAAATCTCCTCCTGAAGCAGGCTTGAATATCAGTTCCCATTGCGGTAATTTCTACCGACAGGGCAGATGCCAATTCCACAAAACAATCAAAATCACCCCGCAATTATGTAAGGCCTTAAAATTCCACATCTTCGCGCTCATTTTCGTCGGTTCTGGGAGTATCCAAACCTTTCGCAGCCCAGCGCATTGTTTCAATGTATTTTGCCAGACTCGCCACAGTCGGAGCCTCAAACAAATTGCTGACCGATAACTCGACTTGCAAAGCGTCTCGGATGCGAGAAATCAACTGAGTTGCTAGCAGCGAATGCCCGCCTAGTTCAAAGAAATTATCGTAGATACTAACCTGCTGTTTTCCCAAAACTTTAGCCCAAATTTTCCCGATCGCATTTTCGAGATCGGTCCGAGGCGCTACATAATTTTCTGTTATATCCTCGCTGTCTGTATCTATATCAGGCAAGGCGCGGCGGTCTACTTTGCCATTAGGCGTCAGTGGCATATTCTCCAACACTGCATAAGTTGCAGGAACCATATATCCTGGTAACTTTTCTTTCAAAAATTGGCGCAAGTCACTTGATTTTAGATTGTGACTTCCTGATTTTTCATCGATGCCGTCAGGAATAACATAAGCTACCAAATGTTTATCGTTGGGGATGTCTTCCCTCACAATTACTACTGCTTCGCGCACTTGTGGATGCTGGCACAAAGCCGCTTCAATTTCTCCCAATTCGATGCGGTAGCCGCGAATTTTTACTTGGTCGTCAACGCGGCATAAAAACTCGATGTTGCCGTCAGCTAAATAGCGAGCTAAATCACCAGTTTTATAAAGACACGAACCAGATTTATTGCTAAAAGGATTAGGAATGAATGCAGCAGCAGTTAAATCTGGCTGGTTGAGGTAGCCTTTCGCCAATCCGTCACCGCCGACGTACAATTGACCTATAACACCGATCGCCACCGGCTGCAAATCCGCATCGAGGAGATAAATTTGCGTGTTGGCGATCGGGCGGCCGATGGGGATAGATGTTGCGGTTTCGGGTACGTCTTGCACGCAATAATAAGCCGAAAATGTGGTATTTTCTGTAGGCCCGTAAACGTGAATTAATTGAGTGGTGGGATTTTGTTTGAGAAGTTTTTTAACCCATCTCATATCGACCGCTTCTCCGCCAAACAGCAAGCAGCGCAGCGAATCAAAAGCTTGCGGTAAAACTCTAGCAATTTGTTGAAATAAGGCTGTTGTTAAAAATAAAACTGTGATGCCTTCTTGGCGCAGTTCTAAAGCTAAATCGTGAGGCGAAAGGGTAATATTGGTGCTAATTCCCACGAGTTGAGCGCCGTTAAGCAAGGCTCCCCAAATCTCGAATGTGGCTGCATCGAATGAAGCGTTTGATGCTTGGGCAATTTTATCGGTAGGTTCTATTTTTATATAGTTGGTGTTGAGTACCAGCCGATTTACTGCTTTGTGGGTGACAGCAACTCCCTTGGGTTTTCCTGTTGAGCCAGATGTGTAAATAACGTAAGCTAGGTTGTCTGCTGTTACGGTGTTGGCGGGATTTTCGGCGCTTTCTTTGGCTATGTCTTCCCAGTCGCGATCGAAGTAAATCACCGAGTTTGAGAAGTCTCGGAAATTCTCAATCAATTTATCCTGAATTAGCAAGACTTTAACTCGAGCATCTTCCAGCATCAAGTTTAGCCGATCGCGCGGATAGCTCGGATCTAACGGTAGGTAAGCTCCTCCCGCTTTCAGTATAGCCAACATCCCGACAATTAGGTCGATCGATCGCTCTGCACAAAGCCCCACTAAAACCTCCGCCCCCACGCCCAGTTTTTGTAGGTAGCGCGCCAGTTGGTTGCTGCGACTGTTGAGTTCTCTGTAAGTGAGGTGCTGGCTGTCGAAAGTTAGGGCGACATCCTCCAGATGCTGCTGAACCAGCTCTTCAAATAACTGATGAATGCACTTATTTTGAGGATAATCTGTCCGAGTATCGTTCCATTCTTTGAATAATTGATTCACTTCATCCTCGCTCAATAAAGGTAAGTTAGAAATTCTTTGTTCTGGATTAGCCACAATGCTTTCCAGCAGCGTTTTAAAATGCCTCAGCATTCGGGCGACGGTAACTTCATCAAATAAATCTGTATTGTACACAGCTACGCCTCTGAGCCCTTCCGCATCTTCCCACTTTTCGCCGTATCTGTTCCTAAACTTATCCGAAGCTTCCCACAAATGTAGCTCTAAATCAAAGCGGGTTGTTAGAGTCTCCAAATGAAAAGAACTCAACTTTAATTCTGGCAATTCTAGCTCGTCCACAGGTCCATTTTGCAGCCCAAATACCACCTGAAACAGCGGGTGACGATTCAACGATCGCTCTGGGTGCAATTCCTCGACTAGCTTCTCAAAAGGCAAATCTTGGTGAGCGTAAGCTCCCAGGGTTACTTCCCGCACCCGGCCCAAAAAATCTCGAAATGTCGGGTTTCCCGAGCAGTCTGTTCGCAGCACTAAAGTATTGACAAAAAAACCGATTAATGCTTCGATTTCGCTCAGGTTGCGATTGGCGATCGGCGCACCTACAACAATATCTTCTTGTTGCGAGTAGCGGTAAAGCAAAGTTTGAAATGCTGCCAGCACTGTCATAAATAAAGTCGCTCCTTCTCGCTGCGAAAGCGCTACAAGTGCGTCCTTCAATTTTTTTGGCAGTTCTAAATATTGAGTTTTTCCGCGATAATTTTGCCTAGGTGGTGCAGGGCGATCTGTGGGCAAATTTAACACAGAAATCCCGTGCAATTGCTGCCGCCAATAAGCAAGCTGAGTTTCTAATACTTCACCTTGCAGCCATTCGCGCTGCCACTCGGCAAAGTCGGCATATTGAAGTGATAATTCTGGTAGGGGAGATGGCTGTTGATTTATCAAAGCTGTATAGATAGCCTCCACTTCTCGAATTAGCACCCCGATTGACCAGTCATCGGAGGCTATGTGGTGCATATTTAGCAAGAGAATATGCTCGGTTTCTGTCAGCCGCAGGATGGTTACTCGCATCAGCGGCCCGGTGGATAAATTGAAAGGGCGAAGAGATTCGGCAGCAGAGAGTTTCTTTGCTTCTGTTTGCCGTTGTTCGGGGGGCAAATGTTGCAGTTCTAATAGTTTTAAATTAGTCTTGAAAGCGGGAGAGATTATCTGTACTGGTTGACCTGATACCGCTGCAAAAGTGGTTCGCAAAGTTTCGTGCCGCTGCACTATTTCGTTGAAGGTTTGCTCTAAGGCTGTTAAGTTGAGGGAACCAGTTAAGCGCAGTGCTGTTACTACATTATAGAAAGGGTTTTCCGGTGCGAATTGGTCGAGAAACCACAAGCGCTGCTGGGCAAATGATGCCGGAAAGACACACACTTCCGCATCCTCAGAAATATTCAGGCTTTGTCGATCGCTTGTAAAGGAATTGTCATAAATTTCGGATGCCATATCTGTTGCTCTTGGGGGATGGGATGTGTTAATTTTTTGATGGCACGGGGTGGCTTTTTCAGGGTGCGATCGCCTCTTAAAACTTTCGCGAGCAAAAGATCGGAACTGTTAAAATCATAAATCTGGGTGCGGGAGTGCGGGAGAAAGGCGGGCAAAAGAAACCGGATTTCTGGCCGCGGCATCAAGTTATCCATTGAGGGGCTAGGAGTGCCACCCCCCAATCAAATTTAGTCGCGGAACGCGCTGTCACGCTTGTGATTCGGGTGCAATCGGGTGAGTTAAATGCGAGAATTACCGGGAGCAATCCGTGGAGTGGTCAAGCTGTAGTATGATTTTTAATTGCACAAAGTGTTCTTGGGGGGATGCCCTGCGGGATAGCTTTGCTTCACGCAATTTTCTCACATTTCTAGCTTAGCGACTACTATTGATTAAACAGTGTTCGCAATCTCTTAGATCAACTCACTAAAACTTGCGACCTGATTTGTCAACATACTTAAGAACACTGAACGTGCAGTTTAAATTAGAGGTTATAGGCTAATGGCGCAGCGGAACGTATACTCGTCAAAGGACGAGCCAGAGGATGCACAATCACCAGAAGAAGTCCTCCACTCAGTAATGCAAGAACTGGAAGCTTTGCATCAAAATGTCAAAGGTCAGTTAAATCAAGACATTACTCGGCTGCAAACTGAAAAAAATCACCTGATTGAGGATATTGAAGACCTCCGGGAGCAATATCGCAAATTGCAGTCTCAGCAAATGGAATCTCTGTCTGGGCGATACATTCAGCAGCAGCAATTGTGGCTGAAGCAGTTGGCTCAAGTTTTGGCTCACAATTTGCAGGATTTGTTGGTGCAGCGGTTCAACGAACTCAGCGCTAACTCGGGAAATTCTCTCAGCAGCCCTATTCCCAGCGGCGAGTTCCCGATACCCCTGCCGCCGAGCAACTACGACGAACGAGCCTCGGAGTTGTTGGCGGCGCTGGATGAAAGGATCGATCGCAGTTTCCAGATGCTGGAACAAGATTTGAGCAGCTATGAAAGCGAGCTTTCCGTGCGGCTCAATAATATGCAAACCCTAGAGCGACAAGGGGAAGAGCTGTTACAAAATCTCGTAAACCGCATCAGGGAAGAACTTGAATCAGAAGAAGAATATCTTGAGAATCCTTTCGATGCTCAAGATTCTTATCCCGAGGAATCAACTAATTCTGTCCGCGCGCAAGTTCTGCCGCCAACACCTGCTCCAAGGCCGCAAGAATCCGTGCCGGAACCGTCTTCAGTACCCTCTCCAGCACCCGCTAAAGCATCTTCTCAAGTGCAGACAGGTTTGGTACTGGCTTTGTCTTCGGCGGTGGTATTGTCGCTGTTTAATGTTTGTTTAAGAATTCTGATTAAAGGCAAAAACCCTCGCATGGTTTTTGGGTTGTTTGAATTTCCGGGGGTGGTGACTCCAGGTTTTGGAAATTCTTTGTTGATTTTGTTGATGCGACTGATCGTAGTGATGGCTTTGATGCCGATATTGGCGACATTTCTGTATCCTTCTGTGTGGAAAGATATTAGGCGGTTGTTCGAGTCGGGCGATCGAGCTTTGTGGAGTAAAGTTTTAGGAAGCGCCTTTTTTCTGTTTTTGTCTCAGGTTTTGATTTATTTGGCGATCGGCAATATTCCAGCGGGGATTGCGATTACGATTTTCTTTATTTATCCGATCGTCACCGTACTGGGTTCTTGGATCTTGTTTGGCTCTCGCCCCAGCACAGTTGGCTTTTTGGCGATAGTGGGGATTACCGCAGGTTTGATTTTAGCTGGGTGGCCGAGTTTTGCGGCCCCAGCTCCGGGCGGCGGCAATGTCGGGGTGGGAGTCACGGCTGCACTGGCTTCTGGGATTACCTTTGCAGGTTACGTATTGCTGACGCAAATGGCCGCAGGCAAGCTGCACCCTATTCCTTTTAGTTTAGTTAATTTCGCAGCGATTTTTGTATTTTCCTCCCTGAGTTTGTGGGTGCCGCTGTCGGAAAATTTTTCTCCTAAAATCGACCAAAATGTTTGGCCTGGTTTGATTATGGGAGGCGTTGTTTTAGGGGTGCTGACGCTGTTTAGCTATCTTTTGAATAATTTTGCCATCCGCTTGGCGGGGGCCGCCTTAGCCTCAGTAATTGGCACTTTGGGGCCGGCAATGACCGCACTCTTCGGGTTTCTAATTATCAATGAGAAGTTGCAGCCTGTGGCAATTCTCGGCATGGCTGTGGTGACATTGAGCGTGGCTGCTATGAGTGTGGAACGCATAGTCGCTCCTCCAAAGAAGGCTAGTTAATATCAATTCCGGTTGCACTCCTTCGGAATTGTTGACTGTTGACTGTTGACGGGCGGGTCGAAAAACTAAATGATTGAGTGTTAACTGTTGACTCGATTTTATTATTCCGATGCAACCGGAAACGATATAAGGCAATAATTTGGGCGATCGTCCATTCCCAAACCCGGTTTCTTGCAGAAACCGGGTTTCTCTATGCCGAGACAAGATCAATAGGCTTATTGCATAAATCTTTGATTGATAGGGAAACCGTAGAAGCATTTCAAGATAGAAGAAGGAATGCTTACAATTGGAGTCTAAACAACAGAAAGAACCACTCGAAAACCCACAATACTAGCCTTGCAATCCGGCTGATATCTGAGGCGACACGCGCTGCGACAATTCGGAGGATGATCGTTCCAAGAACCCCCCCGCAACAACCTCAGCGAAGAGTCCCCGTCAGACTCCCAAACGCTACCATCCGCAGGCGCACCGTTATAATTATTGTGCCAAGAATCCGCGCACCATTCCCAAACATTTCCGTGGAAATCGTACAATCCGAAAGCATTAGGTTTAAAACTGCCAACATCTGTCGTTTGAAAGCGATAAACTCCCTTCGGCGCATCAGCGTAATTAGAATTTCCGTTGTAATTCGCTAACTCGCTGGTAATCGTTTCCCCAAAATGAAACGGCCCCGTAGTTTGCCCCCGGCAAGCATATTCCCATTGGGCTTCGCTAGGCAAGTGATAATTCTTACCAGTTTTGCGAGAAAGTCTAGCGCAAAACTCCACAGCCTCGTACCAAGATACATTTTCTACAGGTCGATTTGCACCTTTAAAACGGGCTGCATCGGGATTGAGAAATATTTTAATTTCCGGCAGCGCCGCAACTGCTGTCCACTGAGCCTGAGTAACTGGAAATTTGCTAATATAGAAAGATTCTAAAGTTACTGGGTGCTGCGGTTTTTCGTCGCTATCACCCCGTTCTTTGGGAGAACCCATGAGGAAAGTACCGCCAGGAATAGATACCATTTCCAGCACTGTACTGCTACCAAGATGTTCTTCAAAAAAACGCGCTTTGCCGCTGTTAACATTAGTTTGCTTCCCGCGCTTGTCTACTGTCACCACCTGAAACTCAAAAGTGCTTTTGACAGGGGCAATTCTCTGCGGTGCCTTGTTGGCAGGTGGATTGGTGTTGGGTTTTCCTGTGGGACTGACAGATATATTGCTATTGATTTTCCCGCTTTGATTGAGCGGAGTATTAATAGCAAGTGACCCTCCCTTTGTCACAGAAGAACTTAAAGCAAGTGGCCCTCCCTTTGTCACAGAAGAATTTAAAGCAAGTTGTCCTCCCTTGACAAAAGGGGGTTGGGGAGGTAAAGAATAGAGATTTAAAGCTTTGATTACTTCATCAGCCGATTGATATCTATTTTTGAGATAATCTTCAATTAACTTATCTAAAATTTTTGTCAAGTCGCTGCTGACTTTTGTGCCGGCTGGCAACCGTTCTCTCCAAATCCAGCCGCCGTTTATCGGGTCATAAAGGTCATCGGAACCGTCAACTTTTGGTAAACATTGAGTTAGCAGTCTCAGGCAAGTTATCCCCAAACTGTACAAATCGCTTCCGGGGAAAACTTGACCGCGCATTTGTTCTATCGGCGAATATCCGGGCGTTCCTACCGTCGTGCCTACTTTGCTCATCAGCGAGCCTGTAACTTGCTTGGAAATGCCGAAATCTATCAACACTAACTCTCCGCGCCCTCCTCTTCGGAAAGCTGAATTGCGAAAATTTCCCGCCTTTGGCAGGGAGGAGCTAACAGAGGTGCGACGCCGCATGATATTCTCAAGTTTGATGTCTCGGTGAATGACATTGCGATCGTGCACAAATTTCAGAATTGGCAAAATATCTGCCAGCAATTGCCAAATTTTTTCTTCGCTAAAAACGCCCTGCTGAGTTAATTCAGCCAGTAAAGTTTGCCCCTCTATCAACTCTTGTACTAAATAAAGTCGCTTGTCTTGCTCAAAATAAGCAATTAATCGAGGAATTTGGGGATGTTCCCCGAGTTCGTAAAGTCGTTTCGCTTCTTGCTTAAACAATTCTGCGGCTTTTTCAAGTGCTGAGGTTCCTTGAAATTGGGGTACAAACTGCTTAATTACGCAGGGATCGTCCATGCGATCGGTATCTACCGCTTCATAAGTTCTGCCAAATCCCCCTTCGCCCAACAGTCGAATCACGCGGTAGCGGTTTCTGAAGAGAGGCGTGAGGCCTTGAGCTCCGCAACTTTGACAAAATTTAGAATTGTCGGGGTTGAAAGGATGAGAACACGTGGGATTAGAACAGTAGAACATATCTGGGCAGAAATGATCTGGTTAAGGTTATGATATATCTTTTGTGTATGTCGGCCTCGTCATATCTACTAATTTTCGCCACCGCTCTCACCGCCGATATTTGTCGCCACAGTCCCCAATCGACTCATGCAAGTCCCTAGATTTCTCAAAAATAGGGCTCGGCAGATCGACATGCGTAGCATCAAGTATCAAATTAAACACTCTAGAATTATCTGCCAAATGTTCGGATACTCTCAGCCTAATATCAACGATTGAACCCCATAGCAGGTGGGTCTAAAATATCTTCACAATTACTCAAAGCTAAATGTTGAATTTTCCCTTCATCCTACAGTTAAGCAGCAGCAATTGTGCTATCGACTGTCTAATTCGCTTCCAGGTTCTGTTTCATCTCGACACCCACGGCACGAGCTGCCGGATCTGAACTCTGTAGCAATGTGTTTGACACAGTTTCCCGATCGACTTGGCTGCGGTTTTGACTGAGCTTGTACTTTCCTTCCAGTCGATTTACAGTCAACTCAAATCCTACAATACCATCCATCATCCCTTCACGGAATTGATTGGATAAACCGTCCCAATGCGATTGGTAGTGGGAGCATCCCGATTTTGCAAAAACATTAAACTGCAAATTCACCATTCAAGTAAGCACAACGCAGTTGTAACATTTGAGAAACACTTTCAGATTTCCACTGCGCCCCGGAAAT
>JACJNV010000036.1 GCA_014695175.1 Microcoleus sp. FACHB-DQ6 | reverse complement strand
TTGGCGATCGGCAGCGACTTGCGCTTTTTGTAAAATATTACACATGATTTTAAATTAAGTTCGATCGAGAAGCGAGGTTTTTTGCTGCTAGGTCAGAGCGGGAGGTACTTTTTAGGAATCTTTTGCTACAATTATCCATTTTTTAACATTTTTGTCAATCCATCATAATTGGTAAAATGGAAGTAAAGCATTAATTTCCTGCAGTTAAGGCATCAAGCTATACTTTTTGTAATTTAAAATACGCAATATTCCTAATTAAAAATTAACAAATGAAGAAAGCTCTACTTTTAGTAAACCAGCACTCCCGAAAAGGGCAAAAGCTATTATCTCAAGCCACTGTAGAATTAGAAGCACTGGGTTTTGAGTTAATTATAGAATCTACCGACCACGCCCGTGAACTTCCCGAAACAATTCGGCGCTACCAAAATCAAGTCGAATTAGTAATAATCGGCGGCGGCGACGGCACTCTCAACGCCGCCATAGAAGGTTTGATAGACACCAAGTTACCCTTGGGTATTTTGCCGATGGGAACTGCTAACGACCTAGCCCGCACTCTGGGAATTACTACAGATTTATCAGCAGCTTGTCAAGTAATTGCCAGCGGTAAAGTTCGGCTAATAGACTTGGGTTGGGTTAACGGCCAACATTTTTTTAATGTTGCGAGTTTGGGACTAAGCGTGGAAATTACCCAGCGGCTGACTAAAAATGTGAAGCAGCGCTGGGGAGTGTTAGCTTATGCTTTTACTGCTTTGCAGACAATTTTGTCAGCGCGACCGTTCAGAGCAGAAATTAAGATAAACAACCAATCTTTTAATGTTAAAACTATTCAAATTGCCATTGGCAACGGCCGCTATTACGGAGGTGGCATGACAGTTGCCGAGGATGCCACCATCGACGACAGGCGACTGGATTTGTACAGTTTGGAAACAATAAATTGGTGGGAAATCATTGCTTTGCTCCCGGCTATGAGGCAAGGAAATTATACCAAGTCGCCTAAAGTTCGCGTCTTGTACGCTCAAGAATTTGAGGTTAATACTAGCAAACGCCGTTCGATTAATACCGACGGTGAAATTACAACTCACACGCCTGCACAATTCCGAGTGATTCCCGAAGCTTTAGCAGTTATAGCTCCTTCATAACTCACAACTAATATAATTATCTTGTGGAACAGGCATCTTGCCTGTTCATCTGTTAGCCACGGGCAAGATGCCCGTGCCACAATTAATCACTTAATAAATTATATTGTGTTGTGGAACAGGCATCTTGCCTGTTCATCTGTTAGCCACGGGCAAGATGCCCGTGCCACAATTAATCAATAATCGCCTCCCGCGCCATATTGCCATGCTTCAACTAATCGGTGAAAATAGTATTTCTGCTCCGGCGCTAAATTTTTTACCTGCGGTTCTACGGCTTTCCCCAAAGGATGCAATCCCGTATAAATCCCTAAATTTAAATAATGTACCATCCAATCTAGCAAGTTAGCGATTCCTACCTGCGGGATAATTTTCATAACTAATCCGGGATGGCTAATTGCTGTTTTAAACAAGGTTTGTGACAAAGCCGGAAACAGCACGATATCCTGAAGAAAAGGTTTGAGGATCGGTTCTCCCAACTCTTCCATTACCTGAAACACGGCAGCCAAAAGTTGATTAATTTGATTGGGGTCTATTTTTTGATCTATCGCAGCACTCATCGAACGCTGAAACAACCAGGTAACTGATAGATTCGGCTGGTAGGGTTGCAAAAGTGCGAGGGCATTTTTGCTGAGACTGTCGCTTGTCAAAGCTTCGTCAATTCCTAGAGTCAAGCGTTTGAGGTGGCGCACCATTGCGCCGAAACCGCCGAAGCTGAGGGGAGATTGGCTACCGCTGCTGTCTCCGACTGGGAGTAGGCGATCCCAAGGTGTTTTTAGAGGACTTTGACGATAGCAGGGGAAAAATCCGTAAAGTGCTCTTTGGAATTTTAACTGTTCGAGTTCGACGTTTTGATATTGGGGAAGCAAGCGCAAATACTCTTCAAATAATGTTTCTAAACTGAATCTTTCGGTGTCGGCGTCTATGTAGGTAAATAAGTAGGTTGTGCGGCCGTCTCTGGCTGGAAATGCTTCCCAAAAATATTGGCACTGATTTTGCATTGGGGTGAAGGATGCAAATATATCGCCAGTGTCGTTTTTGGGGTATCCTTGAGCGCAGCTACCGACTACTAAACATACGGCGTCGGGTTTTTTGCCTTGTCTTGCTTGGTGCACAATGGGCGAAAAATGTCCCATTGCGTCTAATAATAATCTGGTTTTAAATAAATTTTTAGCAGGTTGTGAATCGGTATTTTCCGATTCTACAAGGACTCCATCTGGGTGAAGTGTGGCTATCTTAAAGGGGGTGTTTTCAAAGAGTTTCCCTCCAGCTTGGAGGAATCGCTGCTTGAGGGTTTCGAGGAGGTAAACTGGATCTATTCCGATGTTTAGTACGCCCGAAATCCAGATGTCGGGGGTGTTGGCAAAGCTGATGCGGGCTGGGTTGTATTCGGTGGCGATCGCCTTTTCTATCTCTTCAACAGATAGCAGATTTAGTTCTAAGAATGCGTCTAATTCTTTGCGAGAAATGTTCCATTCTTGATCGCGGCCTCGCAGGGTGCCGCGTTCGAGCAAGGCTACTCGCCAACCCCGCACGGCTAAGGCTGTACCGATTAATATTCCTAGGGTTCCGCCGCCGATAACTATGTCGAAGTCGAGGGTTTCCAGGGGTTGTGGGCTGTGTGTGACTGCTTGGGGTGCTGGTGCGGTGTTTTGTTTGAGGTTTTCCCAGAGTCGATCGACTTTTCTCAGGCCTCCGAGGGCGTCTCCTGGCACTTGGGAGAGGATTTGTTCGGTGAGGGACATCGGGTTTTAGTATTAAACAGTGGTTGATTTTTTATAATTTAGCTTAGATTAACATTTGCGACAGTTTCAGGGCTGACGCATGGGTGGCGAGAATCACGAAGTTTTTATCCTCATACAGAGAAACCCAGTTTCTGAAAAAAAACCGGGTTTCTACCTCTCGTTGGTAAGTCTAAATAATTATCTTCAATCAGCCGTGCTTAATTCTTCAACTCGCAGCCGATCGCACAAAATTCGCTCGCACACTATAACACCCGTATCCGCACTCCTGCAAACTTCTAACTGAGCTTCCGGCAGCGCTTCAAACAAAAAACGTTCCCCCGGAAACACTGTCCGCTCAAAATACCAATTAGGAATATTTGTAATGCGAGCGATTTGCACTTTGCTAGTATTATTAAGATACCAACACAAAATGCGCGTATGACCTTCGGAAATTACCTGATTTAGTGTCAAATTCATCTTTTTAACTTGTTTGTGCAATTGTGCGAGCGATCGGCGACGAACCTAAACTTAATATAGCATATTACCAGTTAAAACACACTTTTTTATACATTTTTTTTACATTGTTTACATTGTTTTAGTTAATTAATAAATTTCGCCGGAGAAACATCAGCGCCTTCCAGGTATTCCCAAGAAGGTGCAAAAGCCGGCATTGCTAAAGCGCAAGATTTCCATCCTCCCCTAACAGGTGCGTTCAACAATTGACAGTGACCAACTGAACCTCTTGCCTGTTGGTAGTGACCGCAAAAATTACACTTGGAAGTCGGATTGCACCCGCGCTCGCTAATTACAAGGCAGGGCTGGTTTTGGGTTTGGTTGCGGTCGATAGTTAAAGTGTTCATTAAATTACTTTTTAAATGTTCAGTCTTAAGTATGACGCCTGAAGTGCAGTCCTGGCGTCTATCTCAAGGCTTAGTTCGCCTTTAAGTTTTGTTTAGGGATCGATATAAAATATATTATTTTTGAGATTATCAAGCTAGGGAGCAATTTAATTTTCTTTCGGTCGCATTGGCTGCCCCGGCTTTAGGGCCGATCGCGCTTGCTGGAGATATACTTCCTCAGACAGAGTTAATTATCGTCGCCTAACTTGCTGAACAAATCGGCTAAAATTGTATTAGAAAATAAAAAACCTTCGGGATCGCTCAACCTCAAATTCCCCGAAAGTGGCAGTTTGCCGCCCTCGCCTAAAGTTACGTGAAGCGGAGCTATCCCGTAGGGAATCGCCCCATCCGCACTTATAATTTCCACCCATCCTTGTCGCCAGTAGGGCTGCAAACAACGCCAAATTTTGTCAACCGTTTGTTGAGTAAACTTCTCAGTCAGCGCCGACAGACTAACTCCTTCTGTTAAACGCAAACCTAACATCAGCGTTTCTAACAAAACGTCATTTTCTGAAACTTGAAAATTTTGCTCAACTGCTGGGTAAATTTCCTGCTGGGTTTCCCCCCCAATTTGAGGAGTAGCAGGGGAATTGAGGCTAGAAATCGATCGCACCCACTGATAATATTCTTGAGTTTTGCGAGGTCTAGTCAACCTCCGACCTTCCACGTAACTCGCCGCCCCCATTCCCAAACCGTAATAAGGGCGATTTTCCCAATAAACCCGGTTGTGGCGGCACTGATAGCCATCGCGAGCGTAATTAGAAATTTCGTAATGTTCGTAGCCAGCCCCGGTCAGAATTTCCCTTGCTAAACGGTACATTCCAGCAGCGGTGTCATCTGCAGGCAGTGGCTGGGATCCTGCTTCAAAGTAGCGCCCGAAAGCAGTTCCCTGCTCAACAATTAAGTCGTAACTCGACAGGTGAGTCGGGCTAATTTCCACCGCCGCTTTCAGGGAAGCTTCCCATTGTTCTAAAGTTTGGTGCGGCAGTCCCGAAATCAGGTCTAAACTAAAATTAACAATACCAGCCGATCGCACTATTTCCACTGCTTCAAAAATTTCCGCGACAGAGTGCGATCGCCCGCAAGCTTGCAGCAATTCATCCTGAAAAGCTTGCACTCCCAAACTAACTCGATTTACTCCCGCCGCTGCATATCCCCGCAATTGTTCTAAAGTAAACGTACCCGGGTCTATTTCTATAGAAATTTCCGCCTCAGCCGCAATCCCAAATTTGCCGTCGAGAGTCTCTAAAATATTGCTCAACTGACTCACAGAAAGCAGCGAAGGCGTGCCGCCCCCAAAAAAAACTGTTTTCAGAGATGCGCCTAAATTTTTTGTTTCTTGAATTTCTTGACAGAGTACAGCAACGTATTGAACAATTGTGCCGGAATTCTCGCCATTTTTGCGATCGCCCACCACAAAAACCGGAAAATCGCAGTAGTAACAGCGGCGGCGACAAAAAGGTATGTGGAGGTAAGCCGAACTAGGAATCCCGGAATTTGCCGCTTGCACACTTTTTTTTAATTTAAATGTTAAATAATCTGGGGTAGGGTTCATTACATTTCAAACCGAAAGCGCCACTTCAAATCTAAAGTTTTAATTAAACAATCATGAATAATTATGTATATTATGACATTCTCTTACCAAAAAAGCGCTGCGAACGATCGGCTCTTTTAATTTAACCTCGTATCAGTTTCGATCGGCTACAATTCCCGCATAGCCCGCAGGGCGGTCTATTGGCACCTCGTGCCTGCTTTCGGCGGGGCATGGTAAATGCCGAGCGATTCCCTGGCACATCCCCTAAAGGGTACAACCGCGAAATATAAGTTTATGAAAATCCCTGAGTAAATATAGCGATATCCGACCAAAGCATGAAAACAAGTATCAGCACTGCAAAGATATAATGTGAATAAATTCATTAACCTAGAACTAATGCTAGACGCAATCATAATAATCTCATTCATAATCGCAGGCGGAGGCATCGGCTATTACGGAGTCGAACTCCTGCCGACCGAGCTGCTGGAGCAAGTTACAAATATACAAGGTTTAAGTTCTGTACTAGGTTCGTTTGGAGCATTAATCGGCTTCGTGCTGGGATTAGTGGCTCAAACAACCTACCGGCGCCTGGAAAAACAAGTCCGCGATATGCCGGTGGAGATGCTGCTGACGCGGGCGATCGGCTTAATCATCGGACTGCTAGTAGCAAACTTAATGCTGGCTCCGCTGTTCCTGCTGCCAATTCCCCGCGAGTTCGGCTTCATCAAACCTCTAGTCGCAGTCTTGGGTAGCCTCATGTTCGGCTTTACAGGCGTCAGTTTGACCGACACCCACGGCCGCGCTTTCTTGCGGCTGATCAACCCCAAAAGCTTTGACACGGTGTTGGTAGCCGAAGGTACTTTCAAACCAGCAACTGCCAAAGTTGTCGATACTAGCTGCATTATTGACGGCCGGATTGAAAACCTGCTAGAAACAGGTTTCCTCGAAGGTCAAATTATCGTGCCGCAATTCGTGCTCCAAGAACTGCAACTGATAGCTGATTCCGCGAACGATCAAAAGCGAGTGCGCGGGCGCCGCGGCTTAGATATTCTCAACCGCATCAAAGAAACATATCCAGAACGCATTCAAATTCACTCGGCTGACTACGAAGATATTGCCACAGTCGATGCGAAATTAGTCCGCTTCGCTTTGGAGATCGACGGTATTTTGCTCACCAACGATTACAACTTATCGAAAGTAGCTACCGTCCAAAAACTGCCGGTTTTGAATATCAACGATTTGACTCATGCGGTGCGCCCCACTTATTTGCCGGGAGATACGATCGAACTAAAAATCCGCAAAGAAGGCAAAGAACCCTCTCAGGGAATCGGTTACTTGGATGACGGCACCATGGTTGTCGTAGAAGCAGGAAGCAGCTATGTCGGCGGCGAAGCCCGAGTCGTAGTCACCAGCGCCCTGCAAACTAGCGCCGGCCGCATGATATTCGCCCGCCCTCAAGAGTCTGTTATTGTTTGAAACTGAGTAACAATGGCCAGGGCACTCAGAATCAAATATTGCGATCGTTGTTCCCAATCTGCCCCGACTCTCTACCGCGCCCGGTATGACGAGTCGGGGCAGTGTTTTTTTTGTGTCTTAAATGTTGGGAATCGGTAAGTAAAAACAATCCTTTTTAGTTCTACGGCGGCACTTGGAAAGCCACCAAGAAAAAATAGCAATTACCAGCTTCTTCTTCTTTTCTCTTCCTTCGTGTTCTTTGCGTCTTCGCGGTTCAATCATCTCAATATCAGTGATTCAGGAGTAATTAAAATCAACCAATCTCGATCGCATCTTCATACAATGTCTCGATCGCACAGCTAAAATTAACGCTAGCAAACTGAACTTCTTGTCCTTGACTGTAAAAATAAAGCACCCACAAACCCTCTGCATTCCGGCGAAAACACTCTACACTAACTCTTTCTTGATTGATTAATACATACTCTTGCCAACTTTCAGAAGTGCGGTAATCCGCAAATTTATCGCCTCTGTCAAAAGCCGCTGTTGTCGGCGATAATACTTCCACAATTAAGCGCGGGTAGCGAATGAAATCTTCAGCAGTATTTCGATCCCGTTCATCGCAACTCACCGCGACATCGGGATAGTAAAAAAAATGGTAGTGGTGAATAGTAATGGTCAAGAGCAAAGAGAGGCATTGTAATGATGCACAAAGTACCAAATTGCACCAATATGGTTACTCAATTTCTTCGACAACGACAAGGTTTTACGAACCAATCGCCCCCCTGTGGAGTCTCGTAGAACTTCTGATTGACATATAGTTGTAGCCAACGTTTAGAAACGCTTTGCCACTTGCTGGAGGCAGAGCCTTCGCGGAGTATGCCAAGGCGGAACACTGGCACGAGTACGATCGCCCCTCGCTGTACCTTAGATTGAGCCTGTCAAGCCCTTACTTTTGAATCACTAGGTAACGTGAAACCAAACATGACTCGATGGAGCCATCGCACTGCTGGTTGAGGTGGAAGGGAACGCGAAAGAACAGATCGCTGAGTATTACCAATGGCTAGCAAAGCCGCTAGGCGATCGCGAATGGTTTAAGGGTGCCAATAGTTGCATTTGGGATGGCATCAGAAGCAGACTCTTGGCTGTACGGAGAGAGTGCAACACCTTTGTGCAAAGATAGCTAACGGTTCTGGTCAGCGGTTGTTGGGATCTCTGCATCTCACCTAAGCAGCTTCAGGCAATCCGCTGCACCAGAAAGTTATATTTCTTTTGATGCGATCGCCTGAACTACTGCGCCAATGCCAGTGTGATAAATACCTTCTACTACATCACGCTCAAGCTCAATTAGATGCTTAAACTTTAAGCCAGCCAACTCAAGGCTTAAAGATTCTTTAGATTGCATCGAATCTACTGAATTGCCGCCGCCAGTACCATGCTTCAACTGATCGGGTGTATAAGCCTCAAGCAGAAAAACACCGTTTTGCTTTAACGCTGCTTCAACTTTTTTATGAAGTTGTTTTCTGATTGAAGAGGGCACTGGACAAAATATAGATACAATTCCATCCCATTTATTTTCGCCTAAATCATACTCGGCTAAATCAGTATGAATAAACTCAACAACCACCCCGTTCTCTTCGGCCAACTTTCTGGCTTTATTCAAACCCACTAGAGAAGCATCTACAGCGGTTACAGAATAACCCTGTTTCGCAAGGAAAACCGCATTCCGCCCTTCTCCTTCCGCCAAGCTCAAAACTTTACCTTTTGGAATACTGCTGACGTTTTCTTCCAAAAACTCGTTCGGGTTTGTGCCATATGCGTACTCTTGGGCACTGTATCTTTCATCCCACATCTGTTTTCTCCAATTGTTGCTCTTGGCACCTTTGATGCCAAAAAAAATATAGCTATGTATTCAACCGCAGATATGCTGGATAATACCTTTACCTTCCAGGATTATCCATCATATCTGTTGGAGAACATCCTAGTTTTAAGGAATTAAACAGAAACTTTGCAGGTTAAGTCCGGGTTCTTGAGTGTTATCCATCGCTTCTGATAGTTAATCCTGGAAATCAGGGGTGTTATTTGTCACTTTTGCTGATAATATCCTCTAATCGGTCTTATCCAGCATTAACCTAATGTCGCAATCTACCGCTCCGATGCGGCTTTACCGCTTGCTTGAGGCGGAGCCTTCGCAGAGTAGGAACGAGTGCGATCGCCCCTCGCTGTAGGTTGGGTTGAGCCTGTCACGTCATTGCTTGTAAATCAATAGGTAACGTGAAACCAAACATGACTCGATTGGGCGATCGCCCCGGGTTGAGGTGGAGAAGCAGTGATGAGTTTCGGGTTTCATCATTCAACCCGGCCAGCATCTCCAGAATCTCCCGCACTTTGGGGATGGCAGAAATCTCATTGGACTTGGCATCTAGCTTCAAAAGAATGGAAGGGGTGGCTTATTACGCGATCGGTTCAGGAGAAGTGGGTTGGTTATTGTGCCAAGGCAGGCATAAGCTGTACCATCCATGAACACAGACACGCACACGCGATCGAACTGGTTAATGAAGGAGTCAGTCTCAATACTATCCGGAAGCGTCTCGGCTATCCTGGGAGGAATATTAGAAAAAATACTAGCCTGTTGGCTGCGATGCTAAGTTCTTGGAGCGAGGAAATCAGTAGGGTCAGACAAGTCAATTTCAAGAAGCCTTGAGTCTTGTCAACAGACATTGATTATCAACCGAGAGATTAAAGACAGCTCAGGTGAGGGGGCAGCATTGGGTAATCTGCGAAATGTTTACGCTTCTCCGGGCAACTCTATGCCTTGGCGATTGAGTACCATCAGCAGTCGTTGACCATCGCCCGTAAAGTTTATGACTGCCAAAAATGGAGAGCCAAACATGATTAAACTCCCTGGAATTAAAGTTTTAGCCCAAATTTACGAAAGTGCCAATACACTTGTTTACCGGGGAATTAGAGAACAAGATAACCAACCGCTGATCCTGAAAGTCCTCAAAGAAGACTATCCTACCCCTGCCGAACTTGTCCGTTACCAGCAGGAATATGAGATCATCCGTAGCTTTGAACTAGGGGGAGTTGTTAAGGCTTACGAGCTCCGAAAACATAACAACACACTGGTAATGCTATTAGAGGATTTCGGTGGAGAATCCTTAGAGAGATTACTCGAAAAAAGACAGTTTACCTTATTAAAATTTCTTCAAATCGCCATTCAGATCGCTGAAACTCTGGGGAGAATTCATCAGTCTAACATTATCCATAAAGATATTAACCCGTCCAATATTGTTTTTAACTCTCAAACCGGAGAATTAAAAATTATTGACTTTGGCTTGTCCACAGTCTTGTCCAGGGAAAACACTGCCTTAAAAAGCCCTAATGTTTTAGAAGGAACGTTAGCTTATATTTCTCCCGAACAAACAGGCAGGATGAATCGAGCGATCGATTACCGCACTGACTTTTACTCGCTGGGAGTTACCTTTTATAAAATATTGGCAAACCAATTGCCTTTTGACGCTACCGATGCAATGGAGTTGGTTCATTGTCATATTGCTAGACAACCCGTCCCACCCCATAGAGTTAATCCCGAAATTCCTCTAGTCGTTTCAGAAATCGTGATGAAACTCATGGCGAAAACAGCAGAGGAACGATACCAAAGTGCTTTAGGCATTAGAGACGATTTGGCGCTCTGTCTGATGCAACTAGAAAGTGGTGATAAAATTGAAGATTTTGTTTTAGGCGAACAAGATATTTCTGATAAATTTCAAATCCCGCAGAAGCTCTATGGCAGGTCAAGCCAAATTGAAACGTTACTCGCAGCTTTTGAGCAGATAACTCATGGTACCAGCCAACTCATGCTCGTTGCTGGTTATTCCGGTATTGGTAAATCAGTATTAGTTCAAGAAATCTATAAACCCATTACCGAACGACGCGGTTATTACATTTCTGGTAAGTTTGACCAGTTCCAGCGAAATATTCCTTACAGTGCTATCGTCAGTGCATTCCGAGAATTAGTTCGACAACTGCTAACTGAAACGTCCGAACAACTACAGGTATGGCGTGACAAACTCCTATCAGCATTAGGAGCCAACGGACAAATTATTATTGATGTCATCCCCGAAATCGAACTGATTATTGGCAAGCAACCAGCCGTCCTAGAGCTAGCCGCGACTGAATTTCAAAATCGGTTTAACTTAGTCTTTCAAAACTTCATTCATGTCTTTTGTCAACAAGAGCATCCCTTAGTTATCTTTCTAGATGACTTACAGTGGGCCGACTCCGCTACTCTGAAATTAATGCAGTTAATGATGACTGATGTAGATACTTCGTATCTACTGGTAATTGGAGCATATCGGGATAATGAAGTCAGTGCAGCCCATCCCTTGAAAATTACCTTATCAGAAATTCAAAAAGCTGGAGCAACTGTAAATTCTATCTTGCTCTCGCCGTTAGATTTAAGTTGTGTCAATCAATTAATTGCCGATACGCTTAAGTGTGACGCAGAAAGAGCAAAGCCATTAGCCGAATTAGTGCTTGCTAAAACTCAGGGTAATCCGTTCTTCCTGAAAGAGTTTCTCCAGTCGCTTTATACAGAAAACCTATTAGATTTCGATTTTCTCAGTGGCAGTTGGCAGTGGAATTTAGAGCAAATTCAAGCACGAGGTATTACTGATAATGTTGTTGAGTTGATGACTCAAAAAATTCAAAAACTACCAGAAGTGACGCAAGAAGTATTAAAAACCGCTGCTTGTATCGGTAACCAGTTTGATTTAAAAACTCTCTCAATTGTAGGTGAAAAGCCGCAAAAAGAAACGGCAAAGGAACTGTGGTCAGCCGTGCGAGAAGGTCTAATTGTCCCAGTGGGAGATGATTACAAATTTCTGCAAACAAACCGAAATCCGGAGGAATTCAAGGTAGCTTACAGGTTTGTCCACGATCGCATCCAACAAGCCGCCTATTCTCTCATTCCTGAACACCGCAAGCAAGCCTACCATCTGCAAATCGGTCAACTGCTCCTGAATAATACCCCACTCCAGCAGCAAGAGGAAAAAATCTTTGACATTGTTAATCAATTGAATTTCGGCAGTAACCTGCTCGAAAACCAGCAGAAACGAGATGAATTGGCAAAGTTAAACCTAATAGCTGGCAAGAAAGCCAAAGCATCAGTCGCTTATCAACCCGCCCTTACCTACTTAACCAGCGGCTTAGAATTGTTGAACCCCCCTCAGTCCTCCCTTAGCAAAAAGGGAAGTGAAGCAGGGTCAAGTTGGCAGAGGCAGTACAATACTACACTTGCTCTGTATGTAGAAGCCGCAGAAGCTGCCTATTTGTGCGGTCAATTCGATGAAATGGAGAGATTAGTTCCAGTCGTGTTGCAACACGGCAAAGTATTGCTGGATAAGGTGAAAGTTTATGAAGTCAAAATCTCTGCTTATCTAGCACAGGACGAGCTATTAGAAGCACTCGATACTGGACTAACAGTTCTGAAACTGTTAGGAGTCAGTTTGCCTAAAAAGCCCAGTAAGTTAGATGTCTTACTCGGTTTGACAGGGACAAAGTTAGCCTTGCGGGGGAAACGCATTGAGGACTTAATCGACTTACCGGAAATGACTGCTCCTGATAAGTTGGCAGCAAGTCGTATTCTAGCGAGAATGGTTTCTGCTTCCTATAGAGCGGCTCCTAATTTATTCCCACTGGTTATTTTTAAAGGTATCAATATCTCGCTCAAATACGGCAATGCTTCCTTCTCCTCAGTGATGTATGTATCTTATGGTTTGATTCTTTGTGGAGTATTAGGAGACATTGAATCTGGTTATAAATTTGGCAATCTAGCTTTAAGTCTATCAGAGCGGCTCAACGCTAGAAGCGTGAAAACTAGAGTAATCTCTATTTTTAATTACTTTATTAGGCATTGGCAGGAGCATGGAAGACAGACGTTACAGCCTTTGCTGCTCGGATATTCTATCGGACTAGAAACAGGAGATTTAGAATATGGGACGTATTGCGTAGAGATGTATTCCTACCATTCCTATTGCATAGGACAGGAGTTAGCTGTTGTTGAGCGGGAGGCAACCAAATACAGCGATGCTATCCAAAAATTAAAGCAAGAGCAAAACCTGCATGAGATTAGTCTAAATCGGCAGAGGGCGCTGAATTTGATGGGGCAATCGAAAAATCCCTGCCGTTTAATTGGCGATTTTTTTGACGAGTCGAAAAAACTGCCCCTGCTTATTGAAGCGAATGACCGAACCGCACTTTTTTTTATATATTTTGAAAAACTGACACTCTGTTACCTATTTGGAGAGTACGAGGAAGCCCTAGACAATGCGGCACTAGCGGCAAGATGTGTAGATAATGCAGTAGGGTTGCTGATCGTTACGTTGTTTTACTTTTACGATTCTCTCGCACGAATTGCTACATATTCTTCCACCTCTAAATTTCAGCAGAAACGCCTACTTAACCAGGTGCGAGCTAACCAGAAAAAACTCAAAAAACGGGCGCATTATGCCCCAATGAATCATTTACACAAGTTTTATCTAGTGGAAGCAGAATTGCACCGGGTTCAAGGAGAGAAGATGATGGCAATGGACTATTACAAAAAAGCCATTGCTCTTGCTAAAGAACATGAATACATCAATGAAGAAGCACTAGCGCATGAACTTGCAGCCAAGTTTTATCTCGCTTTAGGTCAAGATAAAATCGCGCAAGTCTATATGCAAGATGCCCGTTATTGCTATTTCCGCTGGGGGGCAACAGCTAAAGTTAACGATTTAGATACGCGCTATCCTCAGTTATTACAAAGAAATACCTCGAACAGGGGAACACTTAGCACAAAGCTATCTACGCCGCCTACCACAACAGGAAGTAGCACTTCTTCAGAGCTGGATTTGATCGCAATCATGAAAGCTTCACAAACCCTATCCGAGGAAATTGTGCTAGATAAATTACTGGCGAAATTGATGCGGATTATTATTGAGAATGCGGGAGCGCAAAAGGGCTTTCTAATTCTGGAAACTAAGGGAAAATTGCTGATTGAAGCTGAGGGTTCTGTGGATGAAGATGATGTGACTGTGTTGCAGTCAATCCCCGTCCAGTCTGTATGGGAACCTGAGGATAAACTTCTAATTTCTCACACAATTGTTAACTATGTGGCTCGCACGCAGGAAAGTGTAGTCTTGAACGATGCTACCAATAACCCTAAATTTGCTCATTCCCCCTATATCAAAGTACATAAGCCTAAATCAATTTTGTGCTTCCCTCTCCAACATCAAGGTAAACTGGCAGGAATTATCTATTTAGAAAATAATCTAACCACAGAGGCTTTTACTCCCGATCGCGTAGAACTCTTAAATCTGCTTTCCTCTCAGGCCGCAATTTCCATTGATAATGCCCGTCTCTACAATAATCTCACCGAACTCAACCAAGCTTTTGAGCGCTTTGTCCCCCGTCAATTCCTCCACTTATTGGATAAAGAAAGTATTATTGATGTTAAATTAGGCGACCAAGTTCAACAGGAGATGTCGGTACTATTTTCTGATATTCGCGAATTCACAACTTTATCGGAAAGTATGAACCCTCAAGACAATTTCAAATTTATTAATTCCTATTTGTCTCACATGGAGCCAGCCATTATTGAAAACCAAGGGTTTATTGATAAATATATTGGCGATGCAATTATGGCTCTATTTAGTGGTGAGGCAGATAATGCAGTGAAAGCAGGAATTGATATGCTACGTCGTCTTGCTGAATATAATCAACATCGCACCGCTTCTGGATTCGTGCCGATTAAGATTGGCATTGGCATCAATACAGGTTCTTTAATACTCGGTACGGTGGGGGGAAAAAACCGGATGGATAGCACGGTGATTAGCGATGCAGTGAATTTAGCCTCGCGGATAGAAAGCTTGACTAAGCAATATGGGATTTCGATGTTAATTAGTCACCAAACTTTCCAGTCTTTGCCAGATTCTAACCAGTATGCTATCCGTTTTATTGATCGCGTAAAAGTTAAGGGAAAATCAAAAGCGGTATCGATGTTTGAAGTTTTCGATGCCGATCCGCCTGAGACTTATGAGGGCAAGGTAGCCACGAGAACGCTATTTGAAGAAGCTTTGTTACTCTACCAAGGGCAAAAGCTTAGAGATGCTGAGCGATTATTTGCTGAGTGCCTGCGCCGCAATCCTACAGATAAAGTGGCTCAAGTTTATCAACAGCGCTGCACTCAACTCGATCGGGACTAAGGATGCGTTAGCTCAAATCTTGAAATCGGGTTTTGAGTAGCAATCGATACTGTTGGCAAACTTCACAATTAGCTGCCTCCGGTGAGCCGTTTCCGGGAATGCAACAATCATTGGCTTCACTCACAAAAAATCCTTATCCAAGTAATATACGGGGAAGGGAAGTTATCTATGTATTACTCGGAAGGGGTTGTTGCTGTCGTTGTTGTAGTAGCAAATTCGATTAATCCTCTTAAAGCTTTTTGAGCCGACTTATAGCTGGGAGCTTGTTTGCCTTTCTTTAGCCCTCCTAAAACCTATTTCTTCTAATAGAGCGGGCGATCGCATTAAGTTGAAGTATAGAATGCGCGAGCAAAATCAACCTTCAACCAGTAACCTCTGCGACGAAGTAAGTGAAGTGCTAAGTGGGATACAACAGACAGCAACTCAGCCGTAGTAGGTTGACAGCTAACGTTCCTGTTGAGCAGCTACCATTAAGCTTGGCAACACTCCTCGGCATCTATCGCCAGTCCGCTGCAACGCCGGTTGTTAGGACTCACTACTGCAACGCACTTTTTCAACAACTTGACGAATTGCATCAATGACTAATTCTGGTTTATCAAGTTGGATTGCATGTCCACTTTCATGAGCCACAATGTGAACGCCTTGGGGCGACTCATTGGCTAGATCTGCGTGTAATTCTTGCAGTTTCTGAAGCACATCTTGTGTTATGTCGAAGTCTGGCTTTCCAGACGACAAGACAATGAGAGGAATATCAGGAAATGGCTTTGTCTGACGTATCTGTTTAACCTGGTTCATGCTGACTGATACCGCAGCCGATTCCTGAGCAAAAGTTTTCCCAAACTGAGTTTGAGAATAGAGTGCTTTAGCAAGAGGTCGAATTGAAGGTGGAAATTTTTGGAATAAACCAGCCGCCATAGGCACAGAATCAAAAGTTACAAGCAAACGAAGCAAACCGATACGTCCCATAATCGGCACTACATGAGTTAACAGTCTTTCAAGTCGTTTGTTTAATTCAACCCATTCGACTGGTGTGTCCTCGTACATTTTTTCATGAGCGACATCCACTAAAACCATTCCAGCCACTTCTTCTGGATAGTGATAGGCAAATAACCGACTGAATAAACCACCTAAAGACATCCCCACCAAAACATAAGGCGGCTCAATTTCGACCTCTCTCAAAAGTTGCCGCAACTCACTAACAACTTGCTGGGCCGTGCGTGGTTCTGAACTTATAGCGCTCCAGCCATAGCCTGCTCTATCGTAGGTCAAGATTTTTGTAAATTTTGCAACTTCAGGCTGCACTAATTGCCAGTCTAGGTGAGTACCTCCGGTTCCACCATCTACAATAACTGTCGGGTGACCTTTACCCATAATTTGACAGTGGCAATTTTTACCATTGATTTGAATTAATTTTCCAGGTGGCAGAAACATAAGGTTATCGCGACTTGTGGCAAGTGCTTGATAAATTGCTCCAAGCCCGACTACTCCAATAAATACCCCAAGGGGCACAACAAGCCATAGCATTCAGTTGCTCCCCAAACTTAAGTACGTTTGCAATTGTCCCACAGATGGCTTTTCTGAGTCGATTCGGCGATCGCGATTGACTAGCTATAGAACAAAGTAAACCTTGAGACTTAACATCTGCACCTAGAGCTTCTTGAAGTATCTGGCGACTGGGAATAGCTCAAAGCCTACCTTTTCATAGGTGTGACACGCTCTTTCATGACCGGGATCGCCCCCAGTCTCAACCATCGCCACAGACATCCCAGCGTTTTTACTCGCCACAGAAGTGGTGGAACGGAGAACTGAGGGATTTCAATGCCCCTGGGATCACGATTGGGTATTCTGCTCGTCCAGCTCTCCTGAATTTACTGGAAGCGGGCCTTGTAAGCGTTAATAAATTCACTGCAGGCTCAGGACAGTTGTAGGTAGCTTTTCGCTCAGCTTCCCCAAATAAAGAATACCGGGAGCAATAGTCGCTCCCGGTATCAGCTTTTCCAGTTCCGTTGTTGTTAAGTAAATTTAATCAGGCTCAATTTTGGAAAATTTGCCTCACTCAATTAAGCACAGCCGATCGTTATTGGTTAGCCTGTTCCAAAGCGGGAGTCGCTGGAGTTCCAGCAATTTCGGCCAAATTAATCTTGACGACTTTATTGCGGGCTTCAGTCACTTTGGGCAGGGTTAGCGTTAGAATGCCATCTTTGCATTCAGCTTGCACAGAGTCGTTTTGAATGTGTGCGGGCAAGGGAAGCACCCGGTGGAATTTGCCGTAGCGGAATTCTGAGCGGACGTAGCGGGGTTTTTCTTCTGTGTTTTCGTAGCGGCGCTCGCCAGAGATAGAAATTGCTTCCGGAGTGACTTGAACGTCAACGTCTTTGGGGTCAATTCCAGGCAGTTGCGCTTTTAATACGAAGTTGTCCCCAGCATCAACCAATTCCAGAGCGGGCATCCAAGCGGCTTCTGAGTTATCTCTCGCTGCTGCCAGTCCGTCAAAAGCTTTATCGAGTTGCTGGCGGATGGTTTCAATTTCTGTGAAGGGTTGCCAGTAGCGCATCAACATAATCTGTCACCTCAAAGATTGGTAAAGCTTTATAAGGAAAGTGTGGGTTTAAGCTCATTGCTTACAGTTATTATGATGCCGCTTTATAAGTGGGAGCAACAGTCAGGAGAACCCTACTCTGTTAGTCGTATTTGCCAGAATAAGTGCGAAACAATCAGAGTAATTCGCATTGAAGAAAACCGTACAAAGCTATTCGTAGAAACCGAAATGCTGTGGCAACGCCATGATGACCTTGCCGAGCGAACCCTCAACGGCGCGATCGTCGGGGGAAGTATGGTCGGTGTTGCCAACCGTACCAACCCACATTCCGCACCCCCAACTGGCACATACGCGGATTGAGGAGGTAAAAGTGAATCATCCGAGATAATAATGAGTAAAAACACCCAAAAATTTGTGCAACTATCGCATC
>JACJNV010000359.1 GCA_014695175.1 Microcoleus sp. FACHB-DQ6 | reverse complement strand
CTGCTGTTTCTGCCCCATCACTAAGGTGATTCTTTGCAGAAAATCTGCTTCCCGACGAAAAGGAGTGCGATCGCACACTCTCACAGTACCAGCCGAGGGATAAATCAAACCAGTCAGCATTTTCAGCGTAGTAGTTTTGCCCGCACCGTTAGCACCGAGAAACCCCACCACTTCCCCCGGTTCAATACTGAAAGAAACGCCCTCAACTGCTTTGATATTGCGGTAAGTGCGACTAAAAAAGTGTCGCACTGTTCCTTTAAGCCCCGGTTCTTTAATCGCTACCGGATAAACTTTGCTCAAGTCTTCAACTAAGATAATTGGCATCGGTTCAAATTTTAACTTTTATTTTAATCTAGGGTATTTCCATCAGGCTTGTGCCAAGATGGAGCGATCGAGCTGTCTAGTAGGGTAAGCCAGGGATTGCTCGATCGCTCACAGGAAGTAACTGTGTTCTGGCGCACCCTAATAAGCTGTAGAATATTGCATAATATCCATGCTCACATCGCACCAAGTTTACAAATATGGTACTCACCCCAGATAATTCAGACATCTCTCGTTTGGTAGGAGACAATTCTCCTGAAAATATTACACTTGCACCAGGACAACTTGCTAGTTTTCCTGGGGGACTTTGGATGGTGGGCGGCAATGATACTGTCAGGGGCTCGTCAGATGCAGAACGGATTTTCGGCAACGATGGTAAAGACAGTCTGTTAGGCGGTGTCGGCAATGATTCTATTTACGCCGGCAAAGATGATGACGATGTTTTGGGAGAAACTGGCGACGATTTCTTGACAGGAGATAGAAATAGCGATTTCCTTGATGGGGGTGCGGGAAATGATTTGCTGCGCGGAGGACAAGGTGTTGATTTGTTAGTGGGCGGAGAGGGTAATGATACTTTAATTGGCGACAGAGAAGTGGATATTTACCAAGGTGGTGCAGGGAGCGATGTATTTGTTTTGAGAGTCGATCAAGCGGGAAGCAGAGTAGTTGGAATTGAAGTTCCTGACGCGGTAATTGTGGATTTTGATAAGTCTAGCGATTCGATTGGAATTAGTGTGGCATTTACCAGCAGCAATATTTCCTTGGAAGAGGTAAGTTATAGCTTGAACGATCCGAGACTGCTGCTGATCGATCCTGCAACTGTAACGGGGGGAACGAGTTTGTTAGCCAAGGGTGGCATCTCGCGGCAAAGTCTCGATCCCGATGGCAACGGCCGTGTGGAAGCTACTAATATTAGATTTGGTTTTACTAATGCTTTGTTGGGTACTGTGTTGAACGTGACCCCAGCCGATTTAAACGGTCGTTTTATTAATGCTAGTTCTTTGCTTTGAAGCAGCTAATTGATTAATTCTCTCTCAAGAAGGGGCATCTTGCCCGTTCCACAAAAAAAACTAAGTTTTTGTGGAACAGGCATCTTACCTGTTCTTCAGTTGCGTTTTTCCATTGCCCACTGCATCAAACCGGGGAACAAACGATAAGCTTCCGATGCCAAAAAAGCAGGGCCGACGGTAACTTCTGCACGCTGATTTTTCACAGCATCCCAAATAGCTTTAGCAATATCTTCTGGCTGAGTTGCCCACTCAGATTTCAACATTTTGGTCATTTGCTGGCGGCGCAATTCGACTCCGGGTTCGTCTCGATCGCGAAATTGAGCTCTTTCTAAAAAATCGCTGTTAATCAAGCCCGGATGCACGGCGCAAACGTGAATGCCTTGAGGCGCTAATTCCAATCGCAAACTTTCTGTTAAACCGGTTACTGCATATTTGCTGGCACAATAAGCAGTCATTTGAGGCAAGGGCATTTTGCCACCAATGGAACCAACATTGACTATTGTCCCAGTTTTTCGTTGCAGAAAATGTGGCAAAATTTCTTGAATTGTGTTAACGCATCCCCAAAAATTGGTATTCATTAATTGCTGCCAGTCTTCGGAGGTAGTGTGCTCGATCGCCCCCGCGAGACAAATGCCAGCATTGTTAACTAAAACATCGATGTTGCCGCAGGCATCTAGGGCTTTTTGGACGATCGCGCGCACTTGGTTAATGTCGCCCACATCCCCCGGAATAGTTACAGCGGAAGTGCCTTCTCGCTGCACTTGAAGCGCTGCTGCTGCCAATCTCTCTGGCTGCCGAGCTACCATCACTACATCGTAACCTTTACTTGCAAATAAAATTGCTGTTGCTTTGCCACTTCCTTGAGAAGCGCCTGTAATCAAAACTGTAGGAGCCATAGATAGTTATAAATTGTAAGTGGTAATTGTTTTTTTGCGATATTGAAACTATAACAGAGGTTAGATAATTTTAGGCGCGACCTCTATTAATAATTATTGAGTATAGGATTTTTTTGTGCTTCGCAAACGGGCTTTTTTTAACGAACCGCGAAGGCGCGAAGGACACGAAGGAAGAAAGGAGAAGAGAAGAGGAGAAGAAGAGAATAGAAATTCTTCATAATTTGTGCGAAAATTGCTTTGTAAATTTTCCCAATGCCCAATGCCCAATGCCCAATGTCTAAAAAATGAATCTTCCGAAACAAGCACCTAATTGGTCGATCGCCCTAGTGTTAATTATCGGCGTTTTAGCCGTCTCAACTTCGTCAATCTTAATTCGTTTGGCTAACTTTTCAGCAGGGGCGGGCGGTTTGGGTTTCAGTCTGGTACTCGCGGCCTCTCGTCTGACTTTATCTGCTTTAATTCTGCTTCCGGCTTGGCGGAAAATTCAGTGGAACGCCCTGCAATCGGGAACTCGGCGCTATGCTGCTGCTGCAGGTTTGTGTCTCGCCCTGCATTTTGCCCTCTGGATTACCTCACTTTCTTATACTTCGATCGCCGCCTCGACTGCCCTCGTCACCACTAATCCTGTCTGGGTAGCGCTTTTATCGCGCTTCTGGTTCGGCGAAAAACTCAGCAAAATGTCGATCGCGGGCATTACTATAGCCCTGACTGGGGGAATCGCGATCGCCCTCGGAAGTGCCGGCGCAGCCGATGCTGGCAGCAGCCAACTGTTGGGCGATTTCCTGGCTCTGGCTGGTTCCTGGGCTGTTAGCTTGTATTTGCTGCTGGGCCGGGAAGCTCAGCGGCGGGGACTGGGAATTGGTGGCTATATCGCGATCGCCTATACTGTTGCTGCGATCGTCCTGCTGCCTCTCCCCTTCGCCTTCGGCACTTCTTATACTAATTACCCCGACATTGTATATTTTTATATTTTGTTAACGGCCGCTTTGCCTCAGTTAGTCGGCCACACCATTTTGAACTGGGCGGTAATGCAGATTTCCCCAACTCTGGTAACTCTTGCCATCTTGTTTGAACCGGTTGGGGCGAGTTGGTTGGGTTATTTGCTGTTTGGGGAAGTGCCGGCGCCAGCGGTACTCGCAGGTGCTGCGGTGCTGCTGTTGGGGGTAGCAACCGCTACCGTCGGAGCAAAAAAAATTACTGTCAACAGTTAAGAGTTAACCGTTTTCGACATTGCCACAACAGTTGCCGTGAGTCAGAATAAAACAAATTAGGGCTTAAAAACCCGAATTACTCATCAGTGAAATATCGATTCAAAACTATCAAAGGTCTGAGTAATGACTAATAATACTCGGCTGCCTTTAGGAGAATAAAATTATGCTGCCAGAACAACTACAGCGGATTATCGGCTACTTTATCGAAGAAACCACAGAACAGATCCAAATTATCGGGCAAGGCTTGCAAGATCTGCAAAATACCGTGCCAGATCCCCAAAGAATACACCAGCTCATCCGAGCCTCGCACTCGATTAAAGGGGGAGCAGCTATGCTCGGATTTAGCAGCATTCAGCGCATTGCTCATCGGTTGGAGGATTATTTAAAGCTGCTTAGAGAATGTCCGATCGCCATTGATAGCAGGCTACAATCGCTCTTAACCGAAGTTTTTGATATTTTAGCAGCCCTCGTGTCAAAGGTTTCTAAGGGTTTTGGGCTCAACCACGAAGACGCAAACCAAATGCTCTCCCTCGCCGAACCGGTTTTTGACGAACTCGACGCTTACCTGAGAGTGCGAATTCCCACTCGCCTGACTGTGAGAGCTACTACGGACGAACATATTCACGTTTTCTCCGGTTACTGTACCTCCCTGAGCGAATTTTCCTCGGCTATTGCTTCGCGCGTCGGTTTGCTCGGAGGCACTATTACCCGCCACGATCAGGATAGCCAGGGCATACGCCTTTGTATAGACATTTACCTACCGCCTTACACCAGGATCGAAAACATCCGCCAAGCTGTCGAACTCTCCGGCGCTATTATCGGGAATGTTCAGACGCAGCGCGACTTTTCGCTGCTGGCGACTGCGGATTATCCGGTTTACCAAAGTGCGATCGAACCTCCCGCCATTTGCATCGGATGCCGCTACTATTACGGCAGAAGCGATGGCGGCTACCTGCTCAACTGCACGATCCATCCCCGCGGCCCGGAAACCGAAGATTGTCGCGATCGGGAACCGGAATAAGCAGTAGAAAATCTGGACTCTGATCCCCGATTTGCAACCAGGGAAAACTTTCTTCTGAAACCAATATTCTCCCTGACATCTTTGACATTACCCCGACCCAATTATTTTTGAGTTCCTAGATAATTACATCCTTCTCTCCAAGATAACTAAATCCTTCTTCCTCTGGAGAGCTCCCCTAACAACTGATACTGCAACTCGAATTAATTGCATCATGCTTGCAGGATGAGCGATCGCCCAGACATTGATTGTCAGACAAGTGATTCCCATAACTAACAAGATGTATGTCGGAGGCATTACTACCCCGATCGCGAACCAGCTAAAAACGTGAAATATCATTGCTGTAGCCCAAAGGCTGGCCACAACCACAGACGCCCAAACTTGTATTCGAGGTCGCTTTAGTCCTGTCAAAATCGCTGTCTGCAAAGTAGTCAGCAAGTTTGCCGGAACTAAAAAGGCACAGATAGCTATGCAGTAGGTAGAAGAAAACTCGGTAACTGTATTGAAGTCGATCATCAGTCTAATTGTCGGGCCTGTTGGGTATACTTAAAGAGCTTAGCGTGACTTGACTTTCAGATCTTGTCACCCTTACCTTAACTTAATATTTCCGTAAGTAGGCCGCTCTGGAGACGCATTTCTCTCCCCCTTTTCCAGCGGTGAAAATTTTACCACAAATATTAAAGTTTTGGGGAATTATTAAACCTACTTGAAGAATGGCAAAAATTGCTGTGATAATTAACATCGGGAAGCGATAGTATAGAAGAGCCAAGTCGGTAAAATTTCTAGAAGGCTGAGGCGGGTCGAACAGCAACACATACGGCAGGCTGATTTTCGACTCAATCATTTTTGATTCGCTGATTCTCGGATGATGGATTCTCACTGTCCATCAAGGGATCGAGCCGTTATGCGATCGAACAATATGATATTTTTATAAAAAAGCCAATTTGCTCTCAAATCTCAAATCATTAGAACCCTCTCCAAATTATACAGCGGAAGGCAAAGCCAATGGATCAACAAATCACAATTCCCGCACTCGAAGAAGTTGACTTGACAAACTGCGACAGAGAACCCATTCACCTATCGGGGCACATTCAGCCACACGGGGTGCTACTTGTTGTACGAGAACCTGAACTAGAAATAGTGCAAGCCAGCAAAAATACGCAAGATTTGTTAGGAATTGATGCAGAAAGTGCGATCGGTCAAGATTTGAGCTTATTATTCGATAAAATTCAACTAGAAAAACTAAATGCCTGTTTGCGGAAGGAAAACTTAAAAACCGTCAATCCCATTAAACTCTCTATCGAAAGATCAGGTAAATATTTAGAATTTGACTGCATTCTTCACCGAGAAGAAGAAGTTTTGATGGTCGAGTTAGAATTAGCCACCAGCCCAGAGAATCTTTCGGTTTTTAGCTTTTATCATTCAGTGAGAGCGACTGTCAGCAAAATTCAAAGCGCCCCGAATCTCAAGGAATTATGTCAACTGACTGTAGAAGAAATCAGGAAAATATCGGGGTTTGATAGAGTTATGGTCTATCAATTTGACCCCGAAGGCAACGGCGCTGTGCTCGCTGAAGCTAAAGCAGAAAAGCTGAGTCCTTTCTTAGGATTAAACTACCCCAGCTCAGATATTCCCAAACAAGCCCGACAACTGTATACGTTAAATTGGTTGAGGTTAATCCCAGATATTAATTATCAACCAGTCCCCCTTGTTTCAGGCAAGAATGCGGCTTCCATCCAGCCCCTAGACCTCAGTTTCACCGTGTTGAGAAGCGTTTCTCCCATTCACATAGAATACCTGCAAAATATGGGCGTTGCAGCTTCGATGTCAATTTCTTTAATCAAAGACAAAAAGCTGTGGGGATTGATTGCTTGCCATAACTATACACCAAAATACCTCAACTATGAATTGCGCGCCGCCTGCGAATTTATCGGGCAAGTAATGTCCTTAGAACTGCAATCAAAAGAAGGAAACGAAGACTACGACTATAAACTACACTTAAAATCTATTCTCACCAAGATTTTTGAAGACATATCCACCTCCGAAAACTTGTCACAAGTGTTAGTTAAATGTCAGCATAATTTGCTGGAAGCAGTCAACGCCCAGGGAGCAGCAATAGTATTTGGAGACAATTGCTATCGAGTCGGGCAAACACCTCAGGGAGAAGCGCTCAAATACTTAACTCAGTGGGTGCAAAATAACCTAAACAAAGAAATTTTTTATACAGACTCGCTGACCAAATGCTATCCAGAAGCTGAGGAATTTAAAGACACAGCCAGCGGTTGTTTGGCCGTAGCAATATCGCCGACTCAGAAAATATACGTTTTGTGGTTTCGCCCGGAAGTAATTAAGACCGTAAATTGGGCGGGCAACCCCAACAAACCAATTGAAAAAGATGAAGATGGCAACCCTCGACTGTCTCCTAGGAAATCCTTCGAGCTGTGGAAAGAAAATGTGAGGTACAAATCGTTGCCTTGGAAAGAATGCGAAATAGACGCTGCATTGGAACTGAAAAAAGCAATGATTAATATAGTGCTGTGCCAAGTCGATAAACTAGAAAAATTAAATACAGCACTAGAAGCATCCGTCGCCAGAGAACGCGAAAAAACTGCTCATTTAAAAACAGCGATGTCCGAGCTTAAGCGGGCTCAAACTCAATTGGTGCAAAGCGAAAGAATGTCAAGTTTGGGACAGTTGGTGGCGGCGGTAGCTTATGAAGTCACTAACCCGATTAACTTCATCTACGGAAATCTTAGCTATGCCAACGAATACAGTCAAAAAATGATCGATTTATTGCAGCTTTACGAGCAGCAATATCCGTCGCCTTCCCCAGAAATTCAAGCACAAATTGAAGCAGTAGAATTAGAATTTATAGTTGAAGACTTACCGAAGTTGCTGGGTTCAATGAAAGTAGGAGCTAACCGCATCCGCGAAATAGTTCAGTCGCTGCGAAACTTCTCTAGAATTGACGAAGCAGAGATTAAACCAGTTGACATTCACGACGGATTGGACAGCGCTTTGCTGATTTTGAGCAACCGACTCAAACCGAAGCCCGATCGCCCCGCAATTCATCTTATCAAAGAATATGGCTCTTTGCCTTTGGTTGAGTGTTACGCAGTTCAAATCAACCAAGTATTTATGAATGTACTGACAAATGCAATTGATGCTCTCGAAGATGCCTTTGTCAACAATAATTTATCGTCGCACTGCGGGGACGAAGAAGAGCCAGTCAAGTTCGGACAAATTCGGATCGTGACAGAAATTTGTCCGGGAGAAAAAGCCGTAGCAGTTCGGATCAAGGACAACGGTTGGGGTATGGCCCCAACAGTTCGCCAGAAAATTTTTGAGCCGTTTTTTACCACAAAACAGGTGGGCAAAGGTGCGGGGATAGGTTTGGCGATTAGCCACGAAATTGCGGTGGAACAACACGGCGGCAAATTGAGCTGCATTTCAGCCCCCGGAGAGGGAACCGAGTTGATTATTGAGATTCCCTTGAGCCAAACTCATTCCAAACCGATTGTGAAGTGAAAAAAAGTCCGCGCGCGCGAAGCTATCCCGTTCGCGCGCGCCTTCGGTGAAG
>JACJNV010000358.1 GCA_014695175.1 Microcoleus sp. FACHB-DQ6 | reverse complement strand
CCTAGCTCGAAACTCTGCTCAAATTGCCACTATCAGGTGAATGAAATGCCATTAGATGTTAGGACATGGACTTGTCCTAGTTGTGGAACTCATCACGATAGGGATGGAAACGCTTCAATAAATATCAGAGCAGAAGGAATCAGAATGCTATGGGTCTTGGGAACCAGGACTTCTGCTGATGGAGGGGATGTGAGTCCGAGACTGGGACGCAAGTCCAAGTTGACGCAATCCCCGTTGAAGTCAGAAGCTCACGCTGTACCTTTATGTCAGCGCTGGGTAGTTCACTTTATCACCTCAAATACTACCAATCTGCTCAGCCACAACGGTTGATTGGCGTCCACACCTTCGGGACGACCCTTAGTAGAAGCAACTTGTATTCTGTTGCCATTTATCCCTTGTCTAACCAAAATATTTTTCACATTTGTCGCCCTTTCCAGTGCCAACTTTTGATTTTCTACCGGAGTGCTTTTAAAATCGCTGTAGCCAACTATCCTTAAATTCTTCGTGCTATTTTTCTCCATATATTCCTTGACTTTACTAAGCTTTTGTGCTACATCTTTCGCCTCCAAACTTGCCGAACCTGCACCGAAATACACGCGAACTGGCATTATTATCTTTGGCGGCGGTGGAGTCCCTATTATCACTGTATTTGTTACGGACTTTACCCCCGGAATTTTCTCAAAAGCTTGAGTTATTTTCTGAGCATCTGGCACTTTGCTTACGCTGCCTGCAACGGCGACTTTTCCCTCTGCATAGCGAGCTGAGATATTAATGCTTTCTACTTTATTCAAAAGAGCTGTAGTCCGCTTGACATCGGCTTCGACTAAAACTGGATCGGGAGGTACTTCAACGGCTATAATTTTATTTTCAATTCTTGATTGTGGAGCCACTTGCTGAGCGATTTTTTCCGCTTTCAATCGCAGATTTTGATTCGGCACTCGCCCCGAAATCTGCAATAATTTATCTTTAACATCTGCCGCGATACGATAAACAGATAACTCGGGAGCAGATTGTAATGCTAAATTCGTATCTGCTTCTAAGCTCGCTTCAACTGCGCTGCGGTATTGATGAATTCCCCAAGGTACCCCAATTAAACCTAACGCTGCCAAACCTATAATTGGTAAAATGGGAAGTTTAGAAGATTTAACTTTTACATCTGTATCGATTAATTTTTGCAATTTCGAGTTTACTTCGGGTGGTACAGTTGCTGGATCGCCGTTAAATGACCGAATTTGATCTCCGTATTCTTGAACAATATTGTTGAATATCGCTCGCATTTTGTACTTAAACCACTGGCGGGTTTCTCCTTGCATCACTACTGCTAGATAACACGAACCCGCTACTTCCAATACGATCGTAGATGTGCCGTATTCTATTGCATCAATTTCTGCAATATTTCCAGACTGAGATATGCAATCGTTGACAAAAGCCCGAATAGCAGTCAGCATCCCCGCTACCATGTCTGATTCTAGCTGTTCGCGTTCAGACTTCTGCACTGCTGAAATTACTAATCCCGATTCTGTTTGAATTAAAAAAACAGCTTTAACACTCAGCGGTGTTGTTTCTTTTATCAGCAATTCTGCTTCAGAAATGCCCTGTAATTTGGCTTTAATTTTGCGACTAATTCTCTCTGGACTTAAAGATGCTTCGAGTTTTTCATTAATCTCCCGCATCATCTCGGCGATGTATTTTAAAATCGTGCTGCCGATGATCGGATAAAGTGCATCCGACATTGCTTCTCGTTTGAGATGAATTTGCTGTTTGATAGCGGCGGCCATTTCCGGCGCGATCGCCATTGCAATTTCATCGGGCGATTCACTGATTCTGTGGCTGATTCCTACAGGAAGAGCAGGCGATATGGCTACTCCCATCGATTGCCTGTTTTCTCGGGTTTTGGTATTAATTACTTCATCAATTATCGGAGCTATGGTTTCGGCAAATGATTTTCTCGACTCATTAATCGTTTGGATCATCATTTCGGGCAACATGATTTTAATTCTGGCAAGTAATTCTTCCCGATTGCCTCCCCATTCCGCAGCAGTAATTTTGCGATCGAGTTCGCCTACTTTATCGTTGAGTCTGTAATTATAATTTACAACTTCATCTAACAATGGTAAAATAGATTCGATGACCGACTTTTGTAGTTGAGCGTGATGGCTAACCATCAGCTCGTCAATCAAAGGTTTCAGTAAATCGGTAAACAAGTCTGTCGATTCATAAATCCGGTGTTCGATCGCCACAATCTGTTGTTCGATCTTCCCGAGTCTTTGATCGATCCTTTTATTCTGAATGATGGCATCCACAGCGGGGGCGATCGCAGATTCTATCTCTAGCTTTGCTTCCCCGATGTTTCGGGACAGCATCTCTACAATCACTGGCATTATTCTTGCCATCAACCCTTCTATCTCGGCTAAAACTTGCTGCTGAACTTCGACAATCTTACTTTCATTATTTAATATTTGTGCTGCAATACCGCTGTTTTGAAGAGCTGTGTTGACACCAGGTGCGATCGCCTCTCTCACCTCTAACTTTGTCTCCTCGATTTTCCGGTTCAGCGACTCAATCATTAACGGCATTAACCTTGCCATTATATCTTCCGGCTGAGATTTTTGCTGTCGCTGAAGATTATTTAGTCTACTTTCTACGTCGCTCAATTTTCCTTGAACTTCTCTTTGAAGAATTGCGGATTCTATCAAAGGTTCAATCGTCGCTGCTACTTGTAATTTTGATTCATCGATTTTCTGATTCAGCAAATCAGCTATTGCGGGCATTAGCATCGCCAGTATCTCTTCTGGCTTCTGAATAGGCGACTGTTGTGTAGCCAGTCGGCGTTCGATGATGCTCAATACTTTTTCTTCTATTTCTACCCAAGCTATTCTTACCTGTACTGACGGGGTAACAGCTTCTACAATCTCTGATTTTAATTCACTAATTTTGCGGTTTAGCAACTCGCTAACTACTGGTACTAGCTGCTTGATTAAATCTTCTGGTTGCTGCTGGTAACGCTGCTGAATATTCGCAACTCTATCTTCAATTCTTACTACCTGTTCTTCTAGTCCGTTTTGATTGTGAATTACTTGATTGACTTTTGGTGCGATCGCCGAAGCTACCTCTAACTTAGACTCCTCTACCTTACGCTTGAGCAGCTCGCCCACCACCAACATCACCCTTTGCATTAACTGTTCTGAATTCGGCAGTTGCTGCTGGTTGAAGTTAGCAATTTTATTTTCCAAATCAGCTATTTTGGTCTGCAATTCGAGCTGATTAATTTGATCGCTGCTAGCGAGTTCGACCGCCTTTTTTAATTCCGACTTCAACCCCTCTAATTCATCTCTCATTAACTCGGGAATTAACGGCTTCAGTAAAGTCATCAACTCTTGGGGTTCAGACATCAACTTCTCACAATTTTCTAACCTTTGTTCCACGCTCAAAACATTACTGTAAAATTCCGGTAAATCCCTTTCAAACAGCAGTTGCTGCAACCGCTTAAACTCCTCCACTGCTTGTTCTAATTCTTCCTCCGACGGCGGATTTTTTTTTGCTCCCTTCGCGGCTATAGATAAATCGGCTTCCTGATTACTTTTTTCTCGTCTTTGAGAGGGGATCTCTTCATCGTTAGTTAATACTTCCGGTACAATACTCGGTGATTCGATCAGGAAAGACAATTGTTTGCGCCGATTTTCCTCATCCTCTAATCGCTGCACAGATTTTTCCGCAAGCGGTAATTTTAGCTCGCTTGGCTCTTTTTTGGATTTCTTCAATAACTGAAATTCAGTCAGTATGGTTAGCAATTCCTGAAGTTGCTCTCCAGCTTTAGAACTTGCCTGAGTTGCATCAGAAACCTCTTTTTCTGACTGATACATTTTGCCTGAATTATCATTAGATGCTGCCATACTGCGCTACCCAAACGTGATTTTTATCGACCGAAGGAAATTACCAGCTTGCTTGCCGCCTCACCCCAGCGACAATCAATAGGAATGACACAATTTCTCCAAGCGTCAGGCGTACTAAAGCTATCGCCCTATTTTAACTGCTGTTCTGCGACTAGCCAACTGGGCCGCCAACTGCAATGCTGCCTTCATGCTGGAGGCATCTGCAATCCCCTGACCTACAATATCAAAAGCTGTGCCGTGATCCGGAGAGGTGCGGACAAAAGGCAAGCCAATTGTAGTGTTGACTGCTTTATCGAAAGCCATCAATTTTACTGGAATCAACCCCTGGTCGTGGTACATTGCCAAGTAACCGTCGTGAGCTTCCTTGGCTAAACCGTACCAAACTTTAGCCGGTTTTACCCACAGGGTATCGGGGGGGACTGGCCCGTCTAACTGCACTTGAGGAAAGCGATCGCGCTGCGTTTCCAACCAAGGTATCATCCAGTCTTGCTCTTCATTTCCCAGTTTGCCATTTTCGCCGCTGTGAGGATTTAAGCCAGAAATCGCAATTTTCGGTCTTTCCAGCCCAAAATCTTCCCGCAAACACTCTACCAGCAATTCTAGTTTTTCGCTGAGTAATTCTGGACTCAACGCATCGGGGACTTGACGCAGGGAAATATGTGTAGTAGCGAGTAAAGTTACGAGCGTCCAGCCACTATGGGGAGATGTGGCGGCAAACAGCATTCCGAACCGCTGCGATTTTGCTCTTTCTGCGAGGAGTTCTGTTTGTCCGGGATAATTGTAACCGGCCGCCTGCCAGCAAGTTTTGGAAATCGGGCCTGTAACGATGGCGGAGAATTCGCCGGCGATGGTACGGGCGATCGCGCTTTCCATGTAAGCAAAGCTAGCAGCCCCGCTAGCTGCACTCCCGACACCGGGGACTATTTCGCCCCACTTGTTGTCTGGTTCAATATCAATAATATTTAATGTTTCGGGATTTGCCGCTTGTGCTGCGGGATTGCTCGATCGCAACTTATCGTAAGTTTCCTGCAAAACTCTCCTAGAACCTATAACCGTTGCCCTCAAACCAGCAGCGGGATCGGCCAATGCCTTGAGAATCACTTCCGGCCCAATTCCCGCCGGATCTCCCAGAGTTACAGCTAGTTGTGATTCCCGATCGAGACTCAAGGCAGTTTTCTCCAACAAAATACAGGAATTTCGGCACTGAAATTTTAGCATTCATGTACCTGCTTGCCCCAAATTATATTATCTTTATTTAATGCGATCGCCCAATTGGACATATAAAATCATGAATCCTGAAATTTTCACTGCAGCCTTTTTGTCCTTTTCCCTAATTTTCGTGGGTATAGGTGGAGGCTTCCTCCTGCTCAAATTGCAAGGCCGCGAAGAATAAGTTTTTTTCAACCAATCCTTCAGAAGCCTTCTACCTTCTGCCTTCTAGAGTCTACTTTCTGCCGAAAGCCAGCATTGTGCCGAATATCTCAAGCCTAAAATGAGAAAATTTCAGGTTTTTGTTAAGTTTTTATAACAAACTTAACAAAAACCTGATACCATCTTATTGAAAGTTTAAGATTCATAATTAATCCCTAGATGACTTTATTGATTTTAGGTGCCACCGGCACTCTCGGCCGCCAAATAGCCCGCCGCGCCCTAGACGAGGGCTACCAGGTGCGCTGTTTAGTCAGAAGTTACAGAAAAGCTGCATTTTTGAAAGAATGGGGCGCTGAACTCGTACCCGGGAACCTTTGCCAGCCAGACAGTCTGCCTCCGGCCCTAGAAGGCGTCAGTGCTATTATCGATGCAGCAACAGCGAGTGCAGCCGATTCTGTCAGCGTCAAAAGAGTAGACTGGGACGGAAAAGTATCGCTGATCCAAGCAGCAGCAGCAGCAGGCATCAAGCGTTACATATTCTTTTCCTTTCTCGACGCTGAGAAATATCCTCAAGTCCCCTTGTTGGAAATCAAGCGCTGTACCGAATTGTTCTTAGCAGAATCCGGTCTAGACTACACAATCTTGAGACCTTGCGGCTTTTTGCAAGGACTGGTGAGCCTGTATGCAATGCCGATTTTGGACAATCAGGCAGTCTGGCTGCCCAATAAGCCATCTGCCCTTGCCTACATGAACACTCAAGACGTTGCTAAATTTGCCGTCCGGGCCCTTTCCGTTCCCGAAACCGAGAAAAAAAGCTTTCCGGTGGTGGGGAATCGCGCTTGGGATGCTGACGAAATCGTGCGGTTGTGCGAACGGCTGTCAGGGAAGCAAGCCAAAATTACGCGCACCCCAGACGGCTTGTTGAAGGCTACTCGTCAATTTGCTAAGTTCTTTCAGTGGAGTTGGAACGTAGCTGACAGATTGGCTTTTTCAGAAGTTTTGGCAGCCGGAAAACCCTTGAAAGCTCCGATGGATGATGTTTACAGTGTCTTCGGAATCGACCCCAAAGAAACTACTACTTTGGAGTCTTATCTCGAAGAATACTTTAATCTGATTATGAAGAAGCTCAAGGAAATAGAGTACGAGCAGCTTAAAACTAAAAAACGGAGTAAACAAAAAATGCCCTTTACATTTTAAAGTGCCGAAAGCAGGGATTATATACAACGACGTTAAACCTGTGGCTTGTCGCATCGCCGCAGAGTTGGAAGACAAGCTGACTGCCCGCGGCTGGGAGGTTTGCTCGGTTTCTGGTTCCGGAGGAATTCTGGGCTATTCTAGCCCCGATCGCCCCCTGTGCCACACTCAGATCGAACAACTCGTCCCCCCCGGTTTTGACAGCGACATGGAGTTTGCAGTGGTTTTGGGCGGCGACGGTACGGTGCTGTCGGCATTTCGCCAAGTCGCTCCGATTGGAGTGCCGCTGCTGACTGTCAATACCGGTCACATGGGCTTTTTAACAGAAACTTACCTGAACTTGCTGCCGCAAGCTTTGGAAAAGGTAATCGCCGGAGAATACGAAATAGAAGAAAGATCGATGCTGGCGGTGCGGCTGTTTCGAGAAAACGACTGCCTCTGGGAAGCCCTTTGTCTTAATGAAATGGTGCTGCACCGGGAACCGCTGACTTGTATGTGTCATTTTGAAGTGGCGATCGGTCAGCACGCCTCTATTGACATTGCCGCAGATGGAGTCATCATCGCGACTCCCACAGGATCGACAGCTTACGCCCTTTCTGCCGGTGGGCCTGTCATCATTCCCGGAGTTCCGGTGTTGCAGTTGCTGCCTATTTGCCCGCATTCAATGGCTTCGCGGGCTTTGGTGTTTTCCAACACCGAGCCGGTCAAGATTTTGCCGGCGAGTCCGAACCGCCTGGTAATGGTGGTAGACGGTAACGGCGGATGTTATGTTCTGCCCGAAGATTGGGTGCAAGTCGAGCGAGCTCAGTACCCAGCCCGCTTTATTCGGGTGCAATCTTTTGAGTTTTTCCACATTTTGCGGGAAAAATTGGGCTGGGGCTTGCCTCACATTGCTAAACCGAGTTCCGTTGAGTTGCCTTGATAGTTGTTGTTGACACTCCCCGACTATCAAGGTACGGGGATTGTTGGCTCAACCAGTTGGCTTGCTCGTAGATATCATATCAAGTCCTAGCTGTAGGAGAGCGCAATTCCCGTTCCCGTTTTTCGCCGATTGAAGGGATTTGGATTTTTTTATCTGTTGATAAATCGTAGAATAAAGCAGCAATTAGTGTTGGTAATGTAGGGTGACATTTATCCACCGGAATCCTTAATTCTCGATGGAGCTTCCGAATCATCTCCAAGGTCAAGCAGCGTTTGCGAGATAACGCTCCCAATCAGTGGTGGTAGCTATCTCAGGACTCAGCACAGCGACTCTCGTCCGTCCGCTGCATTGGGGTTGTTATATTTCGCCTTCATTGCCTCAATGCTGATGCCCTTTCCTTCTCGGCAACTTGCAAATAACCTGACAGGTCGTTTTTGACTTCATCAATCGGGACTTGCTTAATTCCTCTCTCCTACCGAACTCGGCTAACCACCTCATTGCCTCCGATTTCTCTCGAAATGCAGTTTATTTCTATTCCCTGTTCCTTAATTTACACAAACATTTTTTGCAGCCAGCCTTTTTTGAATTTTTCGGTGCGCTGAATCTGTTACCCCACTGCTTCGGTTTGGGTCATGGGGACAGGGGAGATTGATATATTTGTAAGCCTTCGATAAAGCGAAAATCTTTGAGGTTTAGGGTATAAAGGCTAATGTTATGGGTTAGGGCGGTGGCGGCAATCATGGCATCGGGAATTGTGAGTTTATGGCTTAGGGAATATTGCGCCATGAGTTGAATGAATTGCTCTGAGATGGGTCGATCGAGGGGAATATTTTGAAGTAAGTCGAGGTGTTTTTGAATGCGGTTGAGTTCGTTTTTGTTGAGTGCGCCATAGTACAGTTCTGCTCTGGTGATAATACTAATGGTTAAGTTCAGGCTGCCGATTTGTCGTAGTTCTTGAATGATGGCGGTATTGTTTTTATAGAATTCGATGAGAATATTGGTGTCACACAAAATCATTGGTTTTCTTTGCCCCATGCGTCTTTGCGAATGTCGTCAAGAGTGATATTTTTTTCTTCCCAGATTCCGGCTAGCTCAAAAAAGGATTGTTCTTGATTGGAGTCATCTTTTTTTGGTTCTATCGTTTTAGTTTGGCTGGCTTGAAATTCTAGAAATTCGATAAATTCAATAACTTTATTGCGTTGTTCGGGGGAAAAATGTTGGATTTTTTGGATTGCCATTTCTAGGGTTAACATGGGTTTCTCCTTGGTTGTTTTTGGTACTATTTTAACGATTTACACAAACATCTTTTTTTGGGATCTACTAGCTTGTTGCATGGTGCGCGATCGAAGCGTATCTATTGATTCTACCAATTTTCTGTAGGTCAAGCTCTCGATCGAGCTTCCGAATCATCTCCAAAGTCAGGCAGCGTTTATGAGATAACGGCTAAAGTGAGTGGCAATAGATCGCCTTTCAACTCAACTAAAAAATATCATATTTTGTCCGCTCCAATGATTTGTTAGGCCCTGGTCGCTTAACAATTATTTGTCTTTGCGATAGGACGCATCCTGAGAGGAATCGCCAATAACTTCTCTGGACTACAGCCGTACAATAGTCAAATCCTGAAAAGGTAACTGGCTAAAGGTTTGAGCCTATCGGGATAAAAATTGTACAAACCATTGTCATACTGGATTATCCTCCGCAAGAAGTTGAGTTGAGTGGATTAGAGCATCTCTGGATGTGCGCTGATCTCCTATTACTGTAAAAGTGCGGATAATATTATCCATACATCGCCTTGCGTCAGCATAACCTCGTCTCTTTAATTCAGAGATTCTTTCAGGACTAAAATCTAATAAAGCAGAACCTTCTGCTATAAGAAAAGCATCCGATTTATTAATGGACTGCTCAGGACGGATCTCAATAATGGTTTGATCAGGAAAATCATATCGATCCCATGTTAACCCATTTTCTAAATGAATAACTATTGCATGGGTACAACCCTTTGCGGCTAAAGCTCCTAGTGGGACATTATCAGCAAGTGCCCCGTCTATATAATTCTTCCCATTAACTTGCCGTTTTGGAAAAGCTAGCGGTATTGCAGCACTAGCTAGAATTGTATTGTACAGAGTATCGTTATCATCACAATCTTGAACGCAAAACCAATCAGCCTTTGTACCCATACGGGATCTAAAAAAATCTATTGCTGCTAGTAGTAAATCGTTGTCTATATATGGAATGTTAAGAGAAGGAAAAGCGGTGATCCAGAGTTCTGTACCATTTCGCAACAGCTCGGGTTTTACTGCTTGACAGAGAAAAAATTCGATTGGTACTGGATTAAAGATTGACTTTCTATCTTCTAGAATACCTATCTCATACAGAAATGAAAGCATCCATTCTCGAAACATTGGAACAGTCGATTGTAAACCATAACTTATTAGTGGCTTCATAAGCCCAGCATTCGGGCGTAAAATTTCTGCTTCGCCCAAGTCTGTCCAAAGTTGATCTAATCGTTGAACTGATTGGCTAAAAGTCCCATTAGAAACAAGTACTGCACCATTGAGAGCACCAATACTACTACCAGCAATAATATGGGGATTTAGCCCAATTTCATCAAGATATTTAAGAGCGCCAACTTGGTAAGCCCCTTTTGCTCCACCGCCTACCAAGACAAGTCCAACTGTAGATTTATTAGGATAGTTCATATAGTTTAGAAGGTTCTCGAAACTTTACCTAGACAATCCTCTGCGACTTCTTCGACTATGTATTGAACCAAATCTCTTACTTCGATCATTCGAGGGATCGATTCAATTTGCTGGCAACATAGCCCGATTGCATGACGAGCCGGGTTATTTGGTCTGCTTTCTTCTGGTAGCACATACATTTCTAAAGTAGTACCAATCGTAAAAATATAAGGAGTATTTAAAATACGGTGAGGATGAATAGAACGGACTTCAAGCAAGCTTGCTGCAAGGTCTATATCTTCTTTTTGTAATTCTTGGCAAGAGATAGTTAGCAACTCACCGAAACCGATTAGTCCTTTAGGCATCTGCTTACTTGCAGTAACAATTTTGTTGGTTAAAAGCTGCCGATATTTCTCTCGATCATCCATTTGTAATTCGTAAAGTGAGACTGAACTAGAAAATACTTCTTGTGTGAGCAATACAATTTGAATTAACCAAGGTAGATTTTGATAAGTTTGTTCAGATTCCCAAGCTGCAAAAATACTATCAATATCTTCTTTGGCTGCCACGCGGATCTCTAGCTGGCGAACTTTTGCTTCTAATTTATCAATGCGATCTCCGAACTGTTTTGCTAAACTTTCCAGTTGAAACCCCAATGCTTGTAATATTGACTGCTGAGATTTTAACAGTCGAACAGCATTACGGACTTCTAGAAGCGATCGCTGTGTCTCTGTGAGAGCAACTTGAGAAATACTTAACGAGTCACATAGTTCCAAGACCCAATCTTGAAGAGATTCTTGTCCAGCAATTAGATTACCATCTAGAATTAATCTACGTTTTTCGTTACTACCATCAAATTGGTCAAAAAGCTTGCCGAAAAACCCACGACTCTTGCGGTAGCGCAACATATCTTTGCTAACTGATAAACCGTTAACTAAATTGATCAGAGCTTTATCCCCGACTACGGGAATTCTACGTTGTAGTTCACACAGCTTTTGAGTAGAAGGATAGTACATATATCTTGACTTATTTATGTTGTGCCAAAAGATGCTCGGTCAAATCAAGATATGAACTACACTTTTTTATAGATTCAGTTGCCTCTGGAACAATAGTGTTCAACTCGTTTACAAGCTGATCCTTTTCCTCTTTTAATAGCTGTTGATCAGATTGTGCTTGTCTTAAGCTATCCCGATAACTACTCAAGTAAGTATCAAGATTGTCAAAGAAAGAATTAACTTTTTCTTGAAAATCTTCCTCAATATATTTGTTAATTCCTAAACGCAAAGCATCTATGCTACTCTCAATTGATTGATTGATTGATTTCAGGAATCAATTCTTCTAAAGAAATTGTGTAATAATTTTCTTTGCGATCAGGCTTTTTCCTTTGTTCGTCTACTTCAAATTCAACCAACCAAAGCCAATTCCAAAAAGATCTCTTTTTTACTTTAATAGTTTCATATCCTTGATCAACCATACGAGAATTATTTTTGATTCTTGGACTTACAAAATTTATTCCATCTGAATCAAAAGATGGTGCAGGGAGGGATAAATCAACGTTAAAATTCTGATTTAGTCTGGCTTTTGCCTGATTGATAATTGGCTTCGTCTCCTGATCCAGAAAATCAATCAACTCTCTTCGAGACTTATCAATCTCCTGTTCAATTCTATCTTTATAACTTGATAAAATAGTTTCCGATTTTTGCTTGGCATAAAGAATAGATTGATTTGCAAATTTCTCAGCTTGTGCCTCAGTAGAAAACTCAAAGACTCCCGATGGTTTAAATTCTAAACTTCTAAACATCTTAGACATAAAATCCGGGAAAAGAGGGAATGAACTAATGGGCTTTAATAAAAAGTTTCTTGCTTCTATATCTAATTTTTTTAGCGAATCAGCTTTCTCATACTCCTCTTTTGCGAAAAAGTATTTAAGGTTTACCAAAGCACTTTCCCTAACGATTTCTAGAATTCCACCAAGATTTTTCTGGAGATTGAGTCTAAGCCTTTCAACTTCCTTAAGTTTAATTCGGCACATTTCAAGACGCTCTAAGTCTGCCTCTAATGCCTGAACTTCATTGCGTAATTTTTCACCGTCTTGAGAAATGGCGCTACTTCGCAAAGATACATCATCTTTCAGCTCATTTAACAACGCACGGCAATAGTTAAGTGCTGACTTCATTGCTAGAGGAGCGGCTCTTTCCATAAGCGCATTGATAGAACGATCAAGAAATGATTGAAATCCTGACTTTTTCCAAAGTCTTTGAGCTTTTTTCTCCAACTCAGCAAGACTTGAATCTTCTAGATCTTCTTCCCAGTCAATACCAAATACCTGCTCGGCTAGAGAACGAGTTGTTGATAGTTGAATTAGTTCAGCATCAGGATTATCTTGAGCTTCCGATAAAAAGTTTGTTGCACAAAATGCCCATCTTGCCGCCACTTCAAAAACTCTATCAGTATCTTTACGATTCCCAAGTTCTAGATCGGCTAAAACGAATTTCTCTACCTTTTCCGATGTCCTGGGATCATTTTCAGTCCGTTGATCAACCTTATTGACCAAAACATAGAGATTTTCTTTGCCTAATAGATCAATTATTGGCTTCACTTGACGCTTGATATCATCCGCAGCTTTGTTATTTAGCTGTGTAAAGTCAAGAACAATGAGAATAATCGAACTATTCTTTAATTGCTCTTCAACAACGGCTGACAGTTTGAGATTTTCTCCTGCTTCATTCGGTCCTGGTGTATCTACAATCACTAAGCTGCCAAGTAGATCAGCCTGATCCTCTTGTTTTTGCGATCGCCAGAAAGGAGTTTCAATTCTTGGTAAATCTCGGATTCGTGCAAGTGGATCTTTTGTTGGCTCAAGTATAGAAGCCAAACGTACTAAGTCATTTAGGGCTGTCAATACTCTCTTAATTTCATCAGTACCCTTGACCTGATCAGAATTTAAGAATCCATCAGTAGTCTCAACTTCCTGCAATAATTCCTGTAAATGAGGATGTGTGGCGATCCTTTCTTGAGTTGTAGCAATTCCTTCATCACGAATTTTTCCTTTAATGGCTTCCATAGTTATATTGTAAGGATTCAGGTCAAAAAAACTTAAGTGGCGGCATCTGGTAAAATAAAGGAATGAAAAAGCCCACAGCCACCAGAGAGCAGAAAAAAACCGAGATAGAGCAGTTGAGCCAA
>JACJNV010000357.1 GCA_014695175.1 Microcoleus sp. FACHB-DQ6 | reverse complement strand
TTAACTTTAGAGATGCCGAATCTGCCCACTGTAAATCGTCTAGGAATATCACTAGCGGGTGTTCGGGTTGACAAAAAACGCGAATAAATTGTTGAAATACCCGATTAAATCTGTTTTGAGATTCCGATGAACCCAGTTGAGGAACTTCAGGCTGTTTACCGATAATTAGTCCTACTTCGGGGATAACATCAATAATAACTTGACCGTTATTATCTAGCACTTTTAATAAATTTACTTTCCAAACAGCAATGTGTTCGGAATTTTCAGTTAATAGCTGACGAACTAATTCTTGAAATGCTTGGATTAACGCCGCATAGGGAATATTGCGCTTAAACTGGTCAAACTTACCCGCAATAAAATATCCCCTAGCTGCTACAATTGGTTTATGAACTTCATTGACGATTGAAGTTTTACCAATCCCGGAATAACCGGAAACCAACATCATCTCGGTGGCACTGAGGCTGACTCGTCCAAAGGCATCTAGAAGAATTTGGACTTCGGTTTCTCTACCATAAAGCTTCTGGGGAATGAGTAAGTGGTTGCCGCGATCGCGTTGACCTATGGGAAAATTTTCAATCTTTCCAGTTGTCTGCAATTGCTGCCAACAAGTTTCCAGGTCAAATTTTAATCCTGCCGCACTTTGATATCGGTCTTCCGCATTTTTTGCTAACAGTTTCATCACAATATCTGAAACCGCTTGAGGAATTTCTGCTACCTCTTTAGGTGGGACGGGTTGTTTGGCAATATGACAGTAAACCAACTCCATCGGATCGGTGGTAGTAAATGGCAACTGGTTTGTCAGCATTTCATAGAAAGTCACTCCTAAAGAATAGAAATCGGTGCGGTAGTCAATTGCTCGATTCATCCTCCCCGTTTGTTCGGGTGACATATAAGCGAGAGTCCCTTCCAGCAAGTTGGGATTGCTAATGCTTTGGTTTTTCAATTCCAAGCGCGATGAAATACTAAAGTCAGTCAGTTTTACTTTTCCGGTCGCTGGATTGATAATGATATTTGAGGGCTTAATGTCTTTGTGAATTATCGGTACTTGATGGAGATAGATCAAAGTTTCGGATAGAGCGATCGCTACCCTCAGCAACTCGGTTATTGACAGGTTATTGGCTGCCATAAAATGATAAAGGGATAGACCCCCAAAATCTTCTAATATTAGCGCTAAACTATTATGATAATTTTCTAAGTTGTAAGTTTTGACAATTCCTTCACACTCTAAATTTTGAGTAATTATAAATTCTTGCCTTAAATTGGTGATTTGTTCAAGGCTAGGATAATCATATTTAATAATTTTAATGATAACTGGTTGTCTGTAACCATCTTTTTTAGCTCTATATACAACAGTCCTTACTCCTTCGTAAATTTTTTCTATAATTTCGTATCCCGAAAGAACTATCATATTTTTACTTTCCTTTCTTGTTTGACCTTTTTAAATAGTGTCTATGAACCAAGAAGCCCACTCCCAAAAGCGCGATCGCGCTTTTGGCAGGTGAGTTTCTTAATGAAAATGGGGGTACACCTCATTCTCAAACAGCTTCCTAATCTCTGGCTCGTTTTGATCGACTAGCTCCTGGTAATCCTGTTGCACTGGAATCTTGTAACTAGCTTGGCGCTTAGAAATCTGTCGCAACCATGCTGTATGCAACGTAAACCCAAACTTGAGTTTTGCATTATGCAATTTGCACAGGGGGCCATCTGACAGTTTGTTACCATTGAAAATCCAAATTTGATTTGTGGGTCCCAATTTTTCGTCTTCAAAACAAACAGCACAGACGATGTAACCGTTTGTAGAACTTTCACCATCACCACGGGGTATGAACTGGGGTGATAGCGTCATGTACCCACAAGGGAACTCATAGCGATCGGCAATCACCATCGACTTTGGGTGCAGCCTGAACAAGCAAGCAGGTTTACCCTTTTGGGCTAAGCGGATAACTTCTGAGAGCGGTATTAATCGGTACTTATAATCGTCGTACAGATCGACAATGTATTTTGTCATCAAATCGCGCCACAGTCCAAACGAACTCCAGTAGACATTTTCTAGCTTTCCTGGAGTCAAACCTGTAGGGAGCCTATCTAAGTAGGCATAGAGATCGACAGCCCATGTGGCGTTGATGTCGGAGATAACTTGAGACTCAATTAGTTGTCCAGTCTCTCCATGAATTATGTAGCGCCCCATTCGTCCGATGTCAGTCTCATCGTGTTCCATACCATGCAGGTAATCTGGCACGGGTTTGTGGGGTTTGGATGCTGAAACATCATACTTTCTAAGCCATTCAGCTACTTGCATTCCACAAAGGTGGGCAACGTGGAGAGTGATATTGCCATTGGGATTATCATAATCCACCAAAAAATGGGCAGCTTCGAGAGGAATTACCACTTTCTGGGCGACGACTTCAACTTCCTTATTACTGCTAGCTGGACGCTGGCCTGCTTTTAGATCGGCACGGCGCACGATATAAATATTAGAATCCGGCAGAGGCCGACGTTCTAGTAACTTTCTCAAGTGCTGCTCTAGTTTTTTATTCTTCGGAAATGGGTTGTTGATTATCTGCTCCAGACCCATAATGAAGGCGGTGTCCATCAGTACCACATAATCTTTAGTTACTCCTATCTGATGAATCGTTTGCTCAATTTTGACCGGCGTGCCATCAGGCAGTACCAGCTTCCATCTTTCGAGTTCGCCGACACCATTCCAGCAAACTACATAGGTAAAATCCTCCAATTCTTTCCCAAATATACTTC
>JACJNV010000356.1 GCA_014695175.1 Microcoleus sp. FACHB-DQ6 | reverse complement strand
AAAATGGCTCCTTGACTCTAAAACAGATTTTTTTGGGAAGCTAAGTGTAGGTTTTTCCATAAAGCGATATATTTTATCATACTTTTGCCTACTTGCAAAATCGGGATGCTCCCAATGGAATCTGCGGTTAACTGCGGAATTTCACATGACTAATGACAGTCATTTATTCAAGCAAGAACCAGGGAAAGGGAGACTGCCACTTTATGAAGGTAAAATGATTCATCAGTTTACTCATCTATACGCTGAACCGAGGTATTGGGTGGATGAAGCGGAAGGGAGAAAGGCTTTATTGGGAAAGAAAATAGATAATGGTCAAAAATTAGATTATCAATGTTACCGTTTTGCATATCGTGCAATTGCTAGAAGTACCGATTCTCGAACTTTTATTGGTACAATTGTGCCTACAAATGTTGTTTGCGGTCATTCTCTCAATGTGACATTACCTCTTCAAGATAACAGATATATGTTAGTTATTTGTGCTACACTAAATAGCCTAATATTTGATTTTGCATTGCGTCAACAAGTGTCTTCAAATTTAACAATGTTCTTTATTTACCAGACACCTGTCCCGCGATTAAAATCAGGTGACAAATACTTCTGGGACATCGTACAGCGCGCCGCCAAACTCATCTGCACCGCCCCAGAATTTGACGAATTAGCCCAAGAAGTCGGCTTAAACTCCCACCGAGAAGGCGTTACCGATGAAACAGAACGCGCTAAATTGCGAGCAGAATTAGACGGCATCATCGCTCACCTTTACGGATTAACCGACGCAGAATTTGCCTATATCCTGACTACTTTTCCGATTGTGCCAGAAACCGTCAAACAAGCAGCGTTAGCAGCATATCGCACCTTTGCACCAAAATCCGGCAAACCATAAGGGCGGGAAAGAATAGAAAGAAGAGGAGACGGCAGTGCCGTTTCCCTACAAATAATTGGGCGATAGTTACAAATCTCGTGCATGAAAATTGAGGATTTTGCGGTAGGAAAACGCCATTTCCGTCTCCTCCGTTGCCACAATTAATCGGAAAATTGAGGATTTTGCGGTAGGGAAACGGCATTGCCGTCTCCTCCGTTGCCACAATTAATCGGGGAATGGTTACATCTTTCATCGAGGAAGATTGATTATTTTGGGGTAGGAAAACGCCATTGCCATGTCCTCCTATCATCTCTGCCTTCTTAATGACTGCCACCAAGGCAGTTTCAAATTGCGATCGACCCGAATTAAAGCAATTGTGAGGTTACTTATTATAATAAGTGAGAACTAAATACCATCGGATTTTTTGACAGAGGAAATTAAGGGCGATCGCACTCGGCTGCTCTATTTCCTTGCAAGGGCGATCGCAATTGAGCCCGCAACCGCACCTAACAGTTACATAATGCCTCAGCGGCAATTGATAGCATATAAAACCTCGTAAGAAAGGGAAAATTGGTAAATATAGTGTGTCAACAACTCACACAATATTTAATGAGTACAACAAAACAAGTTTTACTAACATAATTTGATAATCACTTGTATGAATCAAAATCAAATTAAATGGTTGGCGGCAGCTCTAATGCTAATAGACCACATCGGATTGATGCTGGAAGCAGAACCCATGCGTATCATCGGCCGCCTCAGTTTTCCGTTGTTTAGTTGGGTGTTTGCTCAAAACTGGAAACGACCGGGGGACAAAAATCCTCTGATTACTCGACTGATATTATTTGGGGTACTTTCTCAAATACCTCATATCTTACTTTTTCGCAATTTTTTACAGTTAAACATCATGTTTAGCTTTGCCGTAGCAGCACTAACTTTGAGCTACATCCGACGCTTCGATCGCAAAATTGCAGTTTTAAGCACAGGTCTAGTAACTGCTCAAATTTTAGGAGTGAGTTACGGCTGGTATGCAGTGGCTTGCCCGCTATTGATGATTAGGTGGAAAGGAGGAGGATCTCGCCTTTGGTGGTTCGGCTGGACTATAGCAAATATCGGATATGCAATTAGTTGCAAAAGCTGGATTCAAATTTTCGCTATATTCACACCGCTAGTTCTGGCATACTACGATAGCTCTAAAGACCAAAAACCAACGGCTCTAGAAAAAAGATTTTTCTATTATTTTTACCCAATACACCTTGGGGGGCTAGCGGCACTGCGAACAATTGTCTAAATAAGACTGGGGATTCTAATTAGTTCATTGTTTATTTTTTATTTAAAGGAACTACAACCGCGTCTCTGAGCGATCGCCCCCAGAAGAGCGCGATCGCTTTCCTGTAACTTGCCTTCACTCTGTCATCCACGACTATCTGACAGAAGTCGGGGATCTCTGCTGGCTTACCCGTCTGTGAGATTTTTCCCTAGGCTGAGAATGACACAATATTGTAACGAGTTGTAAAGTATAATTAAACCGAAGCGAACACAGAGGCCAAGTAGTATCAAATGCGAGTTGCGATCGCCGGAGCAGGCTTAGCAGGACTTTCCTGCGCTAAATATCTTACCGACGCGGGCCACACCCCCATCCTCCTAGAAAGTCGGGACGTACTCGGCGGCAAAGTAGCCGCCTGGAAAGATGCAGACGGCGACTGGTATGAAACCGGCCTCCACATCTTCTTCGGTGCATACCCGAATATGCTCCAACTATTCAAAGAACTTGACATCGAAGACAGGCTGCAATGGAAAGAGCACTCGATGATTTTCAATCAGCCGGAAACCCCCGGAACCTATTCCCGCTTTGACTTTCCCGACCTTCCCGCCCCCTTCAACGGCGTCGCAGCCATCTTGAGCAACAACGATATGCTCACCTGGCCCGAAAAAATCCGCTTCGGTATAGGTTTGATTCCGGCGATGCTTCAGGGTCAAAACTATGTCGAAGAAATGGACAAATACTCGTTTTCCGACTGGCTCAAAAAGCAAAACATCCCGCCCAGAGTCGAAAAAGAAGTATTCATCGCCATGTCCAAGGCGCTCAACTTCATCGACCCCCACGAAATATCTGCAACCATACTGCTGACAGCCCTCAACCGCTTCTTGCAAGAGAAAAAAGGCTCGAAAATGGCTTTTTTAGACGGTTCCCCCACAGAAAGGTTGTGTCAGCCGATGGTAGACTACATAACTGAGCGCGGCGGCGAAGTACGGCTGAATGCACCCATCAAAGAGTTTTTGCTCAACGATGACAACACGGTGCGCGGCTTCCACATTCGGGGAGTAAAAGGGGCAGAGTCAGAAATTCTGACGGCCGATATTTACGTTTCCGCGATGCCGGTTGACCCGCTGAAGTTGATGATGCCGAAACCTTGGGGCGAAATGGATTATTTCAAACAGCTCGAAGGCTTGGAGGGAGTACCCGTCATTAATGTACACTTGTGGTTCGATCGCAAGCTAACTGAAATCGACCATTTGCTGTTCTCGCGATCGCCCCTGCTGAGCGTCTACGCCGACATGAGCAACACCTGCCGCGAATATGCCAACCCAGACAAATCCATGCTGGAACTGGTTTTAGCACCGGCCAAAGACTGGATAGGCAAATCTGACGAAGATATCGTCGCAGCCACAATGGTCGAGTTAGAAAAACTCTTTCCCGATCAAATCCCAGAACCCGCCAAACTGCTCAAATATCACGTAGTCAAAACCCCTCGTTCCGTCTACAAAGCCACTCCCGGACGCCAGCAGTGCCGTCCCACACAAACAACTCCCATTAGCAATTTCTATCTAACGGGGGATTATACGATGCAACGTTATCTTGCAAGTATGGAAGGTGCCGTGCTTTCTGGTAAGCTGACAGCGCAGGCTATTTCGACGGCCCATAACAAATGAAAAATTAAGAATTTTTCATAAAGACGTAAAAGAATCTCCCGTTTTCTAAACGGGGGAAAATCAGTTCTAATCTTTAAATTTCTTATTCTCGGATGCTGCAACTGTCAAAACTCCAGTGCATGAGAACTCTGGCCTCTGTTGATGACTCCTACGAACTGTGCCGCCAAGTCACGGCGAGTTATGCCAAAAATTTTTATTTAGGCACTCAACTCATGCCCGAAGCCAAGCGTCGGGCGATTTGGGCGATTTACGTCTGGTGCCGCCGCACCGACGAACTCGTAGACGGGCCGGGTTCTGATGCAACGACCCCTGAAACCCTGGATTTGTGGGAAAAACGCCTAGAATCTGTGTTTGCGGGCCATCCTCACGACGACTACGACGTAGCTTTGGTGGATACCCTGTCTCGTTTCCCGATCGACATTCAGCCATTTCGAGAGATGATTGCCGGCCAGCAAATGGACTTGTACCGTAGCCGTTACGAAACTTTTGAAGAGCTCAATCTTTACTGTTATCGAGTAGCGGGTACTGTAGGGCTGATGTCGATGTCTGTCATGGGTGTAGGCGAATCGAACTCCGCTGCTAACTGGAATTGGCATTGGGGGAATAGAATTCCCAAAGAAGAAGCGATAGCCCTGGGTATTGCTAAGCAGTTGACTAATATTCTGCGCGATGTCGGAGAAGACGCCCGCCGCGGCCGCATTTATATTCCCTTAGAAGACTTAGCCTTGTTTAACTACACCGAAGAAGATTTATTCAACGGTGTAATTGACAACCGCTGGCGGGAATTGATGCGGTTTCAAATTCAGCGAGCTCGCAAATTATACGCCAGCGCCGAGCCCGGAATTAAAGTGCTCAGTCCCGATATCCGCTGGACAGTTTGGGCGGCTACAATGCTGTACAGCAGAATCTTAAATGCGATCGAACGCAATCAGTACGATGTTTTCCAGAAGCGGGCTTATGTTAGCAATTCTCAGAAACTGCTGTGTCTCCCCGCCGCTTGGATGAAGTCAAAAGTGCTTTAGCCGCAGGCAATTTTGCTGGCGATTCGGCAACGGGTAAGGGGTATTTGTCAAGTTACAAATTATATGATGTCCAGCAAATTGCATATTAGGTTTGTGGGGATGCGCTAGTGCCGTGTCCCTAACTTTGTTAGGTTAACTTAAGTCAATTTATAAGTCAAATTAGTGGAGTAGCGGGCGGAATTTTCAATTGGGCGATGGAACTTTCCAACAATTGCTTTTCCTGCTGGAGTTTTGCTTCTAAATTTTGAATTTGTTCTCGGCGGGCTTCAACTTCAATCAAGCGGCGAGACAATTCTTGACTCTGCAAAGTGAGAGATTGCCTCCAATCTTCTGCTTTCTGGGCTTCTTGCTGCAAAAAATCGGGAGTAAAACCTGTTGTTAAATATTTCTCTACTAATTGTAGTACCCAGTTTGTCGCTACTTGAATATGCAAAACCTGGCTATTTTCGTCAACATTTGCTAATACTAGCAGCCCTTCATTTAAAACATTAGTTGCAGAGTTAATTGGATTTTGAGCAAAATCTTTCGGTAATGTCAAGAAACATTCTTCACTAAGAATAGCCCAAGTCTCATCAGAATTTTGGCCAGCCAGCAATTGCAGACTTATCTTGCCTAAATTTTCCTGATTTTGTACTTGGGCTAAATATAGCATAAGGGTTATTAGTTATTAGTTATTAGTTATTCGTAACTGGTAACTGGTAATTGGTGGTAAAAACAGCTATCCGTGTATCCGTGCATTCCGTGTCGTGCTGTTGGTTATTGGTAATTGTACGATTTGCGTTCTTGTAGGGGCGGGTTTAACCAACAATAATTGCCTGAAACTAACTATTTCGTAAACCCGCCCCGGCCACAGTCAACAGTCAACAGTCAACAGTCAACAGTCAACTATTAAAACAACTTTAGCCGATCGCGCAAAATCTCCGCTTGTTTTTCGGCTTCCGCCAAAGCATCCCTAGCCCCCTGAACCACATCAGGAGTAGCCTTATCCACAAACTTCTGATTAGTCAAGCGCGCCGCAGTATGCTTAATTTCAGCTTCCACCTTGCTCAACTTCTTCTCTAACTTAGCACGCAAAGCCGCCAAATCCACCACCCCAGCCAGAGGAATCAATACTTGCACAGTACCGACAACCCCAGCAATTGTCTGTCCCAAATCTGCATCCAAACTAGCAGTTACGGTCAGATTTTCGACTTTTGCCAAATCCTGAATGTAAACGCCTCCATCTGAGATGATTTGGCGTTCTTTCTCGCTTTCGCTTTGCAAAATCGCCGTCACCTTCACACTGGGTTTGATATCAGCATCTGCCCGCAAATTGCGAATAGTGCGAATTGTACCGAACAACAACTCAAACTGCTGTTCTAATTCAGCATCAATTAGCGAGATATCAGCTTCGGGATAAGCTTGCAAAGCCAAACATCGATCGTCACCTGTTTGAGTCAGAGTGTGCCAAATCTCCTCAGTAATGTGCGGCATAAAAGGATGCAGCAGTTTCAGAATCCCTTCCAACACAAAAGCAAAAGTTTGCTGTGCCACTTTCTTAGAATTTGGTTCAGCATCCTGCTGCAAGCGAGACTTGACTAACTCAATATACCAGTCACAGAAATCGCCCCAAATAAACTCATAAAGTTTCTTCGCCGCTTCCCCCAAACCGTAATTTTCCAAACAATTGCGGCTTTCTTGCACAACTTGATTGTAGCGAGAAAGAATCCAGCGATCGCACAATTCCAAAGCACCTCCCCCAGAAGGACTTCCCAACTGCTGCGGCGTCTGTCCCTCCAAATTCATCATCACAAACCTGGCCGCATTCCACAACTTATTCGTGAAGTTCCGCGAAGCTTCCACTGATTTCGATTCATCAGTTTTGCGATCGTACTCCATGCGAATATTTTGACCGGCCCCAACCACTTCCTTAACCAAAGTGTAGCGCAAAGCATCAGTACCGTACTTGCCAATCAACAGCAGCGGGTCGATACCGTTGTTTTTACTCTTAGACATTTTCTGACCGTTTTCATCCAACACCAAACCGTGAATGTAAACAGTATCAAAAGGCATCTTTCCAGTAAAATGTCCTGCCATCATCGTCATTCTAGCAACCCAGAAAAAGATGATATCAAAACCAGTAACCAAAGTAGTTGTCGGATAGTAAAACTCCAAATCTTTAGTTTCATCCGGCCATCCCAAAGTTGAGAAAGGCCACAACCCAGATGAAAACCAAGTATCCAATACGTCTGGATCTCTTGCTAGCTGCACGTCATTACCAAATTTAGCCGTTGCTTTTTCCCTAGCTTCAGCTTCAGTTTTCGCAACTATAAAAGGTGTCGTATCAGTAATTTCGCCCTGGGTTTCGCTAACAGCATACCAAGCCGGGATTTGGTGTCCCCACCACAATTGTCGGGAGATACACCAATCCTTCAGCTTCACCAGCCAATCGCGATAAACCTTTGTCCATCTGTCAGGAACAAAGACTGGTGAGTTACTTTGATCTAATGCTTCTAAAGCGCGTTGAGAAAGAGGATCGATCTTCACAAACCATTGCGTAGATATCAACGGTTCGACCGGAACTTTGCCGCGTTCGCTGTAGGGAACAGTATGCTTATAATCTTCTATTTTAACCAAAACCCCGTCATTCTCTAACCGCTGCACCACATTTTTTCGGGCAACAAATCGGTCTTGTCCCTGGAACTCTCCGGCATTTTCATTTAAAGTGCCGTCCTTATTCATAATGTTAATAAACGGCAAATTGTGACGCTTGCCCATCTCGAAGTCATTCGGATCGTGGGCGGGAGTCACCTTGACACAACCAGTTCCGAAAGTCGGATCGACAAACTCATCAGCAATGATTGGGATTTCGCGATTCACGATCGGCAAAGTCACAGTTTTACCGATAAGATGTTTGTAGCGATCGTCCTTGGGATTTACCGCCACCCCAGTATCGCCCAACATCGTTTCCGGCCGAGTCGTCGCCACCTCCAAATAACCAGAACCGTCCGTCAAAGGATAGCGGAAATGCCACAAATGGCCCTCAACTTCCTGCTGGTCTACCTCCAAATCCGACACAGCAGACTGACTAGCCGGACACCAATTCACCAGGTAATTGCCGCGATAAATCAGCCCCTCATCGTACAGACGGACAAACGCTTCTAAAACCGCAGCGGATAAGCCTTCATCCATCGTAAAGCGTTCGCGCGACCAATCGACAGATACGCCCAAACTGCGTAATTGATTAGTAATAGTATTGCCCGATTCAGCTTTCCACTCCCAGGCCCGTTCCAAGAATTTTTCTCTGCCTAAATCGTGGCGAGTTTTGCCTTCTGCTTTGAGTTGCTTTTCGAGAATAGTTTGAACGGCGATACTAGCATGATCCGTTCCCGGCAACCACAGCGTATTGCGTCCAGTCATGCGGTGATAGCGGACGAGGACATCAATCAGTGTCTCTTCAAAAGCGTGTCCCATGTGGAGGCTGCCGGTGACGTTGGGCGGCGGGATAACTACGCAGTAAGGTTCGCCGCCTTTTTCGGGGTCAGCTTTGAAGGTTTGGTTGTCTTCCCAGTATTTTTGCCATTTGGCTTCGGTGGCTTGGGGGTCGTATTGGGGGGGTAGGTTTGCGGTCATGGTGGCTTGAGAGTTTGATCTTATTTATGATTGTGCCATAGAAGGGAGGAGAAGAGTTTTGAACCGCATCCGCGTCAGAGGCAGAGGGAAGAGCGATATTCAAGGCGGGGCGGGTTTAGGTTAAAATGAAGGTAAAATTAAAAGGTTTGATGGCATTATGAATGTAGCAGCACTTCGACATCAAATCGATCGATGGCTCGATCGACTCTCTCCAGAACATCTGGCATTAGTTGCGAGTTTTATAGAGTTTCTAAGCCAAAAGCAACGTCAGGGGGTAATCATTTCGCAAAATAATCTGCCAGAGGTTTTCTCAGCAGAAATCCAAGAGATGCCTCCTGCTAATTATTTTAGTATTTCAGAACCCTCAGAAATTGACGGAGAGGGCCAATCTAAAGCAGCGCTTCTACAAGATTTTCGGCAAGCTTGGCACGAAGCCATGACTGGGCAAACCATTTCGGTTGCTCAAATGTGGGAAGGAATTGAAAATGACTGACTTGCCCTTAATTCAAGTTATAGTTTCACCAACCTTCAATCGCAATTTACGCACTCTTGCAAAAAAATACCGCCGCATTCGCAATGATATTCAACCCATTATCGAACAACTCGCACGGGGAGAACTGCCAGGAGATCGAATTGCTGGAGTGGGTTATGCAGTCTTCAAGTTGAGAGTCCGAAATAGCGACACTCAAAAAGGTAAAAGTGGTGGATACCGTTTAATTTACTACGTCCAAACAGCAACGGGAATCATTTTGCTGACCCTTTACGCCAAATCCGAACAAGTCGATATTGCAGCAGAGGATATTCAGAACATTATTACAGAATACGAGCAGCAGCAGAGCGAAGATCGAGAGGATATCTAAGAGTTGGGGAATCTTGCGCCGTCGAATATGAGGTTTCGACCTCTTCAGTGGAAAAATCCTTTTAATCTCTTATTTGACAGAAATCCCTAATCCAAAACCCGCATTCTATCGGAGAAAGCCACGATTTTGCCGATCGACCGTTTTTTTGCATTAGTCCTACTGGTAAGCTGTTCGGCATTTAAAAGACTATAGTAGGGTGCAGAGCGTACATCAGCGTTTCCCTTGAAAGCGTAAGTGTTATAACTGACGCACCCTACAAGCCTCGTTAGTGTTTTAAATGCTCCACAGCTTAAAACAAATTGCAATAATTAAGAATCGCAATGAATAACAGTTATCAAACTCCAGGAATTGCGTTTTTTGTTCTCAAACTCAAACAAAAATTTCTAGTTTGTAGGCGGGATTTAACATCGTATAGCAACACGGGCGACTGCTATACCTCGATTACTTCACCTCCTTATAATCAACTCCATAACTCGTATCTCTCCCCGACAAATACGTCGTTTTCCCCGTTAAAGTCTCCAGAGTTTTTTTCGTTTCAGCCGAAGTAATCGAATTCAGCGGCACGCCGAACTTGCTAGCCAAACCAGCCGCCACGCCCACACCTTGTCCTTGATAAATATTCACCGTCGCAATTCGCCCGACGGATACAGCCATACCGACATAACCGGACGATCGCCCGACAATGGCTAAATTCTTGACTTTGCTAGCCAAAGCACTTTCTATCCCGAAATTATAGACTGGCAGCGGCGGAATTCTCGCAGATAAATTCTTGACTCCGCCCCGCATATCGAAATCGTAGGAAAAACTGCCGATCGACTTGGACGCTGCTGTTCCCCCTTTGATAATCTCCTGCCCCGTCAGCGGATCTACCACATCGCGAACGTTCAAAGTTTGCCTGATATAAATCTCGTCTGGAATAAATACTCTCACATCTTTACCAGACTTCTTTTGTAGCCAGTATTGGAGAAATGACATTTCTCTAATCATTTCAGGAGTCGGTTTTCTACCGTTAGCTTCCATCTTCATGATTTGGTCAACTTGGTATTTAAACAGAAACCCGTTCCATGACAGCACATTTTTGTTATAAACGCAGACATTGCCTTTATCAAAAAAGAATCCTTTATTTTGACTAAAGGGCAGCTTTCTGTCTATGTGATACGCTGCACCTATGGCTACGCTTCTGATGTCGTAGCCGTCTGTATATGGCTGATAAATCGTACTCCAGAAATTCCTCATCCAGAATTTTGTACTAGCCGGGTCTTTAGATTTCATAATGCTTTCTTTAATTTTTTTTACCAAAGGCCGGTTGTAGAGAATTTCATCTTCTATTCTGCGGAACTCGGACATCGTTATACCTGTAATTCTCGGAACTATAGAGACAGCTAAAGTTTCATTTTTGGATTTTATATTTTGAGATTGATATCCTGTATAATAAGATAACCCTGCTTTTCTTGCCAATTCGGCGTCTTGAGTTACATCAATAAAAGAGTTGGCTTTAATGGTTAAATTTCTGCCTTTTACTTCGGCATATTCGATTTTTTTATCTACGACGCGGGGAGTAAGAGTTGAGTTAGAAATAACTTTGATTCCGGCTGCTGAAAGCATTTGCCTGAGAGCTCGATCTGCCTTTTTTGGGTCTAAGCAAGATTCGGGCGCATCCGCTTTATCTAAGAATTCCTTAAAACATTGGGCGTAGGGTTGGCGATACCAACCGGGGATTTTATCTAAATCGATGTAAGCTAAACCGCCGCGGGTGAGTAAGCCGCCCAAAGGATCTCTTCCGTAGTTCGATCGCACGATCGCAACTTTGCCCTTTGCGCCTAAAGTTTTCTTCGCCCATATCGCCGCACATATCCCCGGTACTTCATCGCCATACACTACTACATCGAACTTTTGCTCCGGTGGTTTTTTGCGAGGTACCGGAGGCGGGCTGGGTTTTTGCTGCAGAGTTCCATTGTCTAAGGTGGCACTTGCTGGGTTTCTATTTGCGATATAATTTTCGGCTTCTCTGAAAGGCGGATAGTTAACTAAAAGTTTTACAGCGACAAAGAAGATTGCAATTGAAGCTAATTTCTTGAAAGTAGAGAGCATTCAGTTGACTCGTGGATAAATTTGCAATACCTGAAAACGCACTTCAGGGTTTACGGAGTTGAATATAGCACGTTTAGATAATTTCGACACAAGTTTAACTTTTCCGGGAACCGTGGTCAACGAATCTTCTCAACCCAAACCTGGTGATGCTGTGCTTGGCAGCCAAAATGCTACAATTACATCAATCACAAATTGAAACATAAAAAACATGACTTTTGAGGCGGTTTTAAATCTTGTTAAGCACTTGTCTCTAGCCGAAAAGTTACGATTGATTAAGTGGATTGTTCCTGAAATAGAACGAGAATTAGTTGTTGGGCCGACTCCCCGCAAATCATTGTGGGGTTTATGTGCTGACTTGGGAATTGCACCTTCTGCCGCTGATATAGATGAAGCTCGCAGCGAAGAATGGGCGAATTTCCCAAGGGAAAATTTCTAATGCTGCGTGCTGTAGCTGATACTCATGCTGTGCTCTGGTATATATTTGCCGATTCGCGACTTTCGGTGACTGCTAGAACGACAATAGAAGAGATAGCTGCCCAGGGTAATCAGGTGGCTTTTTCATCAATTACATTAGCAGAAATTGTCTATCTGAGCGAGAGAGGGCGGATTAATTCAGCTACTCTCGATCTATTATTGAGAGAAGTTGAGAGCGATGATGCCTTATTGGTTGAAATTCCTTTCGATCGCAATATAGCTTTGACTTTAAGGCAAGTTGACCGATCGCAAATTCCCGATATGCCCGATCGCATTATTGCTGCTACTGCTTTGTATCTTAATGTACCCGTTATTAGTCGCGATCGCCGGATTCAATTATCTAGTATAGACACAATTTGGTAAATCTGAGTCCCTCGGCGCAAGTTTAAATTTTCCGGGAACGGTTGTTAGCGGTTTTGCCTGTGTTACTGGTTTGGGAGGGCTATTGATGACGGTAAGGATGGTGGGTGCGATCGCATCTCAGATATCTGGTGTCGGGAAGGGCGATCGGGTACAATAATTTAATCACAATAATTGAGTCACCTTAAAAACACAGAAAACATGGAAAAAGTTTTTGTACATCCTGAATGCCCTTTTTCAGTAGAGGCATTTAACCTATTATCAAAAAAATATGCAGGTCAAAGCCCTGATTTTTACATAGCACACACAAAAGATAGATTAAAATATGTAGAAGAGCCATTAAACTATATTTTAAGCCAGGTAGAAGAGCAGTTGCCTGATTTTATCAAAGAATATATAAATATCAAATATGAGGGCTTTGGCTCTCGTACTGCAATCGGTGATTTGAAACCGACAGGCTACAGTATAGTTTTTTATTTAAAAAATATCATTTCTACTGGGCGTTGTATAAGTCGTGCTCAGTTAATGCTGAATCTTGAAAACCAGAAATTAACTTTGGGGTTTTATTCCCAAACTGACAATTTTGAGGTGTTGAAAAAAAAACGCATCTACCCTTATATATTTCATAAAAATCTAATCGAACCCCTTACACGTTATCACCTTCCAAAGAATTATAGCTTCTCTTTGACTCAGGAAACAACTGATTTTAAATTTAACAAGTGGGATTATGATTCCATAATTGCACCCGAAAAGAATTTTCATGGACTATTAATAGATATAATTTGTTCAGATGATCCTGATATTATATTGTCGGGACTTAAAATAAAAGATACTAAAATTCAGATTGAAACATCACTTAAATCAGAAGAACTATTAAGATATTCTGCTAAAAAAATAATTATAAAAATAGCACAAGCATTTAAAAAACTATTCCCATTATTTTTTATATTTAATTTTTACCCTGACAACAAGTATTTTACTCCAATTATTCTAGGTGAATATTTTTCAGTATATGAAAAAGAATTTAATCCAGTGTATCAACTAGAAGCAATTTCTGAAATTACTGGTTTTCAAACATCTGAACTCAAGCGCTGGAGAGACACCATTAACCGCAAAGGCCAAACCATCATCCAAGGCCCGCCCGGAACAGGAAAAACCTTCCTTGCCCAACAACTCGCCCAAAACTTAATCGGCGACGGTGACGGTTTCTCAGACATTATCCAATTTCACCCAGCCTACACCTACGAAGACTTTATCGAAGGCCTCCGCCCAATAGCTCAAAACGGACAATTAACCTACTCAATAGTTCCCGGTAGATTCCTAGAATTCTGCGAACAAGCCGAAGCGTGTGAAGACCCTTGCGTTCTCATTATTGATGAAATTAATCGCGCAAATCTATCTCAAGTCTTTGGCGAGTTAATGTATCTCCTAGATGACCGACAAGACACAGCACGCTTTATTACACTAGCCAGCGGTAAACTATTTAGAATCCCTACGAATGTCCGCATTATCGGCACAATGAACACCGCAGACCGTTCTATTGCCTTAGTCGATAACGCACTCCGCCGCCGCTTCGCATTCATTCCCGTCTATCCAAACTATGAAGTCCTGCGACAGTATCACCACAGAGAGGAAAGACGTTTCCCAGTTGATGAATTAACTAGCATTCTAGAAGATGTCAATCGCGCAATTAACAACAAACACTATGAACTAGGCATCTCCTTCTTTTTGACAAAAACCTTAGCTGAAGATATCCAAGATATTTGGCAAATGGAAATTGAGCCCTACCTCGAAGAATACTTCTTTGATAGCCTGGAAAAAATGGATGAGTTTCTCTGGAAGAATATCAAGAATAAATTGGGCTATTGACAATCTAACGCCGTCATTAACGCCGATACGGTGGCGTTACTGCATCCACCACAATTATGAAACCAGAATCCCGCCGAATTATCGAACTTACAGAATATCAATTAGCAACTTTTGAACAAGACTCAATCCCAGAATCAGTAGGACAGAAAATATACCATAATTATGCCAAGGAAATCGAGATAGAATTTCCCAACTTTAAAACAAAATATCAATGGCACTTAAAATCTAAAGGCAGAGTGGGCAACATTCCCATCACTCCAGAATTTCACATCGCCATCCGCCCCAAGGTTTCCATAAACAACCTCTTCGGAATGCTTGAGTATGCCTACAAACTTAAGATAAAATTTCCCCAAGGAGCGATTCAGTGCCAATTTTTAGAACAAAGTTACGAGAGATTAGCTAACATTCTTGCCCAAAAAATTCTAGAACGCTGTCGCAAAGGATTATATCGCGATTACTTATCCAAAACAGAAAGACTCGCCTACATTCGCGGTCGCGTCGATTTGCGGTCAGCCCTTCAAAAACCTTGGGATGTTAAACTAAAATGCCACTATAACGAACAAACAGGCGATATCGAAGACAATCAAATACTCGCTTGGACACTTTTCATCATTGGTCGCAGCGGCTTGTGCGGTGAATCTGTTTCATCCACTGTGCGAAAAGCCTTTCACGCACTCCAAGGATTTGTCACATTAAAACCTTTTAAATCAGAAGCTTGTATTGATAGAAATTATCACCGTTTGAATCAAGATTATCAACTTTTACACGCCTTATGTCGATTCTTTTTAGATAACACAGGGCCTAGTCACGAAACAGGCGATCGCGAAATGCTCCCTTTTCTCATAGACATGGCTAATTTATATGAACAATTTGTCGCTGAATGGCTCAAAGCAAATACACCAAAAGGCTTTTTTGTCAAACAACAACACCGAGTCACACATGACCAAAACTATTTCGATAGGATTGACTTACTGCTGTGCGACATAGAAACAGGTAAAGTCCAATACGTCCTCGATACCAAATACAAAGCTCCCGATAAAGTAGACAATACGGATCGTAATCAAGTAGTTACCTACGCAACGCTACTAAACTGTAAAAATGCAATTCTCATCTACCCTCAAACTCTCAAAGCGTCCATAGACAAACAAATTGGCGATATCCGAGTTCGCAGTCTAACTTTTTCCCTAGATAGCGACCTGAATGAAGCCGGAAAAACCTTCTTAAGATCTCTACTTCCAAGCACCGTCTCCTATTGGTGACAACTTAAGAAAACGTACAAATTTTTAAGGCATACAAAAAAAATGTAAATAGCTGAAACCTTTACAGGCAAAGCAGTTTAGCTTTATTGAAGGAGTAAGGGATCATCTCTGTTTTGCTTTTTTACTGCGATCGCCCCCGCTCGCTAATGAGATGATTCCCAAAACAGTCTTGATGTACAACAGCTTAATTAATAAGCCGTATAATTAAAACAAGAGAAAAAGTAATTATCCAGAAACAACTTCCGTTCCCCAAAAGCGCATTGATTCGCGCCGCCATATTCAGATAGACCTGGCAAATGTGATAGATTGGTTCGACGCAGTATTACTGCACTGCGGCACTTTCGACACTGCACAACAAGCAGTCCACAAAAAGCTGTGAGCTGGATGAATGCGGGAGAAGGAATTGCCGACAGGCTGCCATCTCTTAAGCTCGCTTGCCCTACTTAAATCACAAATATGATGAACTCTCAAGATTTTTTGACGAGTGGTGATGGGTACTTACCCAACAAGGAAACTGATGCGCTACAAACTACCCACGATGTCTGTGTTGATGTTCCATTATATACTCACGATATTTCCTCTGTCGAGGACTCTCAAGTCGATCTAACTGGATCTGACTATGTGAGTATCCATCAATGGTTTGAAGCACAGGTTAAGCAGACTCCTGATGCGATCGCCCTGTCATTTCAAGGGCAAGAATTAACCTATGATGCCTTAAATCAACGCGCAAACCAGCTCGCCCATTACCTTCAAGCACTAGGAGTGCAACGGGATGAACTGATTGCTATCTCTATGAATCGCTGCATGGAAATGGTGATTTGCTTTTTGGGGGTGATCAAGGCTGGGGCGGCCTATGTGCCGATCGACCCAACCTATCCCCACGAACGTCGAGCGTACAAGTTACGAGACGCCGGTGTGCGATTCATTTTGATTCAACAGCATCTGGTTGAATTTTTGCCAGAACACAATGCTCGCGTGATTTGTCCAGATACAGACTGGCAGGATATGGCGCTATACAGCACTGAAAATTTGTGTCTGCTGACAACGCCCGAGCATTTGGCTTACGTTATTTACACCTCTGGTTCGACGGGATATCCCAAGGGTGTAATGATTGCTCACCGGGGTATGGTTCACCACAGCAAGGCGATCGCACAGGCATTTAATCTTGGATTGGGCGATCGGGTACTTCAATTCTCTAGCATGAGCTTTGACACCATCATTGGGGAAGTTTTTCCATCCTTGGTAAGTGGTGCAACAATCGTGCTGCGAACGGAAGACTGTATTAGCTCTACCCGCCAATTCCTCGAATTTATTGAGCAAGAACGCATTACTATTCTGCACTTGCCAACTGCTTTTTGGCATGGCCTCGTCAGCGGACTCTCATTGCTACGCGTTCCCATGTCGCCAGATGTGAGATTGGTGATTGTGGGGGGAGAAAAAGCCTCTCGGGCTCTGTATGGTGAATGGCGACAATTGGTTGGGCAATATCCTCGTTGGCTCAATGCCTATGGGCCGACTGAAACTACGGTGACGGCCACCATTTTTGACCCCATCGCTGAAGATTACGATCTCAGTAGTGAAGCAGACATTCCGATCGGTCGTCCTCTTCCCAACAGCCAAATTTACATTCTGGATGAAAACCTAAATCTTGTGCCAGATGGCGATATTGGAGAACTGTATATTGGCGGCCCAGGGCTTGCGAGGGGATATCTCAATTTGGCAGAACGCACTGCAAGTAATTTTGTTGCTAATCCATTTAGCGATCGACCTGAAGACAAACTTTACAGAACAGGGGATACTGCCCGCTATTTACCCAATGGAACGTTGGAGTTTATTGGTCGCATCGATTTTCAAGTAAAAATTCGAGGTTTTCGGATTGAGTTACTAGAGATTGAAACCTATTTGGAACAGTACCCATCTGTGCAACAAGGTATAGTTTTGGCACGGGAAGATGTACCCGGTGAAAAGCGCTTAGTGGCATATATCATTCCGAAGCACGGACAACCAATTCAGGTGTCTGCATTGCGTAGTTTTCTACAAACAAAGCTACCGGCATACATGATTCCGGCAGCGTTTGTAGTGATGGAGAGCTTCCCCATGACCCCCAATGGTAAAGTCGATCGTCGTGCATTTCCAGAACCGCAGGTTGTCGATCTGGTTCAGTACGGTGAAGTTGTGTTGCCTGCTGATGTACTAGAAACTCAACTTCTCCATATTTGGGAGCAGGTACTCAATATTAAGCCGATCGGTACTGCGGATAATTTCATGGATTTAGGCGGTACATCCCTGCTAGCAGCTCGCTTAGCTGACAAAATTGACGAAAAGTTCCAGCAGAGTTTGCCACTATCGATTATCTTCCAAGCCCCAACCATCAAACAATTAGCCGACATTCTACGTCAAGGGAATATCCCCAACCAAAGCCTTTCCTTAGTTGAGATTCAACCGAAGGGTTCTGTGCCACCACTATTTCTGTTTGAAGGAGTGTCTATTTATTATCCGTTAATTCCATATTTGGGGCGAGAGCGGCCGATATATGCCTTAATTACTCTTGTTAAAGATCGCATGAATGGACCACTCAATAAGGTTGAGGCGATCGCAGACTATTACATCAATGAACTCGTGAAGGTGCAACCAGAAGGCCCCTATTATTTGGGTGGTTTGTCATTTGGAGGTATTGTTGCTTTTGAGGTAGCTCAAAAATTGGCAGCTAAAGGACAAGAAACAGCGTTATTGGTGATGTTTGATTCCATGTTGCCCTCTGCCTACAAGCCCCTACCCATTCAGCAGCGGCTGCGCTTCCATACCCAAAAAATTGCTAAGGAGGGTATAGGTTACATCGTCCGTAGTGTCGTCGATAAAATAATGACACTTACAGACCCCATGACAATGCCGGCCCGCAAGACGATCGGGCGATACTTTAAGCCGAAAGAACCTACAGAGTCAATGTCTTACACCACAGACTATTTGATGACAGAGAAGATAATTCAGCAAGCAGAACGAGCTTACGTGCCAAAACCCTATGCTGGCAAAGTAGTTATGTTTAGAGCACTGGATTCTGAAGAGGGCGTAAGTGTCAGTCTCGATCCGGATCTAGGCTGGAAACCTTTTCTCAAAGACAATCTGACCATTTACGATATACCTGGAGACCATCTAGGTATTTTACAGGAACCCAATGTCGGGGCGATCGGCAACCGAATGAAGCTATTGCTGGAAGAGGTAAGGGTGCAGCAGTAAAGTTTTTGGCATTCTTAATCGATATTCAGACAGGATTGCATCGAATTATTGCGGTTATCAGAAAGATGAGGTACAACTTAGATTGCAGAATTTTAGATTAGGGGAGTGGAGGATTGGAGGATTGGGGGATTCGAGGATTGGGGAATTGTTAATGAATTGGTGAATACCTCATCTTTGCGAGAACCGCTATAGATAATTCAAGAAAGTAGAACTACCCTCAATCAAGCATGAAAAACATTTTTAAACTCTCTATTGCCAAACACTCTACCCTAACTCAATATGCTTGGGTTAACGCTTTTTTCCGAATCTCATCTCACGATTTCATAGGCAATACAGGCATTTTTTGAAATTTATATCAAATCCGTTAGCATCGGAATAGTAAATTCGAGTTGACTGTTGACGGTTGACTGTTGACTGTTCACGGCGTCAACAGTCAACCGTCAACAGTCAACATCATTCCGGTGTAACCGGAAATGATATTAGATATTTCTGAAATGAATTGTATTATGCCCTAACTCTTCTCTGCGCCCTCTGCGCCCTCTGCGGTTCATTTTCCCACAAAAAAAGAGGCGCGATCGCGCCTCTCAAATCTTTCATGTCTGCGTTCTAAACACTCATAGCCACTTTCGCTTCTTTCGCAGTCAACTTCTCGTAAGTCGCCCGCATCTTCAATCCCACTAACACTTGGAACAAACCAGTTCCATTG
>JACJNV010000355.1 GCA_014695175.1 Microcoleus sp. FACHB-DQ6 | reverse complement strand
TGTCCGTCCATCTTCTATTACCCTTAGAAACTTCCCAAAATAAAAATTTGTTGATAGTTTATAGTTTCTCAGATGAGAAGACAGACTGCACGAGCTACAATACACTGATTGCTGCTGCAAGGCCTGACAAATTGCTGAGCTACCAATAATATGAGATTACCTATTTATATTTGATCTTTCTGCCTTCAGCATAGCTGCCTTTTGCCGAAATGACGGCTACCCGGAACCGCCCGATAGAGTTTGGCCGTTTTCCTCCGATCGATTAAAAGCTTGCCGGTGTGGAAACAGCGTCCCCAGCAGTCGATTGATGTGAGCTTGGCCGTACAGAATAGTTGGCGTTTCCCCTGGTTGGGGCGGCTCTGCGGCGGTGGATTCCGGCGGCTCTGGGGCAGTCTCCGGCGCAGTTTGAGGCGGTGTTTGGGCGGGTTGTGGCGGCTCGATCGGCTCGATCGGTCGATCGACTGGTGGCGTAGGGGCTTCGGGGGTTTCTGGTGATGTTGGCGCTGCTGTTGGCGCTGTTGCGGTTGCTTCTGCGGCGGCTTGGCGGCTGGTATCTCCGATTAGAGAACCTGCTGGCAGAATTTGCATTTTGTCGATACAAGGATTGATTAGGGTCGTCCCGGCGCCAATACAGGCATTTTCCCCGATCGTTCCTGCACCTACCACCAGCACCCCTGCACCCAGAATAACGCCCGCCGCGATTTCCAGAGTACCTTCACGGGCGTGAAGGATAACTCCCATACCGATACAGGCACCGGCGGCGATCGAGATCCGGCTGCCCGGATCTGCTTGTAGGATTGCTCCAGGGGCGATCGCCGCACCCTCATTCACAACTACATCGCCACTCATCAAAATCTGAGAGTTGCTACTTAATTGCAGTGGCGATAAATACATTCGACTTCACCATGAAAGGAGCTATTTTTTTCGATAAAAGGACTTTAAATTATGGGTTTTCTCGACTGATAAATTTAACCATGTCAATCTAAGAAACGATAATTTACTAATACTGAGAAGCTTGATGCTTTAACGTTTTATAGAAACTTTCAGAAGATTCTAGATTTTGACCAACATTTCTCTATCGAGCTTTTTAACTATCTCAAATCTAACTTCAATCCGCTGGGGTTTCTCCCGTTGGCCCCTGTGCGAGGACTGAACGGGAGAACAGGCTAATTACCAGGCAAATTAAGGTCGTTGGATAATTTCTTCGAGTACCCGGCGCTTCGCCTTGGAGTCGATGCCAAGCAAGCGGACGTACTCGCCGCTGTGTTCTTTGAGACAGCTTTCGAGGGCGGAAATCACTTCGGATTCGCGGTTGGATGAGATCGGCGCGCAACTGCTCCAAGAACCGGTGCGGAAACGGCGCGCGTCGGCGTGTTCCGTGCCAATTTTGTAGCCTTGGGAAAGCAGGTTGCGGATTTGGTCGATCGTCTTGCCGGTCAAACTTCCGCTGCTCGCCGCACCAGTCGAAGCTGCTTTGTATCCCGAGGTTGCTGCCGGCTTAGCCGATTGACCAACCGGGCCGTCGGGACGCTGAATAATTTCTTCAACCACGCGCCGCTTAGCTTTCGGGTCAATCCCGATCAAGCGCACGTACTCGCCCGGGTACTGATTCATCACAGCTTCCAAAGCGGCGAGCGCCTCAGATTCGTTTCTCACTTGCAGCGAAGCCCCGCTTTGCCAAGAACTGGTGCGGAAGCGGCGCGCGTCGGCGTGTTCCGTCCCCACCTTGTAGCCTTGAGCTAGCAAGCTGCGAACCTGAGCCACTGTTTCGGCACTCAATTTCCCGCTTGACACGGAACCGGCATTGTGGTGTCCGGCTTGTGCAACTTTACCGTTAGATTGGAAAGTTTTCGCACCGTTAGAACCGTTAGAGCCATTGTCTCCGGGTCTTTGGACGATTTCTTCTAGTACGCGGCGCTTGGCTTTGGTGTCAATCCCGATCAAGCGGACGTATTCTCCTTGGTGTTCAGCCATGCAAGCTGACAAAGCAGCGATTACTTCAGATTCGCGGGTTGAGGAAATCGGGCCGCAAGTACGCCAAGAACCAGTACGGAAGCGGCGCGCGTCGGCGTGTTCGGCTCCTACGCTGTATCCTTGAGCTAGTAAATTGCGGATGCTATCGGCAAGAGTTGAACTCAATTGGGTGCCGGCAGGGGTAGAATATTTGGTTTGAGTCATATTGGGGTTTTTAGTTTGCTCGTTGCGAATTGGTGCTAGACAGGCGATGTTCTCAGCGCAGCGATAACCCGCTCTCAGAGCGTCATTGATGCCGATGACATGGGTCGCAAATTCAACGTCTGAATCTTGAACGTCAGGCAAGCGATCGGCTTGCTTCTGATTAGTGATGATGGCTCCCGAAGGTACGTACTTACCGGGAGGAATCTCCACATCTTTAATTAGTACGTGCATCATGACAATGCAGCCGTTGCCCACTCTGGCATTGAACACCGTAGAGCGAAAGCCGATAAAGCAGTCCTCGCCCACGTAGGCAGGGCCGTGAATTAAACTCATGTGGGTGAGGGAAGTATTTTTCCCCACCCACACAGAATAGGACTTGTCGTCGTCTCCCGTGACTCGCCCTTTTTCTAGGCCGTGAATCACTACTCCGTCTTGAATGTTGCTTCCTTCTCCGATATAAAAAGGAGTGCCTTCATCGGCGCGGATAGATGTCCCCGGGGCAATCATCACATTAGAACCGATATACACATCCCCAATAATGTTAGAAAAGGAATGTACGAAGGCGGTATCGTGAATTTTGGGCTCAGCCAAGTTTTTCGACCAAGGCGTCGGGGGAGCCGCAACGTTGCGGACTGCCATAAATTAAGTTCTCCTAAGCTGAAATTTTTTTTGTTAGTTGTTAGTTGTTAGTTGTTAGTTGTTAGTTGTTAGGTGTTAGTTATTTTTCCACTAACTGCTAACTGCTAACGGTTGCAACTAGCGGTACGGGTCGTCTTTTTTACTGTAAATGAGGCGATTTTCTACATTGACAGTATCTATAATGCCTACTACCAGAGCATCGATCGGACGGTTTTCGCTTCCGGGTGCAATCCGGGCTGCGCTGCCTCGGGTCACTAAGACCCATTCATCGATACCAGCGCCCACACAGTCAGCGGCTACCTCATATCCGGCAACTGGCGAACCTTCCTCATCGATGAATTGCAACAGTAGAAATTTCGATCCTCTCAGCGTCGGCTCTTTTTGGGTACTGACAACTGTGCCGAGAACTTTGGCCATTTGCATTTTAGGTAATAGGTAATAGGTAATTGGTAACTGTCATTTTTACAGTGTCACTTGTCTTTTTTTAATTAGCTCTTTCCTCAGTCCGCTGTCCGCTTTTTAGAGCTTCGTCTAGTAACTAATGACTCATGACTCATGACTCATGACTAATAACCAATATCCCATACCCACCTCAATTAAAAATTAAAAATGCTAAATCAAAAACAGCGCGATTTTTAATTTTTAATTTTTAATTACCAAACGCCCCTAACAGCCGATCGCCTGTCTTAAGATCTGTTGAGTGGGCGAATGCCGCTCACGCCTTCGCGGAACTGTTCTACAGCTTCGGTGTAGCGAATGGGCAACACGTACTCTAAGTTTTCGTGAGGGCGGGCGATAATGTGGGTGGACATCACTTGTCCGCCGTTAACGCGCTTCACTGACTCTACTCCTGCTGCGACAGAAGCTTGCACTTCCGAGACATCTCCTCTTACAATGACCGTAACCCGAGCGCTACCGATTTTTTCGTAGCCTACCAAGGTGACGCGGGCGGCTTTGACCATCGCGTCAGCGGCTTCTACCACTGCGGGGAAGCCTAAGGTTTCGATCATGCCAACTGCAATTGCCATTGGTTTTACTCCTGATTGAATATTGGGGGAACTAAACTGTTAATTTTTGACGATCGCACAAATTTTCGTTTAAGGAATTTTTTGTGCGTTAAGAACTTAGTAGCCTCGGAACTGTTCTACTGCTTCTGTATATCGAATCGGCAGAACGTATTCTAGGTTTTCGTGGGGGCGAGCGATTATGTGGGTAGAGACGACTTCTCCGCCGTTCACGCGCTTGACGGATTCCACTCCTGCTGCGACTGAGGCTTGGACTTCCGACACGTTGCCGCGCACAATTACTGTGACGCGGGCGCTGCCGATTTTTTCATAGCCCACGAGGGTAACGCGGGCAGCTTTGACCATAGCATCGGCAGCTTCCACAACAGCGGGAAAACCTTTTGTCTCAATCATTCCCACGGCAATTGACATTTTTGAATCTCCTTTGAGGATGAGCGAAATTACCGTTACAAATCTTTGAGAAATCTAAAAATTTGGACGGGGAGGCCCACATTTTTTAGTAATGCAGTGTAAAGCTTCCTATCCTATAAGAATAGGGGAAGCTGTCCACCTTGACAATATAAACTAACATCATAATGTTTAATAACAAAAATTAAAATTTTTTATGTTACTTAAAATAATTTAATATTTATTTAATAATCTTAATATAGAGAGGGGTGGATGCCGACGGCGAGGAGGATTAAACTAAGTAATAATACTCACATAAAGTAGAGTTCGGTATGTGAAGCCGGAGCTGATAACTGCCGGGAAACTTGGGGATTCCCAAAGGGGGATCGCGGGGAAATCGGCAAAAAAGCAGTCTTGGCCGATCTGCAGGCATTTTTTTCTTTGAGTGCCTCGTCTGCTCAGCTACTAATTTTGTAGTGAGAGAATTTTCAGTTTTGATGCTTTAATGTATAGTTAATCTGGAGTGCAAATTATTTTGCCACAACTATACGATCGGGTTTAGTCAAAGTTTTAGGGCCTCGCGCGATCGCCCGCGACTGTTTTTGTATAAAAGCAGCCAGTAATTTGAAGTTTAAGGGATAAATTAAATGACTCAATTTCTCCTCCAAGCCTGTTGGTGGGTACCTTTATATGGCTTAATAGGCGCAATTTTAACTTTGCCGTGGTCTACGGGCACCGTTCGCAGAACAGGCCCGAGACCTGCAGCTTACTTCAATTTGCTGATGACGGTGTTGGCTTTCATACACGGGTCAGTTATTTTTACAGCGACTTGGGATCAACCGCCCCAACAGTTGCTCGTGCACTGGGTGCAAGCAGCAGATTTAGATTTGTCTTTTGCAATAGAAATCTCCACCGTCAGCGTCGGAGCAATGGAGTTAGTTAGTGTTCTGAGTTTGCTAGCACAAATTTACGCTCTAGGCTACATGGAAAAAGACTGGGCGCTAGCTCGATTTTTTGGGCTGATGGGTTTTTTTGAAGCGGCAATTAGCGGCATTGCGATTAGCGACTCGCTGCTTATAACTTACGCTTTGTTGGAAGTGCTGACGCTTTCAACTTACTTGCTAGTCGGGTTTTGGTACGCTCAACCGCTGGTAGTAACAGCCGCTAGAGATGCGTTTTTAACCAAGCGTGTAGGAGACGTGCCACTGCTGATGGGAGTAGTGACGCTTTCAACTTTAGCGGGAAGTTTGAATTTTTCTGATTTGGAAACATGGGCTGAAACTGCAACTTTGTCTCCCCTAGTGGCGACTCTTTTAGGTTTGGCTTTAATCTCCGCACCTACGGCCAAGTGCGCTCAATTTCCCTTCCATTTGTGGCTCGATGAGGCGATGGAAGGGCCCAACCCGGCTTCGATTATGAGGAATACCGTAGTTGTGGGCGCTGGGGCTTATGTTTTGATTAAACTTCAGCCTGTTTTAGCGCTTTCCCCGGTCGCAGATGCGGTACTCGTGGTTTTGGGTGCGGTGACGGCTGTTGGCGCTTCCCTGGTGGCGATCGCCCAAATCGACATCAAAAGAGCACTATCGCATTCTACCAGCGCTTCTATGGGTTTGGTGTTTATCGCCGTGGGGCTAAATCAAGTTGACATTGCTTTGCTGTTGCTGTTCGCCCACTCGATCGCCAAGGGCCTATTATTCATGAGCGTAGGGTCAATTATTACCACAACTAACACTCAAGATTTAACAGAAATGGGTGGGCTGTGGTCGAAGATGCCTGCCACCACTACCGCTTATTTAGTAGGCGCTGCGGGGATGGTAGCGCTGTTGCCTCTGGGCAACTTTTGGGCAATGCGACGCTGGCTCAACGGTTTTTGGACTGTGCCTTTGTGGTTGGTAATAGTGCTGCTTTTAGTTAACGGTTTGACAGCGCTAAATTTAACTCGCATATTCGGTTTAGTGTTTGTGGGAAAACCGCAGCCGAAAACTCGCAGAGCTCCAGAAGTCGGTTGGCCGATGGCTTTGCCGATGGTAATTTTGACGGTGATGGGGCTGTTGGTGCCTTGGATGTTGCAGGAGTGGCAACTATTAATTAGTTGGACTGGGCCTTGGGCGGAAACGGGAGATTTTGATGCTTTAAATTTGCTTTTGAAGACGCTGGATACGCCGCTGTTGTTGTTATCTGGGTTGATTGGCGTTGCGGTTGGGGTGGCGATTTATTGGTACGGCGTTTTACCTCGACCGGTACGACTGCCGGTGCCGGCGTTGCAGGATTTGTTTGCTTACGATTTTTATATCGATCGAGTTTACCGCTTGACTGTCGTTTGGGCTGTGGGTTTTATTTCTAAAATCAGCGCTTGGACTGATAGGTATGTGGTGGACGGGGCGGTGAATTTGTTCGGTTTTGCCACAATTTTCAGCGGTGAAGGGTTGAAGTACAGCGGCACCGGCCAGTCGCAGTTTTATGTGTTGACTATTGCGGCGGGGGTTGCTGTGTTGCTGGCGTTGATTATTTGGCAGTTTTAAACCGCAGAGGTTGGCAGATGAATTTTTCGGGGTTTGTCTGCTTTTTGTCTGATGTTATTTAATTTTAAACCGCAGATGAGGGCGGATGAACGCAGATGAACGCAGATGATTTTATTCTGGGTTTGTCTGCTTTTTTATCTAATTTTATTCAAACTCGATCGGCCACAATTCTGTCACCGCAACTTCCCAACCGGGCAAAAGTTCGGGAATTGAAATCATGTCGCCGTCTCTCAATACAACTGGGTCTGCTGCGGGAGTGTAAACTGTTACTGTGCGTTCGTCCGGGTCGATTAATATTCCTACTTTGGCTCCGAGTTCGATGAATGATAAAATTTTTTCTCGCAGGGGTTTGACGCGATCGGACTGAGATTTGATTTCTACAACTAAGTCGGGAACAAGTTCGGCAAAATACCTTTTACTTTGTTTGAGGCGATCGGCTACCACAAAAGAAACATCGCGAACTCTCAGATCGGAATTGGGGAGAATAAACCCGCCGCTAGATTCAAATACTTGTCCGAGTTTGCGAGGTTTGACCCAGTTCCCCAAAAGTCAGCCAAACTCAAGTCCAATTTCGCTCGATACAATGTCTGATGGGCCCATAACGATAATCTTCCCGTCTACGAGTTCTAATTGGTAGTCTAGATGTGCTTCCGAGAGTATACCTTGCAGTTGTTCCAAGTCGGCAACGGTGAGGCGGGTGGAAGGAGAACCGGATTTAATTTGCAAATCTTCTGGAGCTGTAAGACTTGAGGTCATAGGAGGATTCCAGAGACATTTGAATTTATGTTAACAAGAAAATCAGCCGATCGCTTTTATATGTAGTTGCTTTGCGTTAATGTTAAATATAGCTCTAAATACTGTGTAACAAAGGAAAGTTTTAATTGATGCTCAGTGCTTTAATCTGGATACCTATGTTGGCGGCTGCCCTGATTGGGCTCTGGCCTGGTTCAGTGAGTTCTAAAATAGTGCGGAATGTCGCGATCGCCATTGCGGGTCTAACTTTTATTCTCTCGGTAATTTTGGCAGTTCAGTTTGATGCCAGTACAAGTCAGTTGCAGTTTTCGGAATTTATTCCTTGGATAGATGCTTTGGGATTGAATTACAATCTCGGCGTTGATGGTTTGTCTCTGCCTTTGGTAATTTTAAATACTCTGCTGACAGGGATAGCTATTTACGCTACGGATGAGTCGATCCGCAGACCTCGACTTTATTATTCTTTGATTTTGTTAATTACCGGCGGCGTAACAGGGGCTTTTTTATCTCAAAATTTGCTGCTGTTTTTCCTGTTTTTTGAGGTAGAATTGATTCCGCTTTACCTGTTAATTGCGATTTGGGGAGGCGAGCGCCGGGGTTATGCTGCTACTAAGTTTTTAATCTATACTGCATTTTCGGGCATTGTGCTGCTGGCTTCTTTCTTGGGGGTGGTTTGGCTCAGCGGTGCTTCTAGTTTCGATATGGTTGGTGCAGCGGGCGCATCGCATTTGCAAGGAGGATTGCCATTGCCTTTGGTAAGGCAAATTGTTTTGCTGGCAGGGGTGTTGCTGGCTTTTGGAATTAAGATGCCTTTGGTGCCTTTTCATACTTGGCTGCCGGATGCTCACGTAGAAGCTTCGACGCCGGTTTCGGTGCTGCTGGCGGGGGTGCTTTTGAAGCTGGGAACTTACGGGATGCTGCGCTTTGGTTTAGGTTTGTTTCCAGATGCGTGGGCGGTGTTGGCGCCGACTTTGGCGAGTTGGGCGGTGGTGAGTGTGCTTTACGGGGCGAGTTGTGCGATCGCCCAAAAAGATATGAAAAAAATTGTAGCTTACAGTTCGATCGCTCACATGGGCTACATTTTGTTAGCTAGCGCCGCAGCTACTCCGATTAGTATGCTGGGAACTGTTTTGCAAATGATTAGCCACGGTTTAATTTCAGGGCTGCTATTTTTGAGTGTCGGCGTTGTTTACAAAAAATCCGGCACCCGCAACATCGATGTGCTCAAAGGTTTGTTCAATCCCGATCGCGGTTTGCCGATGATTGGCAGTTTAATGATCCTCGGCGTGATGGCTAGTGCCGGCATTCCCGGTTTGGCTGGATTTATTGCTGAATTTTTGATGTTTCGGGGCAGTTTGCCAGTGTTTCCCGTGCAAACTTTGCTCTGCATGATCGGCACTGGTTTAACTTCAGTTTACTTTTTAATTATGGTCAACCGCGCCTTTTTCGGCCGCCTTTCGGATTTGGTGGTAAATTTGCCCCAAGTCCGCTGGCGCGATCGCATCCCTTCGCTGATTTTAGCAATAATTATCGCAATCATGGGAGTACAGCCGGGAGTTTTAGTTGCTTTGAGCGAAAAAACTGCGATCGGAATGGTTGCTAATGTGCCACCGCAAGTTAAAGTGATTGCTCAAAACTTGAAATAAAATATGACATAGGTTCGTAGTGAGGAATGCAAGTCCTCTCTTAACAGCTTTTAGTCCATAGGTTCGTAGTGAGGAGTGCAAGTCCTCTCTTAAGAGCTTTTAGCCCATCATTAAAGGACTTTAGTCCTTACTACAAACCTATTTTTTCGTTCTTCCTTCTATTCAGGCTTAATTAAAATGACAAGTACCGTATTAAAACCATCTTCCCATCCCCTATCCGCCTACATTGACATCTTGGAATCCGGCAAAGCTTTACTGCCTGAATCTACGGAAAATGTAGTTGAAGTTGTCGGCATTCTCAAAAGTTACGGTGTGGTTCTCGATGCCTATTCTCGCAATCTCAATTATATTGCAGAAGAACAGTTTTTAGTGCTTTTCCCGTTTTTTAAATATTTCAATGGAGAGGTGACGCTGCCGAAATTAATTCGCTATTTGTGGCACGACCGCATTAATTTTGAGTATGCTGAGTATTGCATGAGAACAATGCTTTGGCACGGCGGCGGAGGTTTGGACAGTTATGTGGATTCCCCGGAATTTAGCAGTTTGGTCGAAAAAGCGATCGCGGCTAAACTGAAAGGCAATTTTTTCATGCAGGGACTAAACAAAGCCTTTCCTGATTTTTTGCCCGAACAAGTGCGGATGCTGGCTTACTACACCGGTCTCGGTCAGTTTTGGCGGGTAATGAGCGATTTGTTTATGGACTTATCTGATTCATACGATCGAGGGGAAACTAAGTCTATTTCTGATGTAGTTGATTTTGTCAAAGCCGGTTTAGTCGCCGCGGCCAGCCTACCGATTACCTACAGCGTCAAGATTCACGGTCAAGTCTACGATATACTGCCAGCGACGGCTAATTTGACATTTTTACCAGATGTAGCCGTGCCTTATGTAGAGGCTGTTTTCTTTCGGGGCACAGCTTTTTTTGGCACAGTTTCCTACAACGCTCAAGCCCATCAAATCCCGGAAAAACAAAAAGATTTTGCCTACGGGGCTTTGTTTGCCGATCCTTTACCTATTGGAGGTGCAGGGATTCCGCCAACTCAATTGATGCAAGATATGCGGCATTATTTGCCGGAGTATTTGCACGAAGTTTATCGCAGTAGCTGTCGGGGTGAAGACGATGTGCGGGTGCAAATTTGCCAGAGTTTTCAAAAGTCGATGTTTTGCGTGACGACGGCGACTATTTTGGGTCTAGCACCTCATCCCATGAATACCTCCGATCCAGAGGAAAAAAAGGCTAATCGAGCTTATTTGGAAGGTTGGATGGATCGATTTGGGAATTCTCGCTTGGATTGGGCAAATCAGCCAACTAACCGGGCTTGTCAGTTGTTCCCCGAACGGTAGAAGGGCGACTGGTTTTTAGGGCGCAATGTCTCTAGGAGTTGCAACAATATTACCTGAAGAAAGCAATTGCTTTCTTTTGAAGTGCGAAAGCTCATCCTGGCGATCGAAATGATATAACGTCTCGTCAAATAGCCGTTATAAGGCAAGTAGTGAAAACTTCAGTCCTCAAACTTTTATGAGGACTGAAGTCCTGACTACCAAACAATTTTACGGTAGTCATTTTAGCGGACATAATATGACCTGATAAACTGTTTGTTTTCGGGTCATTGTGATTGCTTTCATAAGAGGTATATCCGCTAACGCTTAGACTGGTAATGACAGGATAAAGCACTTCTTATTTCCGAACTATCTAGATTCGGACTAGAAGACTCAGGCCGTGAGAATCCGTGCCACAAGTTCCAAGCAAACCATAAGTTTCGGCTAAATCTTTGACTAAAGCAGTTTGTTTGGGACTCGGTTTCCAAGGATTTGGATTACCGTAAGCATAGTAAATTTCTACACCGTCAATTCCGAAACGGGCTGCTTCTGGGATTAGTTTCTCTGCGGTCGATCGATACCTGCAAGGATGTGCGAGAACTGCTAAACCTCCTGCTTCCTGAATAGCTTCAATTACCCTGGCTGCTGAATAAGCATAAGTGCCTTCAGTGCTTTTACCTCCTAGGTATGGTTGGAGACTGGGATGTTGCGGATCGAAGGCGTAACCGAGAATGTGTACCTCATTGTTGAGCAATTCGGCATTAATTTCAGCGCCTGTCCAGAGACTAGGTGCTTCGCTATTTTTGTCGGGATGGTTTAATTTCCAATTATCCAGCCACATTTGAGCTTTAACGTAGCCTTGGGTGCTGTGGTGGTCGGTGATAGCTAACCCTTTGAGACCGCCGGCTATGGCTTGTTCCATCAATTTCTCTGGCTGCAATCGCCCGTCGGAGTAGACTGTGTGCATATGAAAATTATAGGAACCCGGACAGCTATCGGCATCAATTGTCTGAAAGACTTGTTTGAGTGCTGAGATATTCTGGGCTTCTGGTTTGAGACTAGAAGCGGGGGAGCGAGCGAAATTGACAGCCATAAGCGTTATTATAGAAAAAACTAGCTTTGTTTAATATATCTAATAAATTGATATGTTGCACCTGTGGCAATAGTCGGCTGTAGGATTGAAACATCTGGCGGATTGTTGCGTTCGGCACAAGATATCAATTCACTCGCACATCTTGCACAATTCTTTATCCAGAATTTTATCGTCGGGTGGGGGCGGGTTTATGAGATTATTGATTTTAGGCAATTATATTTGGTAAAACTCGTCTCGGACGGTTTGTTGACAAGGCCACAAGATATCAATTACTCCCACATATTGCCTCATTCTTAACAACAGGCAAGATGCCTGTTCTACAAAGAGTAAATTTTCTTGTGGGGTGGGCATCCTGCCCGCCCTTGAAAGGTTTGTTGACAATGCCACAAGATATCAATTCAATCGCACTTTAAACCTGCGGCTGCGGCTGTGGAAAATTCGATCGGCACAAAGGTAACGCCATATATTGCTGTAGAACAGGGTACAATATGCGCTACTCGTTTAGGAGGATTTTTCCGATTTCCAGTCTTTGAGTCAAACTCAATTATACCCGTGGCTCCCTCGGCTTTAAAGTTTGGATCGGCTAAGGTTTTTTGCATTCCTTCGCGAGTGGGTTGCGCCTGCATTTCTAGGGCTTTAATCAGCGTCCGGGCGGCGTCGTAGGTTAGGGCCGATCGAGTATTCACCGGGCCTCCCCACAATTTTTCCGCGTTTACAGGAAATTTTTTGTCAAAGCTTGCTAGCGGATGCCAAAACAAGGATATTCCCAGTTTTTCAACAGATTGTAACTGCTTTGCTACTTCTAGCGTTCTCGGCTCATACAGCGTCCAGGGCCCGACAATCCAATTGCGATCGCCGTTAGCTTTTATCATTTCGATCGCATTTTCTACGGAATTAGTTACTTGACCGTCTGGAAAGAGTGCTATGGCTTTTATTCCGGCTTTCTCAACTTCTTCGATCGCTGCTTCTGTGTTGAAATCATTTTTGGATAAGTTCTCATAATTTCTGAGTCTATAAGTTTTACCTCCTTTGGCTTCAAATTGCTCGGTAAATTGTTCCCACAAAGAATAGCTAAACGGACTGTCGGGATTGTAAAAAACTGCTACTTTTTTTCGCCCTACGCTCAGCAATTGATTTACTAAGCCTTCAGCTTCTACGCTAGTTGTCGGAGCAGTCCGAAAGAAAAATTTTCGGGGTTTTCGGGTCAGTTCTTCTGTGGTGCTTCCCGGAGAAAGGGCGACTAATTTATGGCGATTGTAAATATCTACTGTTTCCACAGTCATGTCGCTGGTATAATGTCCGATGAGTGCTAGAATATCTGGCCGCTGGACTAGGTAAGTGGCTCTTTGAACTGCGTAGGATTTAATATTTCCGTCATCAGCAATGATGACTTTAAGACCTTTTCCGTTAATAGCTGTTGGTTGGAGAAATCCTTGACCGGGAAAATCTCGATCGCTCTCATTGGAGATGAGACTTAAATTAACTTCTGTTTGAGCTTGAGCAATGCCGCGCAGCAGTTCTTCGGCTAAGTTAGCGTTGGCGATGCTACCGTCTTGATTTCTGCGGATGGGAACAACAATGGCGATGGTATAATACTCTGCACCGCTCGCTTCCAGCAGGGCATTGTTCATGTAAATTAAAGTTTCCGGATCTCTGCGATCTTCCCTCCATGACTGTTTGAGCAATTTAAAAGCTTCGGGATAATTTGAGTCGGCAAATTCGCCAATTCCTCTTTGTTTTGACCAAAGGGCGGAGGTTTGTACCAGAAGTTTTTCGCCAGAACTTACACCATCTGCGGAGGGTGAAGCCAGCATTGGTTGCGGAGAAATTGTGGGGATTAGCGGGAAAATTCTGGGGATTAAAAGTACGCTAGCCCCAAAAGCAGCAATTCCCGCAACGCCTAACAGCAGCCAGCGAAAGCGCGATCGCAACTTCCGCGAAGTTTTGGGTAACTCGGGTCGTTCGACGATCGACAAATCCAAGTCTTGCAAAACTTCATCCACAGATTGGTAGCGCTGCTGAAAGTGGAAACGCACCATCTTGGTTAAAATATTTGTTAGACTATCGCTAACCGGTTCCGATGTTAAATAATCCCAGATAATTTCGCAATTTTCGGGGTCTTGTGGCAGATTGGTGGGACGCCGCCCGGTGAGGGCTTGAATCGCGATAATTCCTACTGCGTAAATATCATTGTAGGGTTGCGGACTGGAGCGTGGATTGTATTGTTCGGCAGGCATATAACCGGAAGTACCGATCGGCGAGCTGAATATTTCACCTGTAGAGTTAGAGGTAAAAGTGCTGATTTCATTGACAGCCCCAAAATCTATTAAAACAATTTTTTGATCGGTTTCGCGCCGAATTAAGTTAGAAGGTGTAATATCGCGGTGAATAATATTTTCTTGGTGGACACATTTTAATATTTCCAGAACTTCCCGCAAGAAAGCAACAGTTTGTTGCTCATTCCACCGATCGCCCGCAGCGAGTTCTTGACTGAGCGGATGTCCTTGAACGTATTCTTGCACTAAATAAAAATGGTTGTTTTCTTCAAAGCGATCGAACAATTCGGGAATGCGCGAGTTTTGCCCGAGACGGCCCAAAGCGCTAGCTTCCCTTTCAAATCGATTTCTTGCCCCTTCCAAGACGCGCGGATCGTTCGATATGGGAAAAGGAATTTCCTTAACAACATACCGAGGACGATCGGGTGTGTTTAGAGCACGATCGGGTGTGTTCATTCGTGCCGTATAGGTTATAGCAAACCCTCCCTCTCCCAACCGATCGAGAATTTCGTAGGTTCCGTGCAGGATCTGTCCCAATTGGATATACATAATTTTTCCAAAATTTATTGACAAATTGTGGTTTTTAATGTCGATCGTAACAAGCCTGAATTAGGTGAGGGATGTCTAGCAATCGGTAATTAGTAATGGATAATTAGTAATTGGCAATCGATCGGCGAGTACCTAACTGACTTAAAAACTGCTCTACAAGCTTTTTCGCTGCCAGATGCAGGCTGATATTATATCAAAAACGGGCAATCGATCGAACTCGCTTTAACAAGTTAGCCCGGGGTGTCAGCCAGGGAAATTTCATTCGGGCGATCGAATATTGCAAGTCGGCCGGGGCGGGTTTACATGATCTCGGATTTGTACTGAAGATCGGGCGCGAACCCTTTCAAGGTCGTACTCGAATATGCTGTACTTGTTATTCGAGTACGACCTTGAACCCTACAGAAATTACGGTCAATATGACACACTCTACAGCAAGCTGATGACTAATGACTGATGACTGCTGACTAATTAACTTTCCCCTAACTTGCTGAGTACAAAAGCAACCAGAAACCCGCCGACAGTAATTAATCCGGCAAAATCGTGAGTTTCCTCGAAGGCTTCGGGAATCATGGTATCTGAAATCATTGCTAAAATACCGCCCGCTGCTACGGCGGTAGTTGCAGCGATTATTTCCCGAGAAAAGTGGCTAAAAAGCGTATATCCTAACAATGCTGCGATACCCGAAATAACTGCGATCGCGCCCCAAACTCCAAAAATGTAACCGATCGATCTCCCTGCTTTTTTCATACCGGCGGCGCTGGAGAGTCCTTCGGGAATATTGGAAAGAAAAATTGCTGCTACTGTCACCCAACTGACAGCGCCTCCAGAAATCATGCTGACACCAACGACGATCGACTCCGGTATCCCGTCTAACAGCGCGCCAAGGGCGATGGCTAATCCGCCATCGCCTGACTCTGTTTTAGCTGGGTGCAAAGTGCCCGATCGCTTGCGGTGTTTTGCTCCCTGTTGATTCAAAAACCAATTGGCGGCTGTGTAGACAGCAGCGCCCCCCAAAAAGCCGATCGCCGTCGAGTCGAAACCGCCGAGCTTGTAAGCTTCATCCATCAGTTCAAAGGATAGGGCTGAAATCAGCACACCAGCGCCAAAAGCCATAATTGTCGCGATCGCGCGCTGGGGAATGCTCACAAAGTAGCCCACCGCCGCTCCCAGTAGCAGCGCCGAACCCCCCACTAAACCCCAAAATCCTGCCTGCAACCACACTGGAAACATCAGCCCTACCTCAGAGGAAAATTTTTTAGGCCCGCATAAAATTATATATAGGACTTACGGATGGGGGCCAAAAACCGGGTTGTTTACCTAATTCACTAAGTACATTGCTCATAGTTAGAGTTGCTAGTGTTCCCATCAACATTAACTTTTTTACCCCAGGATGCGATTGACTCGAAACCAGCGATAGCCGTAGGCTTCTAACGGAATAGAGGGCTAATTTTTTTAACTACCATTATTCAATCAATAATAATAACGCTCTTTGCTCCTTATCGCCGTCTACGCTGACGGATATCCTGGCCTAAGAATTAGATAAGTGAACCAACCAATCGTTGCTGCAATCATGTGAGAAATCACCCGGGTTTTGACTTTGTTTGTGCTGTGTTCGATGTCTATATAAATTAATAATGAACTGGCCGCAAGGGATGGGAATAATAAACATTGACCGCTCAGAAATTTGACTAAAGCTAAGACTGTTAATACCGTCGCATTTTGTAGCAGTGCTAGGAAAAATTATCCCGGTAATTTCAAACGGCGTCTGAAAGAACGATTGGCTCTTTCTAATGGTTTTAAGCTAGAATGTTTTGGCTTCCTTTGATTCCTCTACAAAGCCAATAAAAGAGCAGTGTAAATTCCAGCACCAAGAGCAAATGCCCAAAACTGACTTTCTCGTTCTTCTGGCAATTCTTCTTTGAGGACGTTGAGAACAATTCCTCCGGCTAAAAAAGCAAATAAAACTGCGATCGTAGTTTTGCCAATTTCAGTAGCACTACCCAACACCCACCCCACAATAATAGCTGCTGCTAGTATCCAGCGTCCGATGCGGTCATAAATATGTTTGTGGTGTTCCCGCAAACCAGAGTCGTTCACTGCAAAGTGCAGTGCCATTGCACAGGAAAACAACAGCAGATTGGTAACGCCCGGTTGTTCCCGATGCAGCAGCAGATAGCCAATCAGAGCGTTGTAAATTGCAAAAGAGGCAATGTGCAACCAAAAAACACCAAGACTGGTCACATCCTCTTCGCCACGCTGACGAGATAAATTTGCCATTTGCTCCAGGCCGTAAAATACAGTCAATCCTAACAAAGCTATTAAATAAACGTGGTGTTCTAGATAGGAAATAACTCCTGCTTCTACTTGCTCTAATACCGATTGGTGCAGATTTAATTCCGGTAAAATATGCACAAAAACATAAGCTACTGAAACCCCACCCGCCGCTGAAAGCCACCCACTGCGAGGAATAGGAGCAAACCGCAACTTGCCGCAAAATAAATGTGTCAGCGCTAAACCAATGGCAATCAGCGCGCTTAAAGCTAAAGTATTAGGAGCCGATCGTAAAGCTGTTGTTATTACCATAATTCTGCTCAACCAAATTAATCCTGTTCTAAAGCTTTAATGACTTGGTGATACCGCTCTTCGACATCTTTCTGGTCTTGCTCCTGAGAGATTTGTTCGCGGCTACTATTTAAAATCATCTCCGCCTGACGGCGTAAAGCTTCTCGTTGTTTGGAATTGCGGGTGTAAGTGGCGATGCAAGCTATAGCTTCCAATA
>JACJNV010000354.1 GCA_014695175.1 Microcoleus sp. FACHB-DQ6 | reverse complement strand
AAAACCACTTTTTATCTTTTTATCTAAGTAGTAGAGTGCGTGAGAGGGAGCAATATTTAAATCCCCACGCATGAGACTATTTACACTGACGCCCCGCCCCAAGGATTGAATAATAGTTATGCAGCCGGAAACGATATTAAGTCTCTCGGTGCACCCAGAAGCACCCTAAATTTTAGCATTGTATGTGGTGGCGGCAAAATTATATATATGGGTTTTTGAGGGCGAGAAATTAAGTTTTTACACTTTAGAATTGTACAATAAATAGTTGACTTCGTTAGCCAACCATTCGTTAAACAGATTGTGCAATATTTCTTGATACCGTTGAGGGGTTAATTCCGCCGGGAGAAACTTTTCAACCAGGAACAAGTGATATCCTCGCTCAGTTTGAATTGGACGAATAACTTCTCCGGGTTTAGCGCTAAATACGGCGACGGCTATGTCTGGTTTTAAACCCCACCGATAAACCTTGCCTTCGCAACCGCATAAATGCCGGCGATTTTCGTCAATGTCGTAAAAGTGAGCGGCATCAAAAAAGCTGATTTCTCCTTCTTGAATTTGATAAAATAGTTCCTGAGCAAGCTGCGGCTTTGCAACAACTATTTGATAAAGAATTATTTGGTCGAATTGCAATTTGTTTTGAACAAAAATCTTTTCTACTTCTTTGCTGAACAAGTGTTCTGCTAGTTTTTGGGCAAGGAGCCGATCGCGAATTCCGGCTTCTAAATCTTCTACAGAAATCATCTGATCGACCAGCCAAGCAATCGTGTCCGCCGCTTTCTCCAAACGCTTCTCGCGGCGGAGTTGGTCGCCCACAGCTTGAATTTCGTCGGGAGTCACAGTTAACCCCCGTTGCCGGGCGGCTTTCTCAATAACTTTTTTCTGCAAAACCTTTTGACTAAAGGTTTTTAATTGCATCTCTTGTCTGAGTAGTTCGATGATTTCACTTGATTCAATCAATGGCCCGTAAAAGTCCTCCATCTTTCTCTGTCAACCTATATAACTTTATTAACTTCATCCCCGGACGCTTCCTGCGGGGTAGTTGCTGTTAACGGTTAAGGGTTAGCTACAAGATGTCATTTGGCAAACTAATAAAATCAGCATTGCTCAAAGTTGTTGCGCCCGCTGCGTTAACTGTTCCCAAAACAACAGCTAAAATTCGATCGCCACTATTTGAACTAAACTTGACCAGAGTCGCGTCTGCCGTACCGTCACCATCAGTATCAAACGCAGCGAGTGTCAAGTCTGCTACCGAAAGTCCCCCTGTCAGCCCAATTTTATCACCTTGAGCGGGATTGAAATCAACGACTCGATCTGCTAACAATGGATTAGCTGCTGCACTAGCTGTTTCGGGTCTAAAGGCAAAGGTATCAGCGCCGCTTCCCCCAATCAATGTATCGCTTCCGAAGTCGCCGCAAAGAAAATCGTCGCCCTTGTCCCCAATCAGCAAATCCTGACCTTTTCCTCCCCGCACAGTGTCGTTTCCATCGCCTCCATCGATCGCATCCTCACCTCTGTTACTTGTGACAATATCGTCGCCGCTTCCTGCAAAAATTCGATCGATCTCGCTACCGCAAGTAATCACATCGCTGTCGCTGGTGCCCAGCCAATATCCGCCGCCGTTGCTGTCGTAGCTGATAGTTAATGCCCCAGGATAGTTTTCTGGGGCGGTCATTTCTGGAGGTGGGGTTGTCTCAGCATTGCTGTTGTTGGTATTGTTACCGGGAAGTGCGATCGAATTATTGCTGTTACTGTTATCTGTTGGCTCAGAAATTATCGTACTCTCCCCGCCAGTACCCGTACTGTCTGAGTAGGAATTAGAAGAACTTGAATTGCTAGAAGTGCCGCCAGTCACGGGGGTGAACGTTGCACCGTCATTATTTGGCGGTGTGGGTGTTGGCGGTGTGGGTGTTGGCGCTGTGATATTAATTACCGGTGCAGAGTCTGTAGCAGCCGGAGCAGGCGCTGGTGCAGGCGCTGGTGCAGGTGCAGGCGCTGGTGCAGGCGCTGGGGCCGAAGCTGTGGCGCTAGTAGTTGGCCCAGTATCTAAACCGCTGCTAGCTGAGGCGTTGGCACTGCTAGAAGTGCCACCGGGAGCCGATGCTGTCTGAGCGCTGCTGCTGCTCCCTGTCGGAGAAGTCGCTGTCGAGCTGCTACTGCTGGCACCGCTGCTGTCTCCTAACGGCGCAGGTGTTGGCGCAGGTGTTGGCGCAGGTGCAGGTGCAGGTGCTGGAGCTGGCGCAGGTGCAGGTGCAGGCGCTGGTTCAGGCGCTGGTTCAGGCGCTGGGGCTGAAGCTGTGGCGCTAGTAGTTGGCCCAGTATCTAAACCGCTGCTAGCTGAGGCGCTGGCACTGCTAGAAGTGTCGCCGGGAGCCGATGCTGTCTGAGCGCTGCTGCTGTTCCCTGTCGGAGAATTCGCTGTCGCGCTGCTGCTGGCACCGCTGCTGTCTCCTAACGGCGCAGGTGTTGGTGCTGGCGCAGGTGTTGGTGCTGGAGCGGGCGCAGGTGTTGGTGTTGGTGTTGCTGCCGGGGCTGAAGCTGTGGCGCTAGTAGTTGGCCCAGTATCTAAACCGCTGCTAGCTGAGGCGCTGGCACTGCTAGAAGTGCCACCGGGAGCCGATGCTGTCTGAGCGCTGCTGCTGTTCCCTGTCGGAGAAGTCGCTGTCGAGCTGCTACTGCTGGCACCGCTGCTGTCTCCTAACGGCGTAGGTGTGGGTGCTGGCGCAGGTGTGGGTGCTGGCGCTGGTGTTGGCGCTGGTGTTGGCGCTGGTGTTGGCGCTGGGGCCGAAGCTGTGGCGCTAGTAGTTGGGGGCGCGACTGTAGAAGCACTCGCTGTCGCGCTGCCGCTGCTAGATGTAGCCCCCGCCGTGTAAGCAGTCTGACTGCTGGTACTGCTTGCCGTCGGGGAAGCGGCTGTCGCGCTGCTGGTACTGCCCGCACCGCTGCTATCTACAAAGGAACTAGACTTGCTGGAACTGCTGCTGCTGCTGCTCGCACCAGGGTTAAATGAATCTGAGGGAGGCATAGCGATTTATCTCCTTTTATTTATGGCTGTCCGGCTGAATTTTCATTAAATTTGATTTAACCATCGCAATCACCATCAAAACGCCTTTTAAAATTTGAAATCCACCTTACACTGGCCGGCAATCTAGCTGTTTTCAATTGGGTGAGTACAGCCTCACAATTACTTTTTTAAAATTACCATTTCAAATTCAACTGCCAACCGCGATCGCCAATCATTAGGGCGGACTGCTAAAGATGAACAAAGATATGCTATGGTTCAAGGATACAGAATAACTGTTTTCATTGCGAGCGTAAGAGTTAGCTGCAACTGAGGCTTCAGTAAAAGCAATATAAGGACTAACATAGACCTTTGTGTCTGTGTTAGCCAGAGTCGAGGTATTTTCGCCAATAGCAAAAGCATTAGCACCAGCACTGCCAAATTCATAAATGGCAAAATTGTTAGCGCTTCCAGTCGCGATCGTATAACCAGCACCTACAAGCTTACTTGCTCTTCACACTGTCTCTATATAGTCTAAGCCATCAATAATCCTGTTTTTCCACCGCAACAACTTTTAGTAGATGCTTAACTGATGTTAAAATGCGAGCCCCTCAAAGCGATTAAGGATGTTGACACTATATAAAAGCTATGTAAAGTTGGGCGATAATTTGGGAACTACCTATAGAGGGGTCTATCCAGGAATTATTGCATTTCTTTACATAGCTGAGTTTCTGACGGATGGTCTACACTGCTGTTACTACCACTAGTAGCCGGAAGAACTCGAACTCGTACTGCTGTAAGAGCTAGAATAGCCAGGATAGGTAAATGTGCTGGTATATGCGCCGGTAGAAGTGAAGTAACCGTAGGCTACTGCGGAACCTGAAGAACTGGCATAACTGGAGGGGCTGTACCAATGCCATCCGCCTTCAATACTGGTTTCTGTTTCTTCGGAAACAACTTCTACATGGTTGAGGTCTGAGATAATCATGGTTTTTTTCCTTGTTGGTTAATTGCTTGCTCGAAGCAATCTTGTTTGCTTTCGATGTACCTAATATATCTGGACTAATTAGAGCTGTGTTGCCAATTTGGCAGATTTGTGGAAATTAAAATGTAAAGTTAACTTCATGAATATTTGTGAAGAGTTGGTTCAAAAGCTACAGAAAATCAATGTATTTTGATATTCAAAAACCAGCCTCGTTTTATAGTCTATTAACGAGACTGGTTGTGTGTTTACTGAAAAACCCGATCGCCCGCGATGAGTCATATCAAATCAGGTGGCATCGGAATTGATATTACCCCCAGTCAGGACACGGCGCCGTACCCTTTCCCTACAATTAATCGGGCGATGCTTGCATCTTTCATCGAGGGCGAAGGCGGGCGAACCCTCGCCCGTGCTACGGTTATTTTGGCGTAGGGAAATGGCACGGTGCGGTGTCCGACCTCGCCGTGTTGTTGATAGTTAGATCCTAGAGGACTCGAAGAGAGCAATTCGATCGTCCAATCCGGTTGATTTTACCCGTTCGTTAGATCAATTTTGCGCTTCATCGTCGGGCGTAAAATCGAGAAGGGTACCCCACAATCATTCCGGTGCAACCGGAATTGATATCAACCAAAAAACAGGTACCCTCAACGCGGGCGATCGGGTTGTCAGTCGATCGACTAATTTACTTGCCCGCCCAATTAAACCAGCGCCTATTAAATCCAGCAAAAAATTCTTGATTGTGAACATCAACCGTCGGCGCCAAGATATTTGAACCTTCGCCCCCGGCTTCAGCGACAAAACCTGCGGTATCTGAGTGCAACTCGCTACAAATGTGAATTGCATCACCCCCTTGAACTCCGGCTCGTTTTTCCCTCACCACTTCCACATAATCTAAATCCGCAATTTTGCTCAGCGCCGGCTGAGTTTCCGATTTCCTCATTTGACTGTTTTCCTTGAGCAAGCGGTTGGAAGTACGGTAAGGGATATAGTCGAGAGGGTTGTAACCCGTGCACCGCAAAAGTAAAAAACAAGCCCAAGAATACTTTCCTGCCAGAATCGCTGCAATTATCTCATCCAATTGTTCTGGTTTAATTCCAACTTGGGAATGATTGGCAGAATGGTGAAATTGGGATGTCATAGCTTTATCCTGCTTTTTGTAAAGTGCAAATGTGTTAACTGTTGACTGTTGAGTATTGGCTGTTGGCTGTTGGCTGACTATTTCTACAAATTCATGCCGCCTTTTTGTAATTGCTTGAGAGGATCGAGCAAAATGTCGGCTATGCTGCGCTGGCGGATGACAATTTCCGCAGTAGCTGTCTGGCCAGCTTTGAGTTTCCAGGTTTGATTGTTGGCTTTCACTGAGTCTCGATCAATACTCACTTCCACCCGGTAAAAAACACCCAATCGCTCGTCTGTTTTGGCATCCGGCGAAATCGATACCACCTTTCCCGGAATCACGCCGTAATTTTGATAGGGAAAAGCATCGAATTTGACTTGTACTGGCATTCCGGTTTTGACAAATCCTGCTTCTCGGTTCGGCAAACTCACTTCCAGCACTAGCGGAGCGTGATTCGGAGTCATTTCTGCAAGAGTTTGACCCGGTTGCACGACTTCGCCGGTGTTGTGGACATTGAGAGTCGAAACAACTCCGCTGATCGGTGCGTAGATAAATCTTTGTTTGAGCTTATTTTTTGCTTGAGCTAGGAGGGTTTGGGTTTCGGCAATTTTGGATTTGGCTTGATTTAATTCCATTTCTAACTGCTGAATTTTTTGCTCTTTTTCTAACTGCGTTTGGCGCGCTGCGGCTTGTTTGCTGGAGGCTTCGGCTTGCAGCCGATCGACTTCTGCCAATTGTTGAGTTAATTCACCTTGGGCTTTAGAAATGGCGCTAGTTCGATCGCGCAAACCTTGCTCGACTTCAAACAGCTTTTCCTTAACCACAGTTGTATCAGACAGTTGACTTCTGAGGGCAGCACTTTGTCTGTCGCGCACGGTTTGCTCGACTTCAAATACTCGATCGTCAGCCTGAGTTTTTTCCCCCAATTGGCTTCTAATAACGGCATTTTCACTTTCTCGCAGAGCTTCCTCGGCTTGAAACAATACATCTTTTGACAGCGCTCCCTCGTCTACCAAAGGTTTAAGTCGCGCGATCCGCTCTTTGTGAGCCGCCACTTTTGCTTGCAACCCGGCCAACAAATCTTGACTCTTATTTTGCAGCGGTTTCACCTGCTCGCGTCTTGCCTGTTGAGAAGTGACATCGGTTTTCAGTTGCGATAACAGATTTTCTGCCTGTTTTTCCAGAGGTTTGAGCTGTTCCTTGCGCGCTTGCTGAGACATTACATCTGCTTGCAATTGTTCGATTTGAGACTGCGTGGTAGTCGCTGAAGCGCGAGCCCGATCGATCGCCGCTTCAGCGCCCCGCTTGTCCGCAGCAGCAATAGCTTGGCTCGCTTCAGCTTCCAGTCGAGTTCTTTCGATCAAACTAATCTGCTGCACCAATTGAATCTGATAAGCGCCCAGAATTTTATCAAGACGCTCCACCTCGCTCTGGGCATTGGACGGGTCTAATTCGGCCAATAATTGTCCAGCTTTGATTTTTTGACCTTCTTTGATAGCGATGTTAATAATTTTTCCCGTCTCCGTCGGATGAATTTTGTAAACAGCACCTTTGGGAACTAATTTGCCCTGAGCATGACCAACTTGGTCAATTTTCCCCAAAGTTGCCCACGCTCCAAAAGCTACGCAAAAAACCATTCCTCCTAATATCAACCGCTGGGGCAAAGATACTGGCGGCTGGTCGAGTACCGAGTGCAAAGAAGTAGACCAATTATCACCATCATGCTGCCTAAACTTCGCAGTATTGATACCGTCATTAGTTTGAGAGGAGCGATTTTGAGATTCGACAAGTTCTAAAGAGCGGTCTTTTTTTCTGGCTTCGTTTTCTTGCCTTGAAGCTACGCCCCCATAAACTTCAGCTATTTCATCAGGAACACTGCCCAATTCTTTGACATCTTCTGAAAGCATAGTATTTATCCAAATTAGTCTGTTTACAGTTGGCCGTTGGCAGTTGTTAGGATTTATAAATCAGGCGTCAGGAGTCCGAACTCAGAAGTTAGGAGTCAGGAGTAATGGGAAATTGCTAATTGAAGATTACCTTTAGTCTTGTGTTGGTTGCTAATGAATAATGACTAATAACTAATGAGTTAAATATCGAGTTGTTGCTGAGCGAGGTGATAGTAAAGTCCGCGTTCTGCCATCAATTGCTCGTGGTTGCCTTGTTCGGCTAAAATGCCTTTGTCTAGAACCAAAATTCGATCGGCATTACGCACCGTAGACAAGCGATGAGCGATGACAAAGACAGTGCGATCGCGGCCGATGCGAGCGAGATTTTGCTGGAACCTGCGCTCAGACTCCGTATCCAGCGAAGAAGTTGCTTCGTCCAAAATCAAAATTCGCGGATCGCCCAACAAAGCGCGGGCGATCGCAATTCGCTGTCGCTGACCTCCCGACAAACTCGTTCCCCTCTCCCCCACAGGAGTTTGATAACCCAGTGGCATATCTTGAATAAAAGCGTGAGCTTCTGCTAGCTTCGCCACTTCTATCGCCTCTTCCAAGCTTCCACAATCAGCATCCTTTTTATTTTTGTACAATGTAATATTTTCTAAAATCGTTCCTGAAAACAAGAAACAGTCTTGAGGAACCACACCCAACTGAACTCGCAGCGACTGCACAGAAATGTGGCGGATATCATGACCGTCAACTGTCAGCCGCCCTTTTTCTGGATAATAAAAACCTTGCAGCAGCTTCACCAAAGTGCTCTTACCCGAACCGCTGCGGCCGACAATGGCCACAGTTTCTCCAGCTTGCACCTCAAAGCAAAGATTTTGCAGGGTATTGCGTTCTTCATCCTGAGAATAGCGGAAAGAAACATTTTCAAACTTGACGTTTCCCTGAATGCGAGGCAGCACCAGCATTGGCTTGTAAGGGCTTTCTTCAGGTTGGGCAGAGAATACATCATCCAAACGCTCGATCGAAACGACCACTTCTTGAAACTCATCCCACAGTCCCACCACTGAAAGCACAGGAGAAATCACGCTCCCAATCATCATATTAAAAGCAACAAATTGACCGATCGTCAAATCATCTTGAATCACCAGCATCGCCCCGTACCACAGCAAAGCCGTGCTACCCAAAGTATTGATCGAACCCCCGATTATTTGCAAAGAATTTGCCAAATTTTGCCCTCTAAATTGGGCATTAATCAGGCTGGTTAATTGGTCTTCCCAGCGCCAGCGCATTTCTCGCTCAGAAGCAGTTGCTTTAATCGTCGCCACCCCAGTAATCATTTCTACCAAAGATGAGTTTTGCTTAGCACCTTCGTTAAAAATATCCCGCAACACTTTTCGCAGAAACGGAGTTGCGACTAAAGTCAAAATCACGATCGGCGGAATTAACGCCAGCACCAACAAAGCCAGACGCCCATTGTAGTAAAACATCAATCCGATGTAAACTACCGCCATCATAGCATCTAACCATGCGGTAATTGCTTGGCGAGTCAGAAAAGTCTGAATTTTTTTATTTTCCTGAACGCGCGTTAAGATGTCGCCAACGTGACGCAATTCAAAGAATTTTATCGGCAAACTGAGAGTGTGACTGATAAAGCCACTAATTAAAGTCAGGTCAATGCGGTTAGATAGGTAATCGAGCAAGTATTGTCTGCTTGCGGTTAGCAGCGTTCGCCCAATACTAAATAGCAGCAGCCCGAGCGCAAAAACGTGCAGCGTTACTACGCTTTTGCTAACAACTACTTGGTCTAAAATTACTTGGGTAAATAGGGGAGTAACTAGCCCAAATATTTGGATCAACAAGGAGAGGATCAGAATTTGGGCGATCGCAGCGCGGTAGGGCCAGACTATGCCAACAAAATTTTTAAGTTTGATGCCTTGATGTTCGGCAGTGTGATTTCGGTATAGTTCCGCTGTCGGGTCTAAAATTAGGGCGTACCCAGTCCAATTTTCCGTAAAAGTTTTAATGCTCATCCACCGCTTGCCCGCAGCCGGATCGGCAACTAAAACCTGTTGATTTTTAAAGCGGTAAACTGCCACATAGTGATTGCCTTGCCAGTGAGCAATCCAGGGATTTTGATTTCGCAGCGGAGTTAAAGAAGCTCGCACGGGACGGGTTTGAAATCCCATCCTTTCCGCTGCTTTGGCCAGACTCTTGAGCGACGCGCCACTGCGGCCGACTTCGGCCAATTCGCGCAAGTAATTTAGGCTGAATTTTTTACCCCAATATTCGCTAATCATCGCTAAGCAAGTAGCTCCACAATCTGCTGCGCTCTGTTGTTGAATGAATGGGTGTCTGCTGCTCAACCAGCGCCGCTGCTTGGGTTTGGGGAAGCTGATGATTGCGGCTGCAGGTTTTTGTTGAGGAACTGCGGTTAATTTTGAGGGTTCGGTTTGTGAGGTAGATCTGGCATCTTGGGGCGGCCTTACTAAGCTTAAAATTGGAGGTTTGCGGATGATTTTAGGGCGGGAATTGCTTTCGGAACTAATTGTGGCTTTGGCGATTTCCCACTCTTCGCTGCTAAGCTGGTAAATTAGCAGGTCTGTTACCGCTCTCCAGTCGCTCTTTACGTCTGAATGTTCCCAGTTACTGCCGCTCATTGGCGGTGCTTGACCTTGAATTTGACCGCTGCGGAGCCAAAAATGATTGTTGGAGTTTTGGCAATGCTCAGCGAGGGAAACTCCGGCAGGAATTCGGCTTTCTTCTATGTAAGGAAGTAAGTGCGGCCACAGAAGCTGTTGTTGGTGGGGAGGGAGCGATCGCAAATCTGTTTGTGTCTTGAAAAATATTAACCGCTGTCGCTCTTGAAATTCTTGCTGCAAGTGCTGTTGCAGTTGCGGGAATTCTTCTAAAATAAGCTGCATTGTGGTGGCCGCAATTCGAGCGATTTGGCAAGTGCCGGCCGCAATTGCCCTGTAAGGCAGTCCGCTTTCAATAAATCGGTTATCTGTCCCAAATATTGCTCCGACTTCCAGTACCACCGCCGAAATCTCCTGCTGTTGAGACGCTTCTACCGCTAGCAGCCTGACTCTTCCCTCGCCAACTAAATAAAAATTGCGATCGCTCTGTTCTTTTTCAACGAAATTGTTGCTATTATCTGATGTTTTATATTGAGTGATTTCATCTCCGAGCTGAAACTCGCAAATTTCACAGGCTGTATTTAATTTTGCGACTACTGTCGGCCCAGCACCGACTTCCTCGAAAATTTTCTGAATAGCCGGGAAATTTTCCAAGGCTTCTCGGGTTTTAACTCTGTGATTTTTTACCCCTAAAAATTTTTTCATAACTCACCTTGTCAAAATATTGTTTCAATTTTTTTGAATTACAACTAACCCGGTTCTGAGCAATTTTTATTAGTTTAGTTGAAACTTAGTTGGCTTAAAAACTGTTTGTCGATATGTCCGACTAACACCCCTTAGTTACGGCATCTCTTCAACGCCTTTAGGATATATAAAATTGCGTTCTTTTAGGATTTCTTGGTGATTACGTAAGTTTGGTTTTGTTGGTTTTGGCTGGCTCCCAGTTTAACTTACAGAAACGTGATTTTGGCTACCTTTAAGGATCATCTTTACCTAATCTTTATAGATCCACCGTATTATTACGGGATAATTATGAAGATTCTGTGAAGCTGGGGAGGGGAGGCCAATGTTCTGCCCGGTATACGTATATCTCGGCAAAAATTTACATTCAGGATTCAAAAAACCATCAATTTTCGACGCTTGTTTGTGAAGTCCAGGGCCCGATCGTGGTAAAGAAATATTGATTGCTGTTAGTTTGTAGCAGCAATTCAAGCAATTAATTTACCATCTAATCTGGGTATGTAACCCATGGTACAATCATCTCAATCCGGCTTCACATAAGAACTCAGAGGAATCTCATGTAGAGTCAATGAAACAAGAACGGAAAACTCGAAGGATATAATTGTTGTCCATACCCGTCCGCTTCATTTTTTGTCGGAGACTAGGTTTGTAAGTCGGTTCGCGATTGAGGGCACTGAGAGCAATGCGCCGAAGGAGAGAAAAATTATGGGGACTGTGGAAATAGCGAATGTCGCAAGAATCTTCTGCAAAAGTACAATAAGCGTGTCCAGTGAGCCTGGTTTTCCATCCCCCAATGTTTTTGGATAGCTCGACCTAAAAGTTGAGCTTCACTGTGTAAACAAGTCAGATAAAACTGAACTTCACGGGTGGTTTGATTCCAAAGATGACGCATCCGGACAACCATAACAACACTCTGAAGTCCTGCCCATAGTCGAGGCTGGTAAAGAACACCAATGGCAGCAACTGGGACAGACCAGACTTGACGAATTTCCGTGCGATAATGTCCTTTTTCAATCCCTTGTTCATAACTGACATCAACAGAATGAAAATTCTGTGCAGAAGCTTGTTTAAACAATTGTTCCACCTCATGGTAGAGAGTGGCGTGATTTGCCTTGAGTACCCGAACATAATCAGCTTTCTTGTCGATAATCTTTTTGGCCATTTCGCTCTGTGTACCCATGGCATCAATGGTGATAATAGAGCCTGTAATATCTAGTAATTCTAATAATGCTGGAAGAGCAGTAATCTCATTAGATTTATCTTCTACCTTCCTCTGTGCCACAGCTAAATTTTGTTGGCTGGCAAGGACACTAATCACGTGTAGTGCTGATGAACCGCGATTGCGGTCGTAAGAACCCCTAATCGTCTTTCCGTCTATAGGAATTATCTCTCTTTTCATCTTTGTAACCAGAGTTTCTACCCATTTCAAGAAACAACGATTCAATTCTTCTGGGTTGATGGACTCAAATACCCGTCGGAAGGTGTCATCTGAGGGGATTCCATTGGGTAATGCCAAAAACTCTTGTAACCACTGTTGCTTACTGACCCCGTAATTTTCTATGTCTTCCCATCCTTGCGCTCCGGCTATGACTGCGAGAATCGCAATTATCCAAATGTCTGTGAGTTGATGTTTCTTAGTGCGCTCTACTCTTGGGTCTTTGATGTCTCCAAAATGCTCCACTAAGCTCTGTTGAATAGCTCCAATGGATGCTACTTCTGTAAACTTTCTCTGAGGAAAAAAACTTTTCTTAGCCTCGGCTGATTTAGTATTAAATTCTTCAGACATAAAACTTAATTTCTTGAGTTTTTCAACGGCAGTATTGTTGTTATCACACTTATCTTGCTCTGATGTCAAGTACGTTTTTTACCAGGTCACTTATGCTGATATTCTTGGATTTGTCAAGTTCATATTATACCAAATCAGATGAGCTTACCCTCGGTATGTAACGGATTAAAGTAAAGTGGAAAATTCTGCTGTTGATAACGGTCTTTCATTTGGGGGTGACTTCTGTGAGGACCCCAACCCCTCACTATCCATACCCATCACTATCCGTCTAAACCCCGATTAAAAGTATCGGTTTCTCTGCTTAACGAATTTTGTGCGATCGCAGTCAGTGTATTTGCTCTCCAAAAGCATGGAATAGTGTAGAATCCAACAACCCACTACTGCAAATGTCCGGGTCTAATCCGCCAACATCTTCTGTGCCGTTCTCCCTGGAACAAGCACTCAAACATTTTTTTGGCTATGACTCTTTGAGCCCGGGGCAGCAGGAAATTGTCGAAGCTGTTTTACGAAAACGGGAGATGATGATTGTCCTGCCGACGGGCGGTGGCAATTCTTTGTATTTTCAATAGTAGAGACTATTTATGGGAGGAAGGCTACTCTTTGGCACATCTTAGCCTTATCATCTGTTGTTTAGTTCACCCTACTTCATGCCGTTTCACCTGAGTTCGGCTCAATCAAGGCAACTGCTAGTAATTGAACAGCCTGCACGTTACTCATTGCGACTTCCCAAATGCCTTTTGCACAATAGCTGTAAAAGTCACGAACAGGCAGAAACAATGAAAGCTACTGGTAAGGTGTATACAATTGATTTGGCTGGTAATCAGTATCAAAGCCCTCGCTATTTGCAAAGTCGGGCCAGGATTAACTCCCTCATCGACCATTATATGTCATTGGAAGTTTTGAGCGATCGACTTTTCGATCTGCCCCAGCAATTTTCCACCCCGCATCCCCGCCCTTGGGAACCCATAGATTGGCAAGGAATCAATCGCGACCAAATTATTGGTGTCAAGCCAGAAATATTTTTACAAATTTTGGCAAGTGCGGCAGAAATTGAAGCTCCCATCCGCAGCTACGGTAGAGAAAGTTGGTGCTACTTACAGCATATTTATCCGCAAATGGCGCGGTTTATGGGAGGAATTTTTGATGACAACGGCAACATTCTAGAGATAGGTGTCTGGGAAAAAGAAGAACGCCAACATTGCCCGACATTTAGGAAAATTTACCAGCAACTTACAGGGGAGAAACTGCAAGTAAAACCGAACTCTGTGAATGGCTGTCAATCCACAGGTGACGCTTGGCAAGATACCTACAAACACGTGATTAGCCGCCTGAGTACCGAGTGGGGAGCTACTTCTGTTTATTTATGGTTGATGGTACACTCAACAGGAGCGTTGCAACAGGCAATTTCCCAGCCTTTACAGGATGAAATCAATCATTTGGCTAAGTTTTGGGGTTTCAGCCGCTGGGCCTTCTCGCAGAGTTATTTCAATCAACTGAAAGGCTCTACCAAAAACCTGATTGCTTTGCTGAAACACCATCAGATTGAACGCACGCACGGTAACGATGTGTTTAATACTTCACTCAGTCTCAAACAGATTTCTTTGGTGTTGGAATTGACTTTTACATTCACGCGAGTGATGGTGCGGCTGCGGCGCTGGAACCGCGAGCTCAGTCGCAGTTATCTCAGACATTTGTTTGGTACTGCGCCGATGGTTGATGCACCGCGCAAGGTCGCTTAAATATGATTTACGCGAGGGAGCAATTTTTACGCTATTTGTGGGGATAAGGTGCGGTGTGCTTCGCCCTACAGATAGTGTCTGTGGGTAAGTCCTGTTAACAACATTAAACCCGAATTGCAAAATTAAACGATCGCACTTCAGAGACAATCCAAATTAAAAGGTAGTATAAATCATGCAAATTACGATCGCCCTTCCCGACAATCTCCCCCTGACTGAAGCCGATGTGCGAATAGAATTGGCGATCGAACTTTATCAGCAGCACAGCGATCGTGACTGAAATATTGAAGTGCGATCGGGCGTCATTTTCAAGTTTTATGGTTTAGCTTGTGGTTCCCACTTACAGATAGACTCTGGCTTGAGAGGACAAGTCTTGGGTGCGATCGGATTTCCGCTGAGATGGAGTTCTCTCAGGTTAGTCAAGGATTCCAACGGTTTGATGTCGCTGATTTGAGTGTTGGCAAGGATGAGCCAGCTAAGGTTACTTAAGGATTCTAGCGGTTTGATGTCGCTGATAGGATTCTCGCTAAGGGAGAGCAATCTCAGGTTAGTCAAGGATTCTAGCGGTTTGATGTCGTTGATTTGATTGTTGTCGAGGGTGAGCCAACCAAGGTTAGTCAAGGATTCTAGTGCTTTGATGTTGTTGATTTGATTGTTGTCGAGGGTGAGCCGAGTCAGGTTAGTCAAGGATTCTAGCGGTTTGATGTCGATGATTTGATTGTTGGCGAGGCTGAGCAACTCAAGGTTTGTCAAGGATTCTAGCGGTTTGATGTCGTTGATTTGATTGTTGTCGAGGCTGAGCAACTCAAGGTTTGTCAAGGATTCTAGCGGTTTGATGTCGTTGATTTGATTATTGGCGAGGCCGATCACAGTCAGGTTAGTCAAGGATTCTAGCGGTTTGATGTCACTGATTTGATTGTTGGCAATGCCGATCCGAGTCAGGTTTGTCAAGGATGCTAGTGGTTTGATGTCGCTGATTTGATTGTTGTCGAGCCAGACCCAAGTCAGTTTAGTCAAGGATTCTAGCGGTTTGATGTCGCTGATTTGATTGCTCAGGAGGATGAGCCGAGTCAGGTTAGTCAAGGATGCTAGCGGTTTGATGTTGCTGATTTTATTGTCAATGAGTCTGAGTCCCCTGAGACTCGAAAGTTTCCGATCTGCCGCCTCGCACTCATTAGTCTCTGCTTTCTTCAACAGCACATCAACAGTATGTTTAAGTTCAGGACTCAAATCAGCTTTTTGGCGACACCAATCCGCAAATGTTCTGTTTCCCGATCGCACTTCTGCGGCTTTCACAGAAAGTACATTTCCAGATAATGCTACGATCGCACTTAAAGCAATTACTATTAACCTTGATAAATTCATGTATTTCTGTGCAACTATAACTGTCATCATTTTGTATCTCTAATTATCTAAATAGACAACGGCAGGTTGACAAACTGTCACGACAATGCAACAAAGTTGTAAAATACCTGTGATATTAAACTTATACTGAATAATTTTATCTCCGAAAACTCAGGAAAATACCCTATGAACGGCCCAGCATCTTACGCATCATCTCAAATGACCGATCGCGATCGCGCTAACCTCAGCCGCCTGATCGATTACAGTTCCATTCAATCGATACCCGAATTTTGGGCGATCGTCAAACAAAAATTCGGTCAAACCGTCGCCCTCCACGACCCCCACAGCCAGCCAGAAATCAAACTCACCTACACCGACCTCTACCAGCAAATCCAGCAATTCGCCGCCGGCCTCCAAGCCCTCGGCATCGAACCAAATCCAGGAGAACCCATCCCTCCCCGCGTCGCCCTCTTCGCCGACAACAGCCCCCGCTGGCTGATAGCCGACCAAGGTATCATGATGGCCGGGGCAGCCAACGCCGTTCGAGGCGCCACCGCCGACCCCGAAGAACTTTTGTACATCATCCAAGACAGCGGCAGCACCGCCTTGGTAGTCGAAAACCGGGCATTACTCAAAAAACTGCAACACCGCCTCCCGGATTTGCCCATCCAACTCATCGTCCTCCTCTCCGACGAAGAACCGGAAACCAGCCAAACCCTAAGCACAGTCAAATTTTCCCAAGTCATGACCACAGGGGCAAACCGCCCCCTCAAACCCACCAACCACAAGCCTCAAACCCTCGCCACCCTCCTCTACACCAGCGGCACCACCGGCAAACCCAAAGGCGTCATGCTGACTCACGGGAACCTGCTGCACCAACTCACCACCTTGGGTACAGTTCTCCAGCCCGAAGCCGGCGAATCTGCCCTCAGCATTCTGCCCAGTTGGCACGCCTACGAACGCAGCGTCGAATACTTCCTGCTTTCCCAAGGATGCACGCAAATTTACACCAATATTCGCTATTTCAAACAAGACTTTAAAACTTACAAACCCCAGTACATGGTCAGCGTTCCGCGCATCTGGGAATCGATTTACGAGGCCGTACAAAAGCAATTTCGGGAACAGCCACCTAACAAACAAAAATTGGTGGATTTCCTGTTATCTGCCAGCCAGCAATACATCGAGGCCCGCCGCATTTTTCAAGGATTAACTCTCAGTTTGAAACCGGCTTCTGCTTCCGAAAAACTAATCGCCCGCACCAAAAGCATTGTGTTGTCGCCCGTACACGCCCTCGCCGAAAAACTGGTTTACCAAAAAGTCAGGGAAGCTACAGGGGGACGCTTAAAATGGGCGATTAGCGGCGGCGGTTCTTTGGCCGCGCATATAGACAATTTCTTTGAAATAGCGAATATCGGTTTATTAGTGGGATATGGTTTAACCGAAACGTCCCCGGTTTTAACCGTCCGCCGCCCTTGGCACAATCTTAAAGGTTCCGCTGGACAGCCTCTAGCCCATACGGAAATTAAAATAGTAGACCCAGAAAGCAGACAGCAACTGTCAAAAGGCCAGCGCGGTTTAGTATTGGCGCGGGGGCCGCAAATTATGCAGGGCTACTATCTTAATCCCCAAGCGACTGCCAAAGCCATAGACCCCGAAGGCTGGTTCGACACCGGCGACTTGGGCTGGCTGACACCGGGAAACGACTTAATCTTGACCGGGCGGGCAAAAGATACGATCGTCCTCAGCAACGGCGAAAACATCGAGCCCCAACCCATAGAAGACGCCTGCCTCCGCAGCCCCTACATCGACCAAATTATGCTAGTAGGTCAAGACCAGAGATCCGTCGGCGCCTTAATTGTCCCCAATGCAGAAGCCGTGCAGAAATGGGCAGAAACTCAGAATCCCCCTTTACACGAAATTGACTGGAATAGCAAGACAATTCAAGATTTATTCCGCAAAGAATTGAACCGAGAGGTGCAAAATCGCCCTGGATACCGCGCGGACGATCGCATCGGCCCGTTCCGGTTGATTCAGGAGCCATTTTCGATCGAAAATGGAATGTTGACCCAGACCCTTAAAATTAAGCGCCCGGTTGTGACGGAACACTACCGCGATATGATTGACGGGATGTTTTGAAATATTCGCAGGACTTGGGGAATGGAAAAGAAAAAATTATCCCAACACCCGAGTCCCGAGTCCGAGTCCTCAGTCCTGGGCCATTAGTTCATGTTTACCAACTAATGACTCATGACTAATGCCTAATTCCTAATTGACAAGCAACAACTTTATGGAACCACAATTACTCTTGAAGCGATCGATTAACGTTAAAGTCGTCGTTACTCCCCGCTGGAAAGAAGAAGCTCAACAGCAACTCCAAGCCCAAATCAACCAAATAGACTCTCAGCTACAACAGTTAGAAATGCAAGGGCAGCGGATGATTTCAGAAATCCAAAAGCAAAATCTGCAGCCCCCAGGCCCGCAGGTAATGCAGCAAATAGAAAACATTCAAGTGCAGGTGAATCAAAGAAAAAGCGAACTGCTAGAACAGAAAAACCAAAACCTGCAACAGCTTCAACAAGTGCAGGTGCTAGACCTGGAACAAGAAGTGAGCCAAGGTCAAATTGACGGCACATTCACTGTCGGGCTCGGAGAAAACTTGATTCAAAAAATGCAAGTAGAAATTCTCCTCCGCGACGGCATAGTCGAAGAAATTCGAGGTGATATTTAGAAATTGGTAAGTGGTAATTGGCGATCGGTAATTGGCAATTGATTTTGAGTCAACAGTCACACATCAAGAATGCGAGACACTGGCATAATAATAAGTATTGCCGGTGGCCGATCGCCAATGATCAATTGCCAATTACCCATTACCTATTACCAAATCAAAAGGACTTTTTACAGATGATTCGCGAAGTTTTCATGCCAGCCCTGAGTTCGACAATGACAGAGGGCAAAATTGTTTCCTGGGTCAAATCCGCCGGAGACAAAGTAGAAAAAGGCGAAACGGTGGTGGTGGTTGAATCCGACAAAGCCGACATGGACGTGGAGTCTTTCTACGAAGGCTATTTAGCAATAATTATCGTACCTGCAGGCGAAGTTGCTCCGGTGGGGGCGGCAATCGCCCTAGTAGCAGAAACAGAAGCCGAAATCGCCGTCGCTCAGCAGCAAGGAGCCGCCGCTCCAACCGCAGCAGCAGCCCCCGCTCCCAGCCCCGCTCCTGTGAGCGCAGCTACATCGTCAGCAGGTTTGCAGCAAAATGTCAGCCGCCAAAACGGCCGCAGCGTCGTTTCTCCCCGCGCTCGCAAATTAGCCAAAGAGTTTAAAGTAGATTTGAATTCTATCAAAGGCAGCGGGCCCAACGGTCGCATTGTCGCAGAGGATGTGGAAGCAGCAGCCGGCAAAGCCCAACCCGCTCCGGTTCAGCAACCGGTAACAGTCCCTGCTGCACCCGCACCCGCAGCACCCACAGCACCCGCACCGGCCCCCGCAGCAGCCAAACCCGCACCCGCACCAGTCCCGGCGGTGGCACTTTCGGGCCAAACAGTACCAATGAACGCGCTGCAAAATGCGGTGGTGCGGAATATGGAAGCAAGTTTGAGCGTACCGTCTTTCCGCGTCGGTTACACAATTACTACTGATAATCTCGACAAACTCTACAAACAAATTAAGTCGAAGGGCGTCACGATGACGGGTATGCTGGCGAAGGCTGTAGCAGTAACTTTACAAAAACATCCTCTGCTGAATGCTTGTTATGTGGAGTCGGGAATTCAACACCGCGCTGATATTAATGTGGCGGTAGCGGTGGCGATGGACGGCGGCGGTTTGATTACGCCGGTGCTGCAAAATGCCGATCGCCTCGATATTTATTCGCTCTCCCGCAGTTGGAAAGATTTAGTCGATCGCGCCCGCACCAAGCAGTTGAAGCCTGATGAATACAGCACGGGAACTTTTACTCTTTCCAATTTGGGAATGTTTGGAGTAGACAAGTTTGACGCGATTTTGCCGCCGAATCAAGGCTCGATTTTGGCGATCGGTTCTTCGCGGCCGCAAGTAGTGGCTAATGAAGATGGTTTGATGGGAGTGAAGCGGCAAATGCAGGTGAATATTACTTGCGATCACCGGATTATTTACGGTGCTGATGCTGCATCTTTCTTGCAAGATTTAGCGAAATTGATTGAGACAAATCCTCAATCTTTGACGCTTTAATTAGTTAATGGTTAACTGTTGACTGTTGACGGTTGACTGTTGACTGTTGACTGTCAATGGTTTGCCCTTAATATCAACTCCGCTAGCATCGGAATTAATATTACCCACAGTCAGGACACGGCAGTGCCGTGTCCCTACAATTAATCGGGGTAGGGACACGGCACTGCCGTGTCCTCGATATCATTCCGATGCAACCGGAAACGATATTAAATGAACTTTCACCAAAACTTAATGCCTATATTAACTCATTAAAACAAAAAACCCAAAGGTTAACAGTTAACAGTCAACAGCCAAAAGTCAACCGTCAACCACCAACTAATTACTCGATCGCACAGTCAAAACTTGCGGCGGCGTCGCATCCGGCGGATACAAGAAATCCACCTGCACCAAACGGCGTTCCCCCGGCTTCATATTCACATTCACCAAAGGTTCCCCCTGCTGTCCCCTGCGCTGCACGATGTGAATGTAGCGCGTCAAAGTCTTGCCCGTATCATCATTAAACATTACCCGCACCGTACCTCGGAAAAATATCCGATTTTCGGGAGGATCGTAAAACATCAATCCCCCCAATTCTGTATTTGCTTTAATCGGTGTTTGCATTTTAATGCTAACAGATTGGGATTCACGAGATTTGTTGTAAAGGGGAAAAGTTAAGTTGTATTGAATCCCGTAATTACCGTGAGCAAAATAAGCAGTATCGGGATAGCGAGCTAACATTTTAGCGCTTTGAACTTGACCAGTTCCAAAAGTACCCGTATCAGTAGTGCTCAAAGCATAAGAAAATGACTCCCCGCGCTTGGGAATAGTTAAATAATCGGTTCTCGAATTGTCCGTAATTTTAGCTTCCCACTGGGAACCTTCAGCTACTCCTGCCACGCGACCATAAATTTTTTGCACTGGATTTTCGCCTCTCGGAGTTGGTGCTAAATCTCTCGGCCCCGCTAAACCTTTGGTATTTAAAATATTTTCCCACTGTTCTAATGTGGGATATTGCTCGACTCCTCCTTGACTTTGAGGAGCAAACATTGCTAATGACGCTACATAAACCGAATTGCTGCTCGACATTCGCATCAAGGTCGATCGACCGTTGGAAGCAGGCGTCACATTCCCCACAGGTATGGGCAAATTCATCAGCATTCGGCTCTCATTGGCCGGAATCTCGATCGCAGCCGGCAAAATGGCTTGTCTGTATCCCCGCAGCACATCGCTCGTGATGCGGCTTCCAGGCCCCGCAAACACAGTGCCAAATCGATTCTCTAAATACGACGGTAAATCGATAAACAAAGCATCCGGGCGAGTTAAATAAGTCGCTCCTTGCAAGACATTTAAAGTAACAGGTTCGGAGTTAGGATTGTGGACAATTATTCCTTGAAATAAGGTGCGAGTTTCTTCGCGATTTTTAGCTTTGGCGATGTGGTGGGCAAAGATGTCAAATCGACCTTTGAAAGGAAAGTTTAAGTGTGCAGAAGGCACTTGTTTTGTTTCCGGGGGAAATGTGGAGAGCAAAATGCCTTCGGTTTGCACAACTTCCGGGCTGTTGCTGTTGAAAACCGGGATGCTGTCGAGTTGTCCCGGCAAAACGCGCACTTGCTGGGGCTGCATGACTGTGTTTAGCGGGGCCGTTGTCTGCGGTTGTGGTAAATCCAGTTCGTTTTCCGGTAGCGGGACTTCTCGCTGGATGATAACTTGTTGGGTCGGAGGTGTCGGGATTGCTTGAGCTAAGGGTAGAATTGACAAAAACATAGCTGTGAGCGCGTTTAACTGAACTTGCAGAAGATTGCCTTGACGCAAAGCAATCGACACAAAACTTTACCACAAGTTGGTTGATGTTTTTGGGGATTTTTGGATGTTAGGTGAATGTTTGCGGTAAATTGGGCGATCGCCCAATTTAGGACTTTGGAGAAGTCGCGTCCAAGGAAGGGAATGGAGCGAGCCTCTTCGTCTCGATCGACTACACCCCCACTATACAAGTCCGGTGCAACCGGACTTGATATGACCAATTACCAATTACCAATTACCAATTCCCAATTCCCAATTCCCAATTCCCAACTTGCGTTATTTCTGTTTTAGGACTACCAACGTAATGTCGTCAAAAACTTTCTGCTTGTCAATATGTTGCCGCACATCATCAATTACTGCTTGTCGAATTTTTTCAACCGTTTTGTGGCGATTTTCTTTCACCACTTTGCACAATCTTTCTATGCCGTAATACACTCGATTTATATTTACAGCTTCGGTAATTCCATCTGTGTAAAGCACTACTACATCCCCTGGATTAAGATGCACTTGAATTTGGGAAACGAAACCCGAAATATCTTCCTCTAATCCCAGGGGAAAACCGAGTTCCATTGTATCGATCAGTTCGATGTTACCATCAGTACGGACTACGATAACTTCTTCATGTTGACCGCTGAGGCTGAAGTTACTATCTTGATAATCTAACAAAGCCAAGGTCATGTTTTTAGGGGAGTCGATGCGCTCGATATTGGCATAAAGGGTGCGGTTTAACACATCAAGAAACTTCACCGGATCGGTTTCGTTCATTTGTTGGAGAGTGCGGACGGCGGTTTGCGCCATAATCATTAATACGCCACTTTCTAAACCATGTCCCGTAACATCGCCGATGCTAATTTTTACCTTATCATTTTGGGTTAGCACGTCGTAGTAGTCGCCGCCAACTTCATCGGCAGGTTGCATATATCCAGCTATTTCTAATCCTTTAATTTTATCCAGTTCTGATTGTTTGGGCAAGATCATTTGTTGCAGTCGTTTGGTGACTTCCAACTCAGCACTGAGGCGGATGTTTTCGGCTTTAAGTTTGTTGTTGAGGGCGCTAATTTCCTGGTTTGCTTGGGCGAGTTGAGCGGTGCGTTGTTGCACTTTATCTTCTAAAGTTTGATAGAGACGGGCATTTTCGATGGAGATCGCAGCTTGGGCGGAAATGATGTTGAGGACTTCTAGGCGATCGCGCGTAAAAGCCCCCGCTGTTAAATTATTTTCTAGGTATAAGATGCCTACCAACTTACCTTGATTAATCAGGGGGCTACACAAGATAGATTTAGGTCGCTGCTGAATAATATACGGGTCAGAGGCAAACCTGGTTTCAGTGGTTGCATCATCGATCGCAAGAGTTTCTTGCGTGCGTTCTACATAATTAACCAACGAGATAGGAATCTCTTGACTTTCAGTCGCTGACTTGGAAATTAATTGACATCGTTCACCCGTACATTGAGCTTCAATTTTCCACTTACCTGCTGGGTCAGGTATGAGGAAATAAAATTTTTCCGCTCCCGCGTTTTCCAGCAAGACTTGCATCAAATTCGAGAGCAATTCATCCAGATGAACTTTCCCTGAGAGCACTTGGGAGGCTTTGATTATTGTTGATAAATCCAGAGCTTGTCCAGCACCTGAACTGGTAGAAGTGACAGTGCTTCTGGTCTGAACAATCGTTTCGTCTCTTCCACTCGGAAGGCTGTTTTTCCTGCCGACGACTGGTGCGAGTAGTTCAGCATGGCGCTCTTCTAAATCTTTAACTTTGGCCTTCGCTCCCCAGCGAATATAAGCATAGTAAGCGTCTATCATGTAGGTACGCGCTACTTTCTGACGACCTAATGCTAAATAGAATTCTCCAGCTAATTCATTGGCGAGGGCTTCATCCTGTACATATCCATTTTCCTTGGCTCCATCTATCGCCAAGTCGTAATATTCCATTGCTGAGAAAGATTGCCCTAACACGCGGGCTTTTTCTGCTTCTACTAAGTCATACTTATGCTGGTAATTGGCTGGGCAATGGAACGCCCAATTTTTTATGCTTTTCTGAGTTTCTTCTACTTGGTTGAGGTATTCTTGTTTCTTTTCTTCCTCTCCTGAATCTTCCTGAGCATACTGGGCTAAAAGAATCAGACAATAGTAAAAAGTATGTTCAATAAAACTAATATTTGATTGAACGTAACCTGAATATTTCAACCCCTCTCTTGCAAACTCGATAGCTTCTTCATACTGCTTAAACAAATAGCAAACTACAGTTTTGGCAAAATAAAGCCTGAACAAGCAAATGAAATTCTTTACTTTTCTTAAATAAGAGATAGCTTTTTCCTCATTTAATATGCTGCCCATCAAGATCAGTTTATTATCTGTCATCCCCCTTAAATTTTCTACTAATTGACCGAGAATTTTGAGTAAATATAACTGGTGTTCTTGGGACAATCTCTCTGCCAAGTCAATATATAGTTTTTGCTGTTCTTGCACGTAGTCTAGATGCTCTGCCTTAAAAAATAAATGCGAGCAATAGTAATCAGCAGCATGACAAGCATATTCTATATCTCCAAATTCTAAGCCGCTATTAATTGCTTGACGAAGGGGTTCTATCGTTTCCCTAGTATGCTTTTTGAGGTGGATAATACCGATGGAAACATTAACTAAAACTTTAGAACGAAACTCTCTAGCATCTAACTTCTCTAATAGCTGCAAAGCCAGTTGCCCCAGTTGATAGGATAAATTTATATCTGAGAATAGCCAAGATACGAATATACCGTAAACAGAATAGGCGTAAGTAGATTGCGGCGAATTCCCGTACTGACGAGAAAGTTCCACCATAGTATATATAATAGGTAGCGATAGCGGGCTTTCTGCAAAGCAAGCAGGTGGGAATATAAGAACTAAAAGCTGCATAGCCGCCTGCTTGTAGGGCTCGCTCATTTCAGGCAGGTTTGCTAACTCCTCAATATTGAGTTCTTGCGGGGGTGATTCATATAGGGTCACTCCTAGCATCTTTAGAACTTGCAGTCCGGCATCTAAGCCATCTTTATTTTGATTTTTAGCGAGGTAAATTCTAATTTTCAGTTCGTATAAGTTGACTTGTTCGAGGATTGTTTTGGCTTTTTGAAACACGCGACCGCACAAAATTTCCGCTCGTTCTAAATTGGCATTGAGATATTCGGCTTCCGCCGCTTCCCGATAAAAATTAAATGTCAGATCGTATCTACTTTCCCAGCTATCTTGGCTCAGGAGTTCTATACCTACATTCAAATAATTAACAGCGGCTTCATATGCAGTAGCTGCCTTTGCTTTCTGTCCAGCAATCAGGTTTAATTCAGCCAACTCATCTTTTTCTGACTGATTAGTTAGCAAATCTGTGCCAAAATTCAGTTGGTTAACCAGAGCAAAAATATTATCTTTTCGCTCTTGCTCTGTTGTATTATTCAGCAGTAGTTGACCAATTTTCAGGTGAGTGGCTTTTTTGTCTGACTCTGGAATCAAAGAATAGGCTGCTTGTTGCACGCGATCGTGCAAAAATTTGTAGTCAACTTTGATATCGTGTATAGATGCCAACTCTTCCTGGGCAAACACTAGAGGAATTTTGTAATTTTCAGACAGCGGCAGAATCAAACCCGCTTGCATTGCCTCCCACAAATGAGCAGCCGTCGCTATGTTGGATTTTTCATTGACAATTGATAAAACTTCTAAGTTAAATTGGTTGCCGATACAAGCCGCTAATTTTAAGGATTTCTGGGTGGTTTCAGGGAGTTTGCGAATATTGCGAGCAACCAGTTCAACAATATTGAAATCTGCGATACCAATTGCTTGGATTTGTTGAATATCCCACTCCCAGCGGTCTGTATCTACCTGATAAACCAGCAGATTTTCCGAGTACAGGGTTTTGAGTAGCTGCGTTAAGAAAAAAGGATTACCTTGGGTTTTATTAAAAAGTAATTCAGAAAAAACTTTTATTTCGTCTGAATTTACGCTGGCATCCAGAGTGTCGGCGATTAATTGGGTGACGCTATCCAAAGCCAGCGCCTGAATG
>JACJNV010000353.1 GCA_014695175.1 Microcoleus sp. FACHB-DQ6 | reverse complement strand
GGTTTTGGTGGTTGCGAGGTCGGCGTTGGGCGCAATACTTGTCGTAACCGTAGAGTTAGTGGGAGTGCCGTCTTTGTTGGTTGTCGAGCCGTTGTTGTTAGTGGCGATCGGATCGAAAGTCGCGGCGCTACTTCGGGCCGTGTTGCTGATGTCGGTACGGGTCGCTGGGGCGATGAAACTGATGGTGCGGGTCGCAGTAGCCGCATTTGCCAGCGCCGTCAGTGCTGGGAAGGTGACAATGCCCGAAACTGCGTCGTAAGTGCCGCCGTCGGAGACGGTGACTCCTGTCAAACCCGGAATAATGCTGTCAGTGATGGTCACGTTGGCAGCGGGGTCGGGCCCCCTGTTAGTCGTAGTCAATGTGTAGGCGACGCTTGACCCGGCCGAGATGGTCACAGGGCCACTTTTGGTAGTAACTAAATCCGCGACTGTATCGACAACTGTGGTAAAGACTACACCAGGCCCCTCGATTTGCCCTGGCGCGAGTACACCGCTGTTGTTGCTGAGGTCGGGGTCGAAAGTCGAGCTAGTGCTGAATGCAACGTTGGCAAAACTGCTACCGCTGGTTAAACCGGGCGGCAAATCAATTGTCAGGGTGTAAGTCACAGTCTCGCCGGCATTGAGAACCGGAATTAACGGCCAGGTGACAGCTTTCGTTTCGTTCACGTAAGTGCCGTTGTTGGAGGCAATCAGATCCGGCTGCAATCCGCCCGGAAGCAGGAGTTCTAAAGGTATTTCGTCTTGAATCAGAACATTTGTAGCAGGCGCTGGCCCCTTGTTTACTGTAGTAATCGTGTAGGTAATGCTGCCTTGGGACTTGACGAACTGCGGGCCGGTCTTAATAGTGGCAACCTCAGCGGCGAGAGTGGGAGGATTGATAGTTTCAACTACCACGTTTTGAAGTTCGTGAATGTTGTTGGCGCCTCCTGTGGAACTGCCAAAACCAAATTTGAAAATTGGCGGTACTGGGCCGTTTTCGGTGGCCAAGTTGGGGATGTCGATCAATGTAGTTTCGTAGATGTCGTCGAAATTTTCATCGAAGGCAACGGTGAGGCGAGAGGGATTCACCGGATCGTTAGATGGATTCAGCGTAATTTGAACGGATCTTTTGGCTAAATTGCGATCGCTCGTGAACGTATTGCTGAAGTTAAAACTGCTGCCTGGTTCAGGGCCACTAAAGTCAATGCTCGTAGGAATGTTATCGATGCCGAAAGGAACGATCGCATTTGTTAAAAACTTATAACCATCTGCTTCCTTGCCTCTAACCGTTACTGAATCAGGTCTGAAAGAACCAATAGAGGAGCCGGGAATCGGAGGTGGCTGCGGGCCGGAGCGCCCTTCTGTGGATGTGGAAAAATTGCCAAACTCGTCAAGTCCAATGCCTAAATAACCTCCCTTAATACCGGGTATACCCGTTCGTGGAGCGTAGGCCAGAGAACCGCCATAACCCCCAGTCCTAGTTGGGCTGGCAGTGCCGTCAATCAAGAAGAAACCCAGACCATCCCCTGGCTGAGGGCTAATAAAGGGGCCCTCAGCCCTATATTGCTGGCTTGAACCGTAAGAATAAAAATCAAACTGGACTCTGAGACCGTCGGTTGAAGGAATGGGGTTGTTGTAGATGACAAAGGCTTCCCTATCACCTGCTGCTGGAGTTAATTGCAGAGCGCCATCCCCGGGAGTCGAACCGCCCAAAGCCGGAAGTACGCCGGATACTGTGCCTCCGGTAATGCCGGGGATACGTTGATTGGCTGCTGGAACCCCGCTGGTGGGATTGAACAGTGCCCCGTTGTTTCCCCCGTAAATCCAAGGCCCCCTAACTGTGGAGTTTTTGAAAGTTTCGTTAACTAATGTGCCGAGGACGTAAGGGTAGGCTTCGAGCACTTCTTTTTCAATGGCGATTCTCGCTTTTATTTCCCCGGTCGCAAATTTTAATTGCCAGTCGCCGCCGAGTGCCGCACTCCCCGTCAAGTTGTCGGAAGCTGCAATATCTGCACCGACCATCAAGCTCAGCCTCCGCACGAAGGCCTCGCCGCTTTCCCCCGCTGCGACGCTGCACCCGAATAACAAGATATCTCCTCTCTCGCTGAGGGCTTTTCCCCACTGCTGTAACAAATGGCTGTAGGTTTCTAAGTTGTCGTTGCAGAGTTCGATCGACCCTAGCTGCACCCCCGCTTCTCGACCGTGAGAAACTATCTGAAGGCTGTCTAAATCGCTGTAATGGGTCAAAATTCTAGTAATTTGCTCGACTCCATCCCGCGTCGAGTCCAATACAAATACCTCTGTATCGGCTGTTGCTCCTCTTGTCAAGCTGTCGCCGTTCTCTACTCTGGCATCGAGGAACAGTACATTTTTTAGAGTCCGAGGGGGCAACCACGGGGGGTTTGCTCCTACAGTTGCTCGCAAAAATTCTCTGTGGGGATGCCCAATTCTGATGTCGCCACGAAGTTTCTGGGACAGGGAACACTCCTCTGTTTTTACTTGTTTTATGGGTTTTTTCTGATGATAAGTTGCTGTTGTTCGGGAGTTTGTGCCCGCAATCCTTGCGGTGGAGTCACATATTTGTGGGGTGCTAAAAATTGGTTTGTTGCAGATGCTTTTCATGGTCAAATTGGCTCACGGATTGTAGATGATGTACCCATTTCCAGACGATCATTATCACCTATTGAAAAGGTTTAATTGCAGAGTAAGAGGCTCTGCTGCTTAACTTGGAGCAAGAGCAAAAAGCGAATTTTACTCAGCACAAAGCAGTGGTATATTAATATTTGATAGCCTTGCCAATATCGCCGGCAGAAGCGCTGAGGATTTGGGGTTGGAATCCCAATAATCTCTCTATCGAGTGATATTTTGCCTTCGGCTTTTTTCTTTTCTGTTAGCGAGTGTATCTGTTACACGCTTATCTCTTACATCGCGCAGTAGATAATAACACGAGTTCTCAAAAATTTACTTAATGAGGTTTTCTGTACATTGTCTAATGCACTTTAATCGGCAGATAAAATTCACTATTTCTAGACGTATAAACCTGGTTTGAGGGACGGAAAGACTTCTTTGCAGCCCTCGCTCCCGGTAAACAACTAGGTTTCTTTGGTTTTGGTGTGCAAGCCCTGTTCACAATAGCAACCAGACATTAATTAGGGAGTTATAGCCGTGACATAATTATGGCGGCCGTGCCCGAAGTGTTATTCAACTGAGATCTTGTACCATTCTCAATAAGCCTTCTATGGGGGGTTCTCCTGCCCAGCCCATAAGAAAATTCACTGGGTGTGAAACAGGCCGGAAAGCCTATTCTTGAAAATGGTGCAACATATGAGATTCAATTGAAATTGGCATACCCTGTATCGACGAAGCGTCTTAAAAATTCATGACTTGGAGTCTGGAGATAGCAATCTAGGTTTGAGACTGTTTCGCTACGATCGCAAAAACAGATTAGTGCCGCCCACAAGCAACTTCTCAAGTTGCCAACTTAGAGTCTTCGAGCTGGTTTCTGTTTAGGATAAATGCTCGGGACAATGTTTCGTGCAGAATTTTTCATGATGTTTTGGAGAAACTGATTTGGAGATCTGCCCCTCAGCTACTTACGATTTTTGTGGGCTAATTTTCTTAACTGCAGGAGTTACGCCCAGAAGACTAGAAACCCAATTTATTCCTAGGTTTCTCGCCGCCCAACCAAAATTTATCATCTAAACTTGGTTTCCGATCGTAAATCCTCAACTAGAAAAACACCGATCGCAATCCGCCAGTTATGGCAACTGTAACCAAGCAATAATGCTCGATTAGGTTTTAATTGCTGAGTTTTGGCGTGGGTCGTCCAAAACAAGCTCCAACAAGAATCATTATACGTAAGTATATATTAACTCATTGATTATTACATCCCCAAATAGGCATAGATACAAGCATCAATATAAGCTATATCTTTTCACCGCGAACGTCAAGTGTTCTGGCTTGGTAGTACCGACAATCTTGACAGGGCCCTGAAGGATTGACAGCGCAGCGAATGTAATTAGAGCGGGCGTTATACTCGCAAGTGATATCGCCGATCGGATAACCGAGACCTTGTATGTAGGTGCGATCGGCAGTTGGTAGTTGAGTTGGCAGGGATCTATTGGCTACCGCAAGTCTGGCCGCTGCAATTCTGTCGCTGGCTTGTCCCTGGGCAGAGCGCATCACCCACAAAGACAGCAGCGAGGGAGCTAAACCTATGAAAATAATCAGGAGAGCAGTTAGCACTTTTTCAGAGCTTATGTGGAGAATATTTGTTTTAATTTAGGCGATCGGCAACAGAAAATCATCCCCGAAAAGACGGTTTTAAATCATAAAAGTTCCGAGCCAAGTCTCAAACTATTAAACCGTTAACCGTTTGCTGGCGGGTGAGGAGGGCGCGAGCTGTTGGCGCCGCTTTCTTCGTAAAGCGCATCGCCACGGCCCAACAAAGCCAGAAGCCCAGGTAGGGTGTGATATTATGTTCAGTCAATTACCCGCAATCAAATAGGTTTGTAGTGACGACTGCAAGTCCTGATAAAAATCAGAGGACTTGGATTCATCACTACAAACGCAAAATCGGTTATTTTACAGGACTAGATATGAGAAACCGGGTCGAGTTCAAAAACAACCAAGTCAGAACATGGGGCAGCTATTGTTTGAGAAACCAGGTTGCTCTCAAAAACCAAAACGGTTAAACCTTAGCAACATCCCCCGCTAAATCCATCAACGAACCCGCACCTTCCACTTTAGCAACATCTAACAAAGTCTTCAAAACCGAATCGGGATTCAAACTAATCGAATCAATTCCCAACTCAACCAAGAAACGAGCAAACTCAGGATAATCGCTGGGCGCTTGACCGCAAATCCCAATCTTGCGCTCGTACTTCTTGGCGGCTTTAATGGCAATTTCTACCATTCGCTTGACAGCTTCATTCCGTTCGTCAAAAATGTGCGCGACTAAAGCAGAATCCCGGTCTAATCCTAATGTTAGCTGAGTTAAATCGTTAGAGCCGATCGAGAATCCGTCAAAAACTTGGGCGAATTCGTCAGCAAATATCACATTGCTCGGCAATTCGCACATCACATACACTTGCAAGCCGTTCTCGCCCTTAACTAAACCGTGTTTTGCCATCTCGGCTAACACTTTTCGCCCTTCCTCGGGGGTGCGACAAAATGGAATCATCGGAATCACATTTGTCAAGCCCATTTCATCGCGAACTCGCTTTAATGCTTTGCATTCCAAAGCATAAGCTTCACGGTAATTCGGGTCGTAGTAGCGAGAGGCGCCGCGCCACCCCAGCATCGGGTTTTCTTCCTTGGGTTCAAACTGCCGCCCTCCCAAAAGATTAGCATATTCGTTGCTCTTGAAATCGCTCATCCGCACGATAACTGGATTTGGATAAAATGCGGCGGCAATTGTGGCAATTCCGTGGGCGAGTTTGTCTGTGAAGAAATCGGGTTTGTGTGGGTAAAGTGCTGTGAGTTCTGCAATTTCTTCTTTGACGGATTCATCTACCAATTCGTCAAAATGAATCAGTGCCAGCGGGTGTGCTTTAATGTGATTGGCAATGATGAACTCCAGCCGCGCTAAACCTACGCCGTCGCAAGGAATTGCTGATAAACCAAAGGCTTCTTCTGGGTTCCCGACATTCATTAAAATTTGAGTGCGGGTGCGGGGCAAATTCTCGATCGCAGTTTCTTGAATTTCAAAAGGAAGCAAACCGGCATAAACTTTGCCTTCGTCTCCTTCTGAACAAGAAACAGTGATTTCTTGATGGTTTTTCAAGATTTGGGTGGCATCGCCGGTGCCGACAATGGCGGGAATTCCCATTTCTCTGGCGATAATGGCGGCGTGACAAGTTCGGCCGCCGGAATTGGTGACGATCGCACTTGCTTTTTTCATAATCGGTTCCCAATCCGGATCTGTTTTGTTGGTAACTAAAACTTCTCCTGATTGAAATTCAGCGATTCTGTGCACATCTAAAATCACGCGGGCTTTGCCTTGTCCGATTGATTCGCCAACGGCGCGTCCTTTTGCTAAAACTGCACTGGTGCCTTGCAATTTGTAGTTTCGCAAAATTTTAGCCGACTTTTGAGATTGTACTGTTTCGGGTCGCGCTTGCACAATAAACAATTCGCCCGTATTGCCGTCTTTTGCCCACTCAATGTCCATCGGGGTATAAGTCCCGCGCACTTTAGAGTAGTGTTCTTCGATGAGTACGGCCCATTTTGCTAGTTGCAGGATTTCATCATCTTGTATGGCAAATTTATTTTTTTCTGCTGCTATAACGGAGACGTTCTTGGTGTATTTAGAACCGCCGATATCGTACACCATTTTGAGTGTTTTGCTGCCGAGTCGTTTGTCTAAAATCGGGAGAAAACCTTGTTTTAATGTTGGTTTAAAGACGAAGTATTCGTCGGGGTTGACGGTACCTTGGACGACGTTTTCGCCTAATCCGTAGGCGGCGGTGACTAATACGGCGTTTTTGAATCCGGTTTCGGTGTCGATGCTGAACATGACGCCGGAGGATGCTAAGTCCGATCGCACCATTTTTTGGACGCCGACTGATAGGGCGACTTCAAAGTGATCGAAACCCCGCTGCTGGCGGTAGGAAATCGCGCGATCGGTGAATATGGAAGCAAAGCATTTGTGACAGCATTCGAGGACGCCAGCGCAAGCTTGGACGTTGAGATAGGTTTCTTGCTGTCCGGCGAAACTGGCGTCTGGTAAGTCTTCGGCGGTGGCGGAGGAACGCACTGCTACGTCTGTACTGTCGCCGTAGCGATCGCACAATTTTTCGTAAGCATCCGCGATCGCCGCTTGTAGTTCTCGCGGAAATGGTGTGTCCAGAATCAGTGCCCGCGCTTGCTTGCCTTTTTGTCGCAGGTTCTGCAGATCTTCTACGTCTAAATCGGCAAAAATTTCGCGCAATTTAGCTTCTAAACCCGCTGACTGGATGAAGTAGCGGTAAGCGTGTGCTGTAGTTGCAAATCCGCTGGGAACTCTGACTCCTTGGGCGGTTAACTGTTGAATCATTTCGCCTAAAGAAGCATTTTTTCCGCCTACTAATGGGATGTCGCCGATGCCGACTTCATCAAACCACAATACTAAGGCTTTTTCTTTCGGAATTAAAGCTTGTTTTTCTTGAAGCGCTAATTTTTCTAGCATTACTTTTTTCCTCTTAACTTCATCTCTCTTAGGTCTAAAGAGAGTAAACAAATGACATTCAACAAATTACTGTCATTTCTGAAACGTAGTTTTGTCGCCAAAAATATTAAACTTTTCCCGATGCTCTATCCAGCAGATTTTTTGATCCCCTCTATTTAAAGACTATCACTTTTTTGCTAAATAGCAAGACCTGTGGAGAAAATTTATTTGATTGCAAAAAGTAAAGAAATAGCAGTAAGGAGTTTCTGTAAGCTATCATAAAAAAAATGGTAAAAATCTGAAGCTCGAATATACTTGCCACCGCTTTTTTGGCGCTGAGCGCACATTGCTGCGGGGATATGGCTCGGATTTTGTTGGTAGCGGAATCGAAGGGTAACAAAGGGTGGGGTGCGATCGCGCGATCGGCTGAACCCGCCCAAAAACGGATACAAGTTTCCTACAGGAGTCCTGATTCGGCAAAAATTTTAGACTAAGGTTCAACCTCCCCGATTCATTGGTGGAGTAAATCTAAAATCTAAAATCTAAAATCGACTGACCGGGGCGCTAGCCCAAAAAAACACAACACCCAGCAGCTTAGTTTATTCCTGAAACCGAGCTCCTAAAAACCGTAAAATTTTGGCCTCTGATTGCGTGGATTTACTTAGAGCCAAAAAACAGTGGCATAGAGTGGATTGTAATTGTTGAACCAAAGAGTTTTTAACTTGGAGTGGCGGGATTTGGGGCGAGGGAATTATTTATATGCTATAATAGTTAGCTCGACTGCCTTATGACAAAGAACAAGGTATATGATATCAGTTTTGAGCCCCGGCGCAAAGCGAAACGGCTTTAAAGTTCTTCTCGTCGAAGACAATCAAGCCGAAGCCGATCTTATCGAAGAATTATTATTAGAAACAAATATCAGCCGAGCCGAGCCTCAAAGGCTGTCAGTAAGCTGTACAGACCGCCTCAGCAAAGCGCAACAACTTTTGGTCGGCGAACATTTTGATGTGATTTTACTAGACCTTTCGCTGCCCGACAGCCAAGACTTAAGTACAATTGTCAAAATACAAGAATACAGCCTAAATACTCCGATTGTCGTACTGACGGCCCGCAACGATGAAGAACTTGCCGTGCAGTCAATTCAAGCCGGAGCTCAGGATTATCTAGTCAAGCGAAACATCGACAGCGAAGTGTTAATTCGATCGCTCCGCTACGCAGTCGAGCGCCAGCACAACCAAGAAGCTTTGCGAAAAAGCGAAGAAAAATATCGCTCGGTAGTCGAGAATTCTCTCGTCGGAATTGCCATTATTGCTCCTCCAATTTCCCCATCAGAACCCGAAAAATGCAAGTGCTTGGAAGTTAACGATGCTTTGTGCCAGTTGCTGGGGTATGATCGCCAAGAGTTTTTGCACAACAATTGGGCTCAGTGGGGTTTTCCTGATGACTTGCAGGCTAGCTTACAGCCGTTAAAAAAAGTTTTAGCAGGGGAAAGCGAAGGCTATGTTTTAGACAAAAGGTGGCGTCGAAAAGACGGAGAAACAGTTTACACTAGAGTTTCTCTGCGCTGTATTCGCGGCCGGGACGGCTCGATTGACCGGATGATTAAAGTAGTCTTGGATGTGAGCGATCGCTACCGTTACGAAGCTCAATTAAAAGCATCAGAAGAGTTTTTAAATCACACGATTAATTCTACTCCTGACCCGATTTTTGTCAAAGATGAGCAGCACAGATGGATCGTTTTAAACGATGCTTTTTGCAATTTGATAGGAAAAAGGCGATCGGAACTGATTGGCAAGTCAGGATACGATTTTTTTCCCCCAGATCAAGCGGCTTTTTTTTGGCAACAAGACGAGCAAGTATTGCAAAGAAGTATTGCTCAGGAAAGGGAAGAAACTTTTAGAGATGGCGGCGGTCTAGAACGCATTATATCTACTAAAAAAACCGTATTTAACAACGCCGATGGTCGTAAAATGTTGGTCGGAACAATGCGAGATGTGACTGACTACAAACGCCAGCAAATTGCGTTGCAGGAAAGCGAAGCTCGATTTCAAATAATGACCGACAACGTGCCGGGAATGATTTATCAATATCGGCTTTATGTAGATGGTCAAACATCTTTTACTTACGTTTCTTCCGGCAGTTGGCAGATATATAATTTAAAACCAGAAGAAATAGAAGAAAATGCCACTTTGGCTTTTGCAACAGTTCACCCAGACGACATCTCAGACTTGCAGCGATCGATCGCAACTTCAGCGGCGACTCAGCAAGCTTGGCAACACCAATGGCGGCAAGTTATGGGAGATCGAGTGAAATGGCTGCAAGGCGCGTCCCAGCCAGAAAAGCAAGCCAACGGCGATATAGTTTGGGACGGTTTGGTGATGGATGTTACGGAATTAAAACAAACCCAGCAAGACCGCGATCGATTTTTTAATCTCTCGCTAGATTTACTTTGCATTGCAGGTTTTGATGGCTATTTCAAACGCTTAAACCCCGCTTGGTCGAATGTATTAGGTTATAGCAGTAATGAAATCTTAGCCAAACCTTTGATAGAATTCGTCCATCCACAAGACCTAGAAATTACTGTAGCGGAATTAGAAAAACTTAAAAAAGGGCACCCTGTTATTAACTTAGAAAACCGCTATCTTTGCCAAGATGGTACTTATAAATGGCTGTCGTGGACAGCATCGCCGTTTGCAGAAGAAGGTTTGATTTATGCAGTGGCTCGCGACGTTACATTTAGCAAGCAAGCTGAAGCTGAATTGCGTAAGAGCGAAGCCACCAACCGCGCTCTTTTAAATGCGATACCAGACATGATATTTCGCTGTCGGGCAGACGGCACTTTTGTAGACTTCAAGCCTGCCAAAGATTTCGAGAATATCCTACCACAACAAGCACTGATTGGTAAAAAAGCACAAGACATATTACCGACTGCTTTTGCTGAAAAAATATTGTCGGGCAATCAACAAGCGATCGACACTGGCGAGATTCAAGTCGTAGAATATCAAATGCCAGTTAATGGTGAACTGTACGATTTTGAAGCGAGAATTGTTTTCTGCACGGAGGACGAAATTATCGCGATCGTCCGCGATATCACTCAACGCAAACGCTCCGAGTCAGTCCTCAAGAGGCAAGCAGCAGCCATGGCCCAAGCTTCCGAAGGTATCGCCATATTCAGTGCCGACAAAGAGGTGATTTATTGCAACGCAGCCCGAGTAAAAATCTACGGTTACGACTCTCTCGAAGAAATCTTAGGTAAAAATTGGAAAACATTCTACCAAGGTGCAGAGCTGCAAAGGTTCGAGCAAGAAGTCCTGCCGACTTTAGTGCAGAAAGGTTCTTACAGCACCGAAGCAGTAGGATGCCGTCGCGACCGCTCGGAAGTCCCTATAGATGTCTCGCTGACAATGCTGCCCGACGGGGAAATCATTTGCATTGTTCGCGATATTTCCCAAAGAAAAAAAACAGAAGCAGCACTGCGAGAAAGCCAGCGGTTCGCTCAACAAATTGCTGGGGCAAGTCCTAATATGTTGTATGTTTATGACTTAATAGAACAAAAAAATATCTATGCGAACGCTTCTCTATACCGCATTCTCGGCTATACAGTAGAGGAGATTCAGGCAATCGGGCCGTGGATAATGTCAACTTTAATGCACCCGGAAGATGCAATCAAAATACCTGATTATTTACAGCAAGTCGCAACTGGCGCGGAAGGGGAGATATTTGAAATTGAATACAGAATTAGGCACAAGGATGGTTTTTGGCGTTGGATTGTCAGCCGAGATACTGTATTTGCAAAAACAGCAGATGGTAAGTTAAAACAAATTCTCGGCACGGGAACTGATATTACAGAAAGCAAGCAAGCAGAAGATGAAATAAAGCTGTTGCTGGCAGCAACTCAAGCCATTAGTCAGTCGGCAGATTTTCACAGCGCCCTCCCAGATATCCTGCGGTTGCTGTGCAATGCGATCGGCTGGAATTTTGCGGAAGCTTGGATACCGACTGCTAATGGTAATTTTTTGGAACACAGCGAAACTTGGTACGCTAGCGATCGCGATTTAGATACGTTCGGCCGCGAAAGTAGAAAAATTAGATTCGCCGCCGGAGTGGCAGTACCGGGACGGATTTGGTCAACCAGAAATGTAGAATGGATTGAAGATATTTCTCTAGCTAAAAATCATCTTTTTGCCCGATCGCAGATGGCGGCATCAGTCGGATTGAAAGCTTGTTTCGGAGTGCCAATTCACGCTAGCTCCAAGGTGCTGGCAGTTTTAGTATTCTGCAAGCGCGAGCGCTCGATTATGGAACCGCGTATAGTAGAGTTGGTTAAGGCTGTAGCGACTCAGTTGGGCGATCATATTCAGCGCAAACAAGCCGAAGAAGAATTGCGTAAAAGCGAAGAACGCTGGCAGTTAGTTCTCAAAGGCAATCAAGACGGAATTTGGGATCTGAATCTTCAAACAAATGAAGCTTTTCGATCGGCCCGCTGGCAAGAAATTATCGGTTACACAGACGGCGAAATGGACAGCACCTACAGCGCATGGATCGATCGCATCCATCCAGACGATCGCTCACGAGTGCAAGCAGCGATCCAAGGTTATCTCGATCGCCAAACCCCCCATTACGCCGCGGAATACCGCTTGCAGTGCAAAGACGGTAGCTATAAGTGGGTGCTCGCCCGCGCTCAAGCAGTGTGGGACGAAGCCGGAAACCCTCTGCGGATGGTGGGTTCGATGACGGATATCAGCCATCGCAAAGCAGCAGAATTAGCTTTACTGCAGGTCACTCAAGCCGTCGAAAGTACCAGCGATGCGATCGTGATCGCCGACTTGAAAGGGCGATCTATTTACCACAATCAAGCCTTCATTCAGCGCTACGGCTACACGGTGGAAGAACTCAATGATATTGGCGATATGGCGGCGCTTTACGTCCGG
>JACJNV010000352.1 GCA_014695175.1 Microcoleus sp. FACHB-DQ6 | reverse complement strand
CGTTTTCAAGCTCGTTCAGTAATGGCTTTTTTCCGTGAGGCTCTAGAGGCCCATTCTTGTGACTACTTTCCTATGCCTGACCTCATTCCCGAATTTCAGACCTGAATCCTTACAACGCAGCAGCCCTTACACGCCTTGGCAAGAAAGAAGTCCGTGCAAGATTTTTGCTGGCGGCCGCCTCCACCGGGTGAAAGGTCACAAATACTTGGTTGAGATGGTATAATTGCTGCAAAATCGGGGATTGGACGTGAGGCTGCAAATTGCAGGCGAGGATGAACAAGGGGGCAGCGGATATCACCAAGAGCTACAAAAAATGATTGAATATAAATCGATGTCCGAATGCGTGGAGCTACTTGGGGCTGTTTCGGAACCGACAATTCGCCAAGGTCTAGAAGCAGCTCACGTTTTCGCTTTGGCAAGTTTGAATGAAGGAGTTCCGGTTGCTGTGATGGAAGCAATGGCGATGGAGGTGCCGGCGGTAGTTACTAATGTAGGCGGAACTTCTGAGCTAGTAGATGACGGCGCGGATGCTGTATTAGTCCAATCAGAAAAACCCGAAGAAATGGCAGATGCGATCGCCAATATACTTCAAAATCCAGAACTTGCTTTGAGCCTCAGTCAGGAATCCCGGAAAAAAATCATGGCCAAATTTAGCCACGGCCGCAGTGCAGAAACTTTAGCTCAGTGCTTGGAAAAACTTGGAATAACTAACCCGTCTTAGTGATTCCAAAGAAGAAATTTCATCTCAGAGTACATAAATCCAGTGGAGTCCCAAACAAGTTATGCGAATTTTAATTGTTGCTCAGAACGCCTCAACTAAATTCGGCGGCGAGTCATTGCTGCCGGTCAACTACTTCCGGATACTTCGAGCGCGCCAAATAGAGACATGGTTAGTGGCGCACGCCCGCACCCAGCCAGAACTCACAGGGCTGTTTCCAGAAGACCGCGATCGAATGCACTTTGTACCCGACACTTGGCTGCACCGGCTGCTTAACAATTGCGGGGGATTTATCCCTCCAAGAGTGAATGAATTTACTTTTGGGCTGCTCAGTCACCTGTACACCCAAGTGCTACAGCGTCGCATTGTCCGCCGGCTCGTGAGCGAAGACCAGATTGATGTTGTACACGAACCGACACCAGTCTCGGCAACAGTTCCTTCGTTGATGTTCGGATTGGGGGTGCCGGTAGTTATCGGACCGATGAACACGTCGGTTAAATTTCCTCTGGCCTTTCGATCGCGCCAAAATCCGACCATCGATCTTTTAATCGCGATCGGTCACCAGTGCGTCGATTTCTTCAATCGTCTTTTGCCCGGTAAAATCAAAGCCGAGACGCTGTTAGTGGCAAACGATCGCACGAAGCAGGCACTTCCATCAGGAGTGCGCGGTAAAATTATTGAACTTGTGGAAAACGGCGTGGATTTCTCGGTGTGGCGATCGGACTCTAGCTTATCAAGAGCCGCGACCGGGCAGGTTCATTTTATTTTTTTAGGCCGACTGATCGACTGGAAAGCTGTAGACTTGCTGCTAGAAGCCTTCGCGCCCGTCGCCGCTCAAACCGATGCAGTCTTGGAAATCATCGGTGATGGGCACATCCGAGGGGAACTCGAAGCTCAAACAGCTCGTTTAGGCATCGACAGCAGCGTTGTATTTAGTGGCTGGCTGTCTCAGGAGGAGTGCGCTCTCAAAATGCAACAAGCTCATGCAATGGTTTTCCCGAGTTTGCGAGAGCCGGGGGGAGCCGTAGTTCTGGAAGCAATGGCAGTGGGCTTGCCGGTCATAGCAACGAACTGGGGCGGACCAGCGGATTATCTAAATTCCACTTGCGGTATTTTAGTAGAACCAGCTTCTAAAGAAGGCTTTGTGAAGGGACTGACTGATGGGATGCTGAAACTCGCCCTGTCGGCGGAGTTGCGGCAGAGTATGGGTAGCGCTGGATGGGAGCGCGTTCGGCAGCATTTTGATTGGGAACGCAAAGTCGATCGCATACTTGAAATTTATCAACAAACGATCGACGATTGCCCGAAGCATTAGGTAGCCGACCATTAAAGCATAAAGCAGCAGCTTTCAACCTGAAAGCTGTTGCTTGGGGGTGCTAAAAAAGTATGTGGCGCCCCAAAGACCACCCTCTTTCAGGGGGCGACAAGCGCCCCCGAACCTTTACAGGCAAATGTTTTCGCGCGATCGACCCACCTCAAAAAATTCGGCTTATTGACAAAATAATCTCGCTTAGTGAAAAAGTAC
>JACJNV010000351.1 GCA_014695175.1 Microcoleus sp. FACHB-DQ6 | reverse complement strand
GGGAGCCAGAGTCGTACCTGTCGCAGCCAAAGGCTACGGTAGCGCCCTGATGGGTGGCATAATCGCGGCGCGCGGAGTCTATATAATTATGGGCGATGCCGATGACAGCTACGACTTTTCTAACCTCGGCGCCTTTGTCGAAAAATTGCGGGGAGGGTGCGATTTAGTGATGGGAAACCGCTTTCAAGGCGGCATCAAACCGGGGGCAATGCCGCCACTGCACAAATACTTAGGAAATCCGGTACTTACTTGGGTGGGGCAGCTATTCTTCTCCAGTCCAGCAGGCGACTTTCACTGCGGATTGCGGGGTTTCAGGAGAGACTCAATTTTGAAACTCGACTTGCAAACAACGGGGATGGAATTTGCCAGCGAAATGGTCGTCAAAGCTTCTCTGTACAAGTTGCGAATCACAGAAGTCCCCACCGTACTTTCTCCCGACGGCCGCAGCCGTCCGCCGCACCTGCGAACTTGGCGAGATGGCTGGCGCCACTTGCGATTTCTGCTGCTTTACAGTCCCCGATGGCTGTTCTTGTATCCGGGTGCTTTCCTGATGATTGTGGGTCTAATAGTGGGCATTTGGCTGTTGCCCGGTACTCGAAATATCGGGAGTATCAGGTTTGACGTGCATACACTGCTGTATGCTGCGATCGCAATTATCATCGGTTTTCAAGCAGTAACTTTCGCTTTCTTCACCAAAGTTTTCGCCATCAGTGAAAAACTGCTGCCCGAAGACCCGAAACTCAACAAAATATTTCGCTATGTCACCCTAGAGACAGGATTGATTGTCGGAGTCACGCTGATATTAATCGGAATAGTTGGCTCGTTCTTGTCATTAACTATCTGGAAGGAAACAGCTTTCGGTTCTCTAGACCCTTCTAAAACTCTGCGTTTGGTTATTCCCTCGCTCACTTGCCTGACTGTCGGTTTGCAGATGGTTCTGTCCAGCTTTTTTCTCAGCGTGCTGAGCTTGAAGCGCAGGTAAAACACTTAAAAATACAGTTTTGTTACAAATTTCAGGAAAGATGATTTAACTTGCTCAAATGCTGTGTTAAATCGAGCGCGAACAATCGGGATTCAAGCAGGTTGTCAGTTCATCTCAAATCTAAAATTATATGACAGTAGCTGAAAACAACTCCAGCGAATATGTTGGCCCCAAGCTAGGCGGTTTCGCAACTAAAGTATCTTGGTACGCCCGCCAAAAAATGTTCGATTTGGTCATGGGATTAGCCAATCCCAGCGCCGACACAACGGTGTTGGATGTAGGAGTAACTTCCGACCGCCGCGAAGACTGCAATTTCTTTGAGAAACTTTATCCGCATAAGGACAAAATCACCGCAGTCGGTATGGAAGATGCTTCGTTTTTAGAGCAAGAATATCCTGGTTTAAAATATGTCCGTTCTGACGGTTTAGCCTTGCCATTTCCCGACAAAAGCTTTGATTTAGTCGTGAGTTTTGCCGTAATCGAACACGTCGGAAGTCGGACTCAGCAACAAGCTTTTGTTCGGGAACTTTGCCGCGTCGGCAAAACTTGCTGCATCACAACTCCCAACCGCTGGTATCCCGTAGAATTCCACACTGCTGTTCCCATAATACATTGGCTGCCCCC
>JACJNV010000350.1 GCA_014695175.1 Microcoleus sp. FACHB-DQ6 | reverse complement strand
AAGCTTTGCGATAATTTGCGAGCAATAAACTTGGTTGCTGATAATGCAGCCTCTGGGGCAAATCTAAAATCTAAAATCTAAAATTGATTGGCTGGCAAGCTGAAAAATCTTAAACTTGAAATTTACAGTAGTGATGAAGGAGTAAGACGTGGCAGAGCGGTTTCCCAAAGGATCGATATTATCGGTGATATCTTCGTCGATATCCTCTCCCAACTCCGGCTCAAAGCAGCCTAAGTCCGGCAAAGCAAGCCAGTCTGGCAACTCGGGCCGCCGTCGCCCTTCGCAACCGCAAAACGGCAATTCAGAAATTCGATCGCCCGAACCTGCGACTTTGCCACTGCAACAGGGTCGCGGCAGCAGAATAGGAGCCAATTCTCCCACATCTTCGGAAGAATTTACTACACAAGACTTTTTATCCGATCCCCGATCGGCAATTAACCCCAGAAAACCCAGAACCAGCAAAACTCCGCAGTCGAAGACTCGCCAACCAGGGAAAAAAGGTCTCGCTGCTGTCGATATGTTCGAGTTTCCGAACCCGAATCTGGAGCGGGAAAATGTGAGTTCGATCGCCAGCAATCCCAACAGCCAGCTCCCAACAGCCACTCCCCCTACCACCCGTGGAAGTCGCCCCAGTTCGCCCCCAACGCGCATTTCAGACAGGGTAATCCCCGCAGATGCCAAAAAACCCCCCGTGCCTAAACCGCGCCCACAAGCGAGTCCTAGACCGGGTAAACGCTCTGCACCTCGGAGCGTACCGCCGTTGGTGTATGCTACTCGCTTGCTGATTTTGGGAGTTGGGATAGCGGTGATTTGCGGTACGCTGCTGTCTGTGGTGAATGCTGTGAGTCGAGCATCCACTGTAGCGACAGAAGAACAAACCAGCACAGGGCAAAACAACCCAGCCGATAGCGCATCTGCGGCACCTGCAGCCCCAGAAGTGCTGCAACTGAATCAAGAATTAGGAGCTTTGAAAACGCAAGTTCAGGTTTTAGCAACAGAAAATCCTACTTTGACAGCCGGAATATTTCTAGTTGATTTAGATACTGGAAGCTACCTAAATTTTAATGGGGATACTGCTTTTGCTTCAGCTAGCACAATTAAAGTGCCAATTTTAGTAGCTTTTTTCCAAGCAGTAGATGAGGGCAAAGTACAGTTAGATCAGATGCTGACGCTGAAGTCAGAACACATTGTCGGCGGTTCTGGGGAGATGCAAGATCAGGCTCCTGGCAAGAAGTATTCGGCTTTGGAAGTTGCCCAAAATATGATTGTTGTCAGCGACAATACGGCGACTAATATGATGATTGAGTTGTTGGGAGGTGCTGAGGTGTTGAATCAGCATTTTGCAAATTGGGGTTTGAGTACCACGGTTCTGCGTAATAATTTGCCAGATTTGGAGGGAACTAATACTACCAGTCCGAAGGATTTGATTAATATCATAGCCCAGGTCGATCGGGGGAATTTGGTATCGGTGAAATCGCGCGATCGCATTTTGCAAATCATGCGCCAAACTCAAAACGCTTCTTTGCTGCCGAAAGGTTTAGGCGAAGGTTCAGTTATTGCTCACAAAACCGGCAACATTGATACAATGCTAGCGGATGCGGGGATGGTGGATTTGCCGAACGGTAAGCGTTATTTAGTGGCGGTAATGGTGAAGCATTCACCGGAAACGGAGAAGCCAGCTCAAACATTGATTCGGGAGATTTCTCGGATTAGTTACCGCTATTTGAACGGTGAGGAAACCCCAGACGATTCACAAGTGAAAATTAAAAATTGAAAATTCAACCGGGTTTTTTCGGGCAAGTGTTGTAGACTTTATCAAACTATAAATCAGTTTGTATTATGAAACTAAACATTCGACTTGCTTGTCTGGTAGCGCTCTCAACTTTATCCGTTGGAGTCTCCCCCACCTTGAGTAATGCTAATCCTGCTCCTGAATATGAGACCGACGGTGTGAGAGCGATCAACAATAATATCGAACTCAATCGGGCAAAAAACTTAGCTCGTCAAGCAGCAGAAAGGGCTAATGGGGGTTTAGGCAACTATCGAGCTGAAGCTTCTATGCACGGTACTTCTAAGGAATCGCCGTTCGTTGACAATGGCGATGGAACTTGGACTTTTACTTTTAAGGGTTCCAAGCCTGGTTCGTCTGTCTTTACTGTAGAAACGGTTGTTACGGTTTCCCAAGATGGGAGGGTGAGAGTCGATTACAACGGGCAAATTCGCGACTCAAACGGAATTTAACAAGACTTAAGACTTACTCACCGGTGCTCAGAAACCGGGTTTTTCACGAAATACTTTGTTACAGCCCACATTCCGCACCCCCAACTGGCACACTACGAATTTTGGTTATTCGATCGCTTGAAACTGCCGATCGTTGCCACGAGCGAGCGGTACCTTTGTATAAAAAAAAAACTTAATTTTCGCTCCAACTCCCGAAAAAACCGATTGTGACAGTCTCGGTGCGGAATGTGGGTTACAGCCCCAGAAACGGTAAAAAACCCGGTTTCTTGGTGTTGATGCGTCCAGGACTGAACTTGTGAAATAGCGATCGCCCGATTATAGAAATCATTGATTAAGCTTTCGTCGCGGGTGATCCGCGCAACATTCTTTCGGTACTGAGATCGCGATCGATTTTCTTTGTTAAGCCGAGAGCCGGAGCTGTCAAATAAACGAACGAGGGCACTCCGGTCACGCTGTCAAGTTGCTTGTTACCGCGTCAGGCAAAATAGAAGCAGGTTGATAAGTTTGCTCGTGATAAGTAGTTACATCTAAAAAAGTGTAATATAAATAGAGATAGACTTTACTAGATAGAGATTAGCAAAAGCTATGAAACTCAAGCACTTTATCAATCTGCACAAAGGACTCAGCTTTCCATTTATTTTGACACTGATGTTCATTTACCAAAATTTTAATTTAGGTGCTTGGGTTTATCTCGCTCTGCACGGTACTTATGGTTTGTTGTGGCTGCTCAAAGGCCAGATATATCCAGATAAACAGTGGGAACAAGAAATCTCTGTCGGAACGGGAATATTCGGCTTTATGTTAGTTAGCCTCTATTGGGTAGCACCTTTTATTTTGATTAGCAGTGGCTCACAACCACCTCTGCCGTTAGTGGCAGCAGCAATTTCCCTAAATATCCTCGGTGTCTTTCTACACTATAGTAGTGATGCACAGAAGTATTACACCCTTAAGTACCGTTCGGGACTAATAACTGAAGGATTTTTTGCCAGAGCGCGCAATACGAATTACTTAGGGGAAATCCTCATCTACGGCTCGTTTGCGATGCTAGTTCAGCACTGGCTACCTTTTTTAATTCTGGCAGCTTTTATTGCTGGTATGTTTATTCCTAACATGATAAAAAAAGATCGTTCACTGGAACGATATCCTGAATTTGCCGACTACAAAACTAGGTCGGGACTTTTACTACCTCGACTATTTGTATCGACAGCTATCGAACAAAAAAAAGACAGTTTAGAGGAGAAAGTTGGTTAAAAATAGTAATTTAGGGCGTTGCAGAATTACAATATGAGTTCATAAGAGATAATAAGGCGATTTTTTAGGAAATGCCCTGAATGCAGCTCAACTCATATCCGCAAAATAAGATAAAGCTTCTCAAATAAATTGCCCGCCTTTGCAGCACAGCCTTAGCGATTGCCCCATACCCCTTTGGGAACTTTCACCGTCACGCTTGTAGGCGATTTAAAGCAGTCGGTAGATACTTTTCAACGATCGTTTTTCAAGACACAGAGGCTCAAACCCTTGCCGCACCAGTCCTACAGCCGAAAGATTTGACCCCCTCAAAAAAACACTTACCCATTCACGGAAATTTCAGGAACCAGAAAGCGATTAAACACTCGCGACGGCTTCGAGTTCCGCCGCCTCTTTCTCGTTCATCTCGTCGAGTTTTTGCCAAACTTGCTGCATCAATTCATCCAATCCAACTCTACTAACGGCGGAAATCAACAAAACAGGAGCGCCGCTAATTTCTTTAAGTCGGCTGATTAAATTACCGATTTCTTCGCTTTCAAGATCGATCGCATCTACTTTATTAAAAGCCAAAATCTGCGGTTTATCGGCTAAACCACGCCTGTAAGCCTTCAATTCTTCCTGAATAGTGACATAATTGGCGATCGGATCTTCATCCGTAACATCGATCAAATGCAGCAACAACCGAGTCCGCTCAATGTGCCGCAAAAACTCGTAACCCAAACCAGCACCTTCGTGCGCTCCTTCAATCAATCCCGGAATGTCTGCAAACACCGTACCGTCGCCAGTCGGTTTTTTGACTACGCCCAAATTCGGGACTAAAGTTGTAAACGGATAATCTGCTATCTTGGGGCGAGCCGCAGACAAAGCTGAAATTAAGGTGGATTTGCCAGCATTCGGCAGCCCGAGAATTCCCACCTCAGCTAATAGCTTCAATTCCAAACGCAAAAATTTGTGTTCTCCTTCTTTTCCCGGCATCGCATAATCGGGAGCGCGGTTGGAATTGGTCAGAAAACACTTATTCCCCAAACCGCCTTTGCCGCCTTGGGCAACGCAAAAAGTCTGTCCGGGCGTCACTAAATCTGCTAAGATTGCCTGAGTTTCCGCGTCGTAAACAACTGTACCGCAGGGAACTTCGATCGTGCGATCTTCCCCAGAAGCGCCAGTCATATTCTTCGGCGCGCCCCGCTTCCCGTCTTCGGCTTTAAAAATCCGGTTGTACTGAAAATCCAGCAGCGTTTGCAGGCTTTCCACCGC
>JACJNV010000035.1 GCA_014695175.1 Microcoleus sp. FACHB-DQ6 | reverse complement strand
TCCTTCTTCCTTCTTCCTTCTACTTACAGTTTGAGCAACGCTTCTTTGATATTTAATGCTAAAAATCTATCTAATGCTAGATACATCCAGTAAACAGATAACTGACTGTCACTGCTAGTCTTCTGAAATCCCAAAGCTAGGGATTGTTTTTCGTACATGGGGTGAATCATCAGCGTGTACAAGTCGCAAAGATTGGGAAAATCTGTTTGCATTTCGCCTAAAACTTTCTGTGTGTCTTCGAGAAAAGCACTGCGGTATTCTGACAAATACTGCGGATCGATCATCCAACTGCGGACAAATACTGACTGGCAATTTATATCTCCTGGTAGCGCCATCTTGAAAGGATCTATATCGGAAATAGAACTTAAATGAAGCCCTTTACTAGCAGCATTAAAAAAATTTACTTCAGATTCGCTAGCTGTGGGATAAAGTAAGTAAAACCCGACTGGATTGAGATTATCTGAGCGACGCAAAACTCGCATTCCCTTTGAGTATTGACTGGCAAAAAGCCGGAGGATTTTAGCAATTTTGTAGGGAACGGCGTTAGTGTTGCGGTTCATCCAGTTGTAATTAGTGGCTAATAAATTTGCAACAATAACCGCGTCGCACCGAGGATTAAAATTATCTAATTCGAGTTGTACAGGCTTTTGAGGTTCGGCGGTCTCTAAAATTTCTGAAACTGGTTGAATTTGAATGGCCGTAGCGTTACCATCAAAGTGTTTTGCGATTAATCCGAGTGCTGCTAATTTATCTAACATCATTCCGGCGGCGCGATCGCTCCCGCGATCGGAATCGCAGTAAAATAGTTCGGCGGCTTCCCGGTGAGTGCACTGCACTTCTGTTGCGGGCAATTCCAGTTTCGCCAGCGGTGGTTTGAGACGGGGCTGGCTTTCCTGAAGCTGTTTCACTGATAAGTAAATCCAAAGCCTTACAAAGCATTCAGCCCTAGTGCGAGTTACGCCTACTCGTTTCATCAACAGCGAAACAGCCGTGCGGCGTTGAGATGGAGAATACCAAGCATCTAGTTGTGCAATATCCATTTCAGTCGGGAGGCAGCGAAGGAACTCTAGTTACATATTGGCTCAATTACATAAAACTTCACCCCGCTTCAAGTTATTTGTTGCCGCTGTTGCTCAACTTCCCTGATTTCCGGCGGCTCTACAAGATAGCTGCTTGCTCCTTGCAAGTTCACTGCTTCACAAAGCACCATCAATTTTAGATATTTTCTGGCTTGATTTAAGAAACCAACGAACCCGAGTAAATTAGCAACTTTAGAGGTTTACGTCATGTACAGTGCTTATACCAATTTAATATGAAGCTGCATAGAATAAAGATTCAAGAATGAAATTGTAAGAATATAGCGAACTGCCACAGTTCAGGTGTGATTTGTTGCAGAACAAGATTAAGCCGTTCACGCAATTCCACAAGTGTCAGAAACACTTCTCCCTTGAATTGTTGTTTGATAAATTGCCAAACTCGTTCAATGGGGCCCTTGTTCGGGCCTATGCGCTGGTTGACAAACCGGAATCAAGTTATCACGCCACCGCAGAGCGCTGGTCACATGAACACCAGCCCGATCGAGTTGAATCCGGGCTCTTGGAGCCTCTATCGGTATTTGCAACTGCAAAAAGAGATGAGGAATGTTTAAAAGTATGGTGGTACTTATGTAGGGTGCAACCTAAGCACCTTACGGCTATAGCAATCCTAAATCATTTGTGTAATTCTTGTAGGGGCAAACCCCCCGTGGTTGCCCCATGAAGCCGGGGTAGGCAAAGAAAGGCACTACCCCTACATCTTTTTACGATTCATTTAGGATTGCTATATGTAGGGTGCAACCTAAGCACCTTACCACTATTTAATGACTGCAAACAATCTAGATAAACCCGCCCCCACACAACGAATAATCTACATCAACCCTGTCTGCGATCGAATCAAAAAAATGTACATTTGGATTGTTCGCCTTGTGAGGGCGGGTTTGTCAGATTATTCGTTTCCGACATAGATGGTTTGTAAAACCCGTTTCTACGCAATCTGAAATTAGAGTTGATTTTTTAGGTAAAATTAATAATACAACTTAAGCTGCTGCTAGCTCTGGTTGTTCTGCTGCTTTGGGCAAAGTCTGAGTTACCACAATCCACTTGCCTGTAATTGGGTCGCGGTAAGTAATAAACGGATTAGATTTTAAAGGTTGACTGCAAGGTTTAGCGCCCATTTCTACACACTCCCACTAAATGGTATTGAATAACTACTACAACACCATACCTTTAATAATCGGCTATTTTGCCTAAAATCCGCGTGATTTATACCTCAACAATAGGTGATATTTTAGGTATGTTTTGGTGACATAAAACACTGCCTAATGTGATTTAAAACTGCGTTGGCAGTGAGCAGTATCACCAAAAACCTTCCGTAAAAAAAATCTGCCTTCTGGCTTTTAGCTTCTACCTTTAAGAGGGCCACTATTTTCAGTATACATCTGATATTATTAAGTAAGGTAAAGATGTTTATCAGAGATCCCCTCACAAACTTATGGTGCTATTTGGATTTGGCAAAAAGTCGAGCCTGCCCTCTCCCCAAGAGGCCTTGCCTGGACGGGCAGAGTCGATGTCGGTACCGGCAACTCACTTTGTTAACGGCAATCCGCTCAAACCTCCCTTTCCAAACGGCATGGAGACTGCCTTGTTTGGGCTGGGCTGTTTTTGGGGAGCAGAACGCAAATTTTGGCAACAAAATGGAGTTTTTTCGACGGCTGTTGGCTACGCGGCCGGGATTACTCCGAATCCTACTTACAACGAAGTTTGCAGCGGGATGACGGGACATAATGAAGTAGTTCTGGTTGTGTTCGATCCCAAAGTAATTAGTTACGAAACGCTGCTCAAAGTTTTTTGGGAAAGTCACAATCCTACTCAAGGAATGCGTCAGGGTAATGATTCGGGTACTCAGTACCGATCGGGAATTTACACGTATTCAGCCAGCCAAAAGCAGCTAGCTGAAGCTTCGCGCGATGCTTACCAGCAGGCTTTGACTGCGGCCGGTTACGGCAAGATTACCACTGAAATTATTGATGCTCCTGAGTTTTATTACGCAGAAAGCTATCATCAGCAGTATCTTGCTAAAAACCCGAACGGTTATTGCGGTTTGGGCGGTACAAAGGTTTGTTTGCCTGCTATGTCTCAGGCTTAAAAATTGACCCAGCTTAGGGAGAGGGACACATAGTTCAGGACAAAACATTGTTGTGTCCTTAAAACAGACATCAGGACACAACAATGTTGTCTCCCTACAATATATCTGGTAGGCCGTTGCTCCTAGCCCGCCACAAAAAGCGGAATATGTTAGTAGTTGAAAATAGGTAATAAATGCTGACTGCTGTTGTAATTATCAATCTACTAATTTCTGGGGTCTGCTTTTATATAGCTGCGAAGGTGTGGAAAATCAGGCGGACGATCGCAGGTTTTGAAAGGCGGATCGCAGCAATGGAACGCCGCAGCAGCAATGTCCTCAGCAAATCGCCAAGTTTCCTGGCTAAAAGGCAGCAAGGTGCCCTCCAACTGCGACGGCGTTATCAACAACTGGAATTGCAACTGCAACAGGTTCAGCAACTTTTGGGATTGCTGGGTTTGGGCCGGACGCTTTGGCGGAGGCGCGCTCGACCTTTGAGGTAAGCTATCCTAAAACTGCCGCCCGTGCTGAGTCCCTAGGATTTTCCACAATATTTCTACCTTTGCAAAGGGCTGCGATCGGGCAAACGTGCCTAAAATTGGTGTATGGAGAGAAGTTATAAAAATGTCAACTAAACGTTCAGGATTATTTATTGGCGGTTTGCTTGTGGGTTCTGCGATCGGGGCCGTGACTGGGTTGCTGATGGCACCGCGACCGGGCAAGGAGACGCGGCAGATATTGAAAAAATCGGCCGATGCTTTGCCGGAGTTGGCGGAGGATTTATCGACTAGCGTGCAGTTGCAGGCCGATCGACTTTCTGAAACTGCAATCCGAAATTGGGACGAAACTTTGATTAGACTCAAAGAGGCGATCGCGGCCGGTTTGGAAGCGACTCAGCGGGAACGCCAAACACTTTCGGAAGCTGAAGCTGAAGTGAGTCCCCCGTCGCGCCCTCCCATCCGCTAAATGACATGAAATCCTCAACCCCCAATCTTAGATTCAAGTGAGCGATCCCATATTTTGGCTAGGACTTTCGATTTTGCTAGTGGCAGTTAGCCTGACTGCTGTTTTAGTGACTTTAATACCTGCGGTGCAAGCGCTGGCCCGGGCGGCCCGCAGCGTGGAAAAGCTCGCTGATACGCTTTCTCGCGAGTTTCCGCCCACTTTGGAGGCGATTCGGTTGACGGGGCTGGAAATTAGCGAGTTGACGGATGATGTTAGCGATGGGGTGCAAAGTGCGGGGGAGGTGGTGAAACAGGTCGATCGAAGTATTGGTAGCGCGAAAAAGCAGGCGCAAAACGTGCAGGTAACTACTCGCAGCGTGGTGACAGGGATTAAGGCTGCTTGGAAAACTTTAACTCGGAAGCCGCCGATTTCTGGGACAAATCGCCGATCGACAGATAGATTGTCGCCGAGTCAAAGAAGTGCGCTTTCGCTGAGGGATTCGGGTTTGGAGGACAGATATTCTGGGGGTTACGGTGCCGGGGCGAGTAATGGGGAATCGCCCAGGTTGAGGAGTAGCGAGGGTTCTGGTTTGCCGGGGGATGCTGAAGAGTTTGAGGAAGTGCGATCGAACGATTCTTGATTGCACCCAATTCCTCATCATCCCTCAACAGCACACCCATCCCACCAGCAAGGATTCTTATCAATAAAATCCATCAAAGCATCATACTTAGGCGAACCCTTTTGTTCCACATACTCCAAAGCCCCCCAACTTCCCCACTTACTAAATCCACCCACGTCCACAAAGTGCATGAAGAGACTGCCTCCAGCTTGTTTCCAACTATTGAGTAATTGGGTGTAGATCTCATACATTTCTGGGCGCCTATTTAATTCCATAAAAAACTTAGTCAGTTTTTCGTTATTCTCCACTCCTTCAATACCTACAATATGTTGGCCGCCCTCGTAAACAAATAACTTGAGACCTTTTTTTTGAGCCACATCTAAGTAATACCTAAAGTCCTTCTCCACATCGGGCAAACTATCATTGGACCCCGGGATTAACCCGCCCTCTCTTAATTGCTTAAAAGCTTTGCCAAACCCGCCATCGGCGTCATTCAACCAAGATTCTACTGTGCTGACACTTTCTTTCCCGCCCAAGTTTCCACTAAAATATCCACTTATAGCATAGGCATCAATGCCGTGTTGATAACAAGGTTTATTGCCCTCAGCTACCCAATAGGGACAATCTAAAGCATAATTTCCTAACTCTCTCCAAGCTTTTTGAGTTCCTAACACGCAGACAACTCGATTCTTTTGATCCCCAAAAACCCCTTTCCAGATATCGCACATTTGAGCACTACGCATTCCGTGCCATTGCATAAAAGCATCGCCTTTATCTCCCCACTTCGCTTTACCTTGTTTCAAAGCATAATGGGATTGTGGAAATGACCAATTCCAAACCTCATTAGAATACTCTACATTAACTTTCAGCTTGGGATCTAAACTATCTTTTACCATTTTAGCAAAGTTAGTCATATATTCATCCGTAGCCTGATGCGGCATATTAAACCAGGGCTCTTCTTGGACTTTGTTAGCTAAATTCACCATA